>NZ_JARAUO010000004.1:0-313353 GCF_033792105.1 Streptomyces sp. WI03-4A
GTCGATCGCCATGCGGACCGAGTCCTGCACGCCGTACCGGCACCAGGTGGAGCCCACGCAGGACTTCACCGTGCGCAGCGACTTGCCGTAGGCGTGCCCCGGCTCGAAGCCGGCGTCCACCAGCCGCGCCCAGATCAGCGGGAGCTGCTCCACCCGGGCGCCGAACATGTCGTAGGTGCGCCGGTCGAGGTACGTCAGCGCCTCCTTGACTGCCCGCAGGAGAGAGCCGGTGAGAACGTCGAGCTCGTCCAGTGCGCGCAGGGCCTGGGCCCATTCAAGCTCGTCGAGCCGGGCGAGCAGTGAGGTGTCGCTGGTTTCGGCGTGTGCAGCTCGTTCCTTCACTTCCTCGCGCAGGGCGGCAAGGAGTGTATGGGCGATCTGCTGGCCGGTTCCGAAAGGGCTGCGGCGGTGCATGGTGATCAGGTCGCGGAGCCAGGCCGGCCGGCGGCCCGGGTCCTTGAGATCGGCCCCCTTATGCAGCCGGAGAGTGACCGAGTCGATCGCACACCGGGACCAGTCAAGCTCGCTGCCTACGGGCTCGACCCTGCCACCACCACCGCACTGCGCGCCTGGGCCCTGCAGTGGGACGACGACCTCGCGGCCCGCCTCCTCGCAGAGATTGATATCCCAGACATCGACTGATGAGTCCTTGCCCCTCCACGTGTTGAAGCTGTCGGCCGGGCGGCGGGTCCCTCTCCCGACTGCATCACCTGAGTCGGTCGTCCCAGCAGCCGGCGCAGCACCAAGGGCTGACTGGCAGCCAAACCGAGCGTTTGTTCGGCGGTGGCCTCAGAGGTGACTGGGCGGACTGGTCGCACTGCGCAAATTCAATCGGACGCCATTACTTGATCTTGAGGCCGGCCCTAGGCTGATGGCGTGACAGCCAGGGGCGAGCGGTCAGGTCCAGGTCCTCGAAGCGTGATGCGGTGGTCGCTGAGCCTGCATGTTGCTGTTGTGCTGGTGCTTTCCGCCTTCACGGTCGGCATCGTCGCGGCCGCGCTCTGGCTGCTTCTGGGTACGCCTCGGCTGCACGTAGCCGGACCACTCAAGCCCGGAGATATTTACGACGGCATCAAGATCGCATTGGCGATCGTCGCTGGAGCTGGCGGCGTGGTGGCTCTGGTCGTCGGCTACCGGCGCCAGCACCTCAGTGAGGTGAGTGAGGAGCGTGAGCATGGCAGATCCTTCACCGACCGGTTCGGGGCCGCAGCCGATCAGCTCGGGGCGGATCAACCAGCGACCCGGATGGCGGGTGCGTATGCCTTGGCCCGGCTCGCCGACGAGTGGCGCCAGGAGCGTCAGACCTGTATCGACGTGCTGTGCGGCTACCTGAGGATGCCCTATGCGCCCGATCCTCCGGCCAACGAGTCGGCCCTCGTCGCCTGGCAACGCGAACGTGAGATACGCAAGACCGTCCTCCGGCTCATCGCCGCCCATCTGCGAGATGACTCACCCGAATCCTGGCAGGGGTACGACCTCGACTTCACCGGAGCCGTCCTCGACGAGGCGTACTTCCGTGGCGCCCGCTTCACCGGCGCCGACATCATCTTCGTCAACGCGCTCTTCGTTGGCCACGATCGAGACCAGGTGGTCTTCGACGAGGTCGAATTCGCCGACGGGAGTTGCGTCTACTTCCGCCTCGCCGAGTTCCGCAGCGGCACCGTCCGCTTCGACCGGGCCGTCTTCAGCGGCGGCTGGGTCACCTTCGACAGTGCCCGTTTCGCTGGCGCCCGTGTGAACTTCCGCGATGCCGCTTTCAGCGCCGGAGAGATCCGCTTCGAGGACGCCGAGTTCTCCGGCGGTCTCGTCGACTTCGCCGGATCCAGCTTCACCGGCACCATCGTGGGCTTCGGTGAGCACCGCCTGCAGAGCCTCCACATCACAGTCCCGCCCGCCCGCTTCACCGGCGGCACCGTTGATCTTTCCCGTACCGCGACGTTCACTCACCCCCCGCGCTTCGGACTGC
This sequence comes from Streptomyces sp. WI03-4A, assembly GCF_033792105.1. NCBI lineage: Bacteria > Bacillati > Actinomycetota > Actinomycetes > Kitasatosporales > Streptomycetaceae > Streptomyces > Streptomyces sp. WI03-4A. The sequence goes on from NZ_JARAUO010000004.1 coordinate 1,967, forward strand.
CAACAGCCCCAGAGGGGCTCCTGCTACCCCCCGGGACCAACATCTCCGAACTGTCCTGACAGGGCCCAGGTAGCGCCCTTCCCGCCACGCGGGCAGCCGGGGCGATCAGCGCCCTGGCCGGCCGACACGGCCCGTACGCTCCACGACCGAGCGGCCGCAGCCCTTTAGACCGTGTCCTACATGGTGAGCTTGAGGAGTCACCTGTAGCAGCAGAGGGCTGCGGCAAGTCCGAGAAAGGCCAGGTAGTTGCGGGGGTTGGCGTTCGTATCGGAGGCTGAGTCTGCGGTAGCCGGACAGCCAGGAGATGGGCCGTTCGATCACCCACCTGCGGCGGCCCAATCGTTCGCTAGACCGTGTCCTACATGGTCAGTTGACAGTCGTACCGGACATGGAGAGTGGACGGTGGGGATGGATCGTTCCGGACGGCTTGCGGGAGATCGCGAAGCCGTTGCTGCCGCCGGCGCGGGCGCGGCCACAAGGAGGGCGGCGTCGCGAACATCGACTGCCCTTTTTTTCGTCGTCGGTGGTGGTCAGCTTCCGTACAGACTTGATGTGCGTGTAGTCCGCGGCGTACGTACACCAGAAGGCGTGGTTCGTAGGCTTCCAGTCGGCCGGCCCGCTGTCGGACTTCGACGTGTTCGACGACTCCGACGCGATGAGCAGTTGGGGGTCCTTCAGGTCGTTGCCAAAGGAGCGCCAGGCCTCTGCCAGGGGCACCATGTGGTCGATGGTCGCCTTCGCGACCTCGGTGACATCTGTGTCTTCATACGCCGAGTACCAGGACCCGGACTCCGGCTGGCAGCTGCTCGACTTGTCCTGGACGTCCTTGCCGTCGCGGGCGAGGACCGCCTGGCGGGTGGTGCAGCCGCCGGGCTGGGTGGACCAGATGTCGAACTTGTCGCGGGCGTAGCCGTCCATCGAGTGCAGAGCGGCCACGCTCAGGCCGGCCAGTTCCTGCCGGGCGGTCGATGTCGTCGGAGGCGGGTCGGCCAGGGCCGGGGCAGCTCCGAGGGTGGCCAAAAGCAGTGCGGTGCGGGCAGGCCGAGGACGGCACGGCGCATGAAGTCTCCAAAAAGTGTGGGAGGTTTGGAGATGCGCACACGAGAAAACCGCACGCCTCCACCTGCAACAGCGGCGGCATGCCTTCCGGCATTGGCGGCCTGAACGAGGTCGACACCGGCAACGACTGCGTGCAGACCTACGCCACCCGCGTCAAGCAAGGCGAATGGCACCTGTACGACGACATCCGCGGCGCTGCTCCGACCTGGAAGGAGGTCTGTGGCCGCTCGGCGATGTCGGGCTGGATCAACTCCACCTCGATGGGCGGGGCCTTCAGCTCGGGCTTCTCCGGCAAGTACCGGCTGCTGGACAAGGACCCGTACTGGGTGGACCATTAGCACCCGCTCGGCCACCGGCAATGACCACGGCCGACCCCGCAGCCTGCCATTGCCACCCCGCTCCCGCAGCACCTTCAACAGTCCCGAAAGCTGCGTCATCCGCAGCCCCGTGAACGTCTCCACCCACACCCGCTCAGCACGTGACACCGCGGCCATACCTAGGAGATGCCCAGCTCGCGGCCTTGTGCAACACCCTTTAGGGGCGGCTCTGCCGCCTTCGAGCGAGGCTGCGCAGCCCTCGCGCAGTACAGGCAAGAGGGCACGTAGGTGCGCTCCTCGTGGCCCTGGCCACCGCCCTCAACGCGGAAGATCAGCCCCCGCGATCAGGATGAACCTGGTGCCCCTGAGGCGATGATCTCGTTCGACGCGCACGCCGCAGCCTGACCCAGCCCGAAGCCCCCGCCTCGGAAAGATCCGGCCGGCGGGGCTTCAAGGTGAAATCAGTCAGTGAGACGTTCCAGGATCGGCGCCTACAGATCCTCCGGTGGCCGGACGTAGAACTCGTTCCCCTCGGGATCAGTCATCAGAGCCCATCCACCTTCGTCCCACTCCAGCACCCGGCCCCCCATAGCGGTCAGCGTCTCGGCCAGTTCCTGGACTGTTCCGACGAGTGGACTAGTGACCGGCCGCATGGACGACACCGGCCCCTGGGAGATCGTCAGGCCGTCCATTCCGGGAACGAGACTCCAGAAACGACGAATGTGTTCCAGATCAAGGGCCTCGAACGCGAACTCCATGGGGCTCCTTCGTCTGCAGTCCACGTAGGTGTCGCCCGAGTCCGCGATACCGGTTTCGCTGAAGTGTCCGTGGTACTCGACCTGAAGCGTCACCTGCGTGTTGTACGTCTCCTTGTGGCCATCATGCACGCACTTGAGCGGCTTCGTCGTCACTCGGCCGCTGCACTTCGTCCACCCGCTGTCCTTGTGCTTCACCGCGTGCCAGTGCCCGTCATAGGCTTTGAGCCGCTGAAGATCGACCTGGGCCCGGCACTTGTCGGACACCGGAGTCGAGCAACCCGTGTAGTGCCCCTGGGCGATCAGTCCCCCGTTGTAAGTGAGCTTGAACGGCTTCTCGCCCTGGAAGGTGCACCACACGTACGCACCAGGATTCTTCACGGCGACCTTGCCCGTGCTCCGGACTGAAGCCAGCGCAGCCGACGCCGTGGTGGTCCATCCACGGAGTGCCGGTGCGGTACTTGAACGCGATCGCGTCGATGACCTGCCGGTGATCCCGCCACCGCCCTCCCCGCCTCGGAGTCCGGTCCGGCAGCAGCGGCTCGATGCGTGCCCACTGGGCGTCAGCCAACGACACACATCAACCAACGATCAGATGATCCGAAGTAAACGGCTTAAAGGGTGTTGCACGAGGCTTGGTGGCGGCATGTCTGGATGATGGCTGACCTGCTGTTTCACCCTGCCATGGCGAAGTGCGCGTGGTGGCTACGGCCTGGACGGCGTGATGGAGGCCGTCGCCCCTTTGGCGGCAGTCGCGGAGGACCTTCCAGTTCTTCATGCGAGCCAGGTGTGCTCGACGCGGGCCCGCACCCGCCGGTGCTCGGCGTTGTCTTCCTCCTGACCGCGCAGGAGGGGGCGTCCGGCTCGTCTGCGGTGCGGGACGATCAGTCCCGTACCCAGGTAGGCGCCGTCCGCGATCACTGAGCGTTTTCAGAGTGGCCACTGATCGGGTGACGAGGTCGACGTCCGCAACGCACGAGGCTCCTCTGCTCGCAGAACAGGGTGACCCGTGGATTGGCCAGCGTCACAAATCGCAGTCGCCCATCCGACTTACCGCCCGATCGACCGCTGGGTCGTAAGCGGACCGTGTTTTGGCTATCCGGCTTTCGCCGCCTCCACCGCCGCTACGAGCGCAAGCCGGAGCACTTCCTCGCCTTCACCGCCATCGCCGCGACCCTCATATGTCACCGCAGACGCCGTCGACGGGTCCGTGCGGCACCTGCCGGACTACATCCGCGGCAACGGCAGCTCTGTCCTCAACAACAGCAGCCGCACCGCACGCATCTACCAGAAGGACAACTACTTCGGCAGGCACGTCTGTGTCGGACGCGAAGGCGGCACCATCAGCGACCTGCGCTCCTACCAACTCAACGACACCACCCACAGCCTGCGCAACAACGACACCCCCTGCGGCGCCTGAGCGACCGACGGGACGGGCTGACACCCAGGCGAGCGAGCATCGATCAGCCGCCTTTCCTCCTGCTTGCGTCGGATCGGCCACGAGCAGCAGGAAGGGGCCCGGGCGCGAAGGTTCCGGCTGGCCCGCCCCCCGCCCCTCCCGGGCGAGGGGCGCGGCTGTTACGCCTACACCGCTCCCCCGAGCCGCTGGTAGAGCACGTACCGGGACCGTCGGACACGGGTGACGAGCCCGGCCCGGTGGAGGATCTGCAGGTGGTAGGAGACGGTGGCCGGACTCAGGTAGAGCCGCTGGGCGATCTCCGTCGTGGAACGCGGTTGGCTCAGCTCGGCCAGGAGCTTTCGCCGCATCGCCCCGATCAGCGGGTGGTCCTGGGCGGGCGGAAGACAGTCGACCTGCGCGGCGGGATACACGATGAGCGGAGTGCGCGGCGCCGGCGTCCCGGGCGGTTCCCCGGCGCAGAAGAGGGCCCGGTCGACGAAGACGCTCGGCGTGAGGATCACCGCTTCCGCGTCCAGCGTCAGCCGGTGGATGCTGTCCGTGCGGAGGTGGACGAGCAGTTCGCCGTCGCGCCATTCCAGGTTCGGGGCCAGCCGGTTGAGGGCCTCGACGAGCCCGTACTGGGCGATCTCGGAGGCCCGGGCGGTGACGTCGGCCTCCAGTCGGGCCCGGATGGCCGGCCACGAGGGCTTCAGCGCCGCGTGCCAGAACCGCGCCATCTCGTCGGCGAGTCGGCGCGCGAAGTGGTCCTCCCCCCGGCCGAGGGCCTGCAGGAGCTGCCGCGGCGCCGGGCGGCCGGAACCGGGGTCCCAGGAGTGGCCGTTGACGGCCCCGGCCAGCTCGTAGCGGATCCGTTCCTGCGGGGTCGTCGCGATCTGGTGCAGCGCGGTGTCGAAGTCGGTCAGGAAGGCCGGGGGTTCCGGCCGCAGGAAGTCCGGGGCGTAACCGAGGGGGCCTCCCCCGCCGACCACGGCCAGCAAACCGAGCCGGTGACGGGTCAGCGCGTCCGTGGTGCTGGTCCGCCAGGGCGGGGTCAGGGTGCCTGGGCTGAAGCCGACGAGGCGGAGCAGGTCCTTGGCCGAGCCCATCGGTGAGACCGCGAACCTCACGCCCCCCAGCCCTCGGGCGCCCAGGCGGATCCGGATCACACGCGTTCCCCCTTCGCCAGTCCCTTCGAAAGAAATCGAATCATTCGACCGGTCAATCGGCATGGCGTTTCCTGGATTCACCGCAGAGACCGGCCCCGAAAGGAATCCAGGACCCATGATCGTTAACAAGAAGCTGGCCACCGTCGCGACCGCCGTGGCAGCCCTCACCGTCGGTGCCTCAGGCGCGGCATCCGCCCAGGCCGCCGAGCCCGCCGCCCACCACGTGGCCTGGGAGCATGGCCAGGCGCCCGGCGCCCGGGCGGGCTCCCTCACCGCGGGCATCTACGTCCGGATCTACAGCCTTTACCAGGCGACCCCGGGCCAGTGCCTGGACGCCGACGCCACCGCCGGCGGCAACGGCACCAAGGTCCAGGTGTGGGGGTGCAACGGCACCACCCAGCAGGAGTGGCTGCTGTCCACCGACGGCAGCCTGCGGAGCGTGCGGTTCCCGAACATGTGCCTGGACGCCGACACCAGTGGCGGCGGCGCCAACGGCACCCGGGTGCAGCTGTGGCAGTGCAACGGCACCACCCAGCAGCAGTGGTACCACCCCTCCGGGGACCTGGCCATCTACAACGTCCGCTTCAACAACGGCAACAACACCGTGCTGGACCGCGACACCAACGTCCCCGGCAACGGCGCCCGGGCCCAGCTGTGGGGCAAGAACTTCCGGTCCCAGCAGTGGTGGGACATCCGGACCGCGTGACGCCTCCGACGCCGTCGGCGCCGGTGCCCGGTGAACAGCACGTCTCGACGCGGAGGGAACACGCATGAACGCAGCGGCACGTACCCGGAGGAAACTCAGCGCGGGGGCCGTGGGGCTCGCCGCCGCGATCGCGTTCGCGGCGGGGGTGACGCCGGCCTCGGCGTCGGCACCGACCGCGATCGCGTCCCCCTCGGTCAAGGACGGGGAGATCGTGGAACTCTGGAACTACAACAGCCAGCACTGCCTGTCGGTCGGCGCCGGGAGCACGGCGGGCGGGGCCGGGATCATCCAGTGGTCCTGTTACGGCGGCGCCGAGCAGTACTGGGGCCTCTACCCCATGCCGGACTCCGGCGGCGGCTACGAGGTCGTGAACAAGAACAGCGGCAAGTGCCTGGCCGATCCGGCGAGTTCGCCGAACGCCGGTGTCCAGCTGATCCAGTACGGCTGCGACAAGGGAGCGGAGCAGACCTGGTACTTCGACCGGAACCCGGACACGGGCTTCGCCCAGATGTGGAACCGGGCGAGCGGCCTGTGCGCCGCGGTCGGCGCCTCGAGCACGACGCCGGGCGCCCCGGTCGTCCAGTGGCCCTGCTACGGCGGCGCCGAGCAGCGGTGGACGACCTCCGCCTGATCGCCGACCGGGCCGGCCACAGGCGGCCGTTGACCGACGTGTCGCGGCTTCTTCCTCACGGAGCCGCGAGACGGCCCGCCCGGGCCGCGCCCCTCGCCCTCCCCCCGTTCACCCGATCGTGAGTAACAGACACAACGGAGACCTGCGCCTCAAGGGCCGATGCATTGAGCATTCAGCCGCACGTCCCCTGAAAGGCTGAGGCGGAGAGGGCAGGATTCGAACCTGCGTGGACCCCGAAGGGCCCGACCGTGAGGCGAGCTTGCTGGTCCCCGATCAACCACTCCGGGCACCTCTCCCCGGCCGGGCACCCGAGGCAGCCAGCGGGTCAGGGCGCGGCAGGCTCGCTTTGTGCTGGTGGCCGGTCGGGGATGAGGCGGGGGACGTTTCTCACGAGCCGCCGCCCTCGGGCCGGCCTGCGGCGATAGCTCAGCCAGCCGCTTGGCTGCCGTCCCTCTCCGGCGGTGGGCCCAAGGTAGGCATGCCGAGGTCGGTCCGCGCTGGTGCCGTGCGGCAGGCAGATGTCCGGCGTCGGTGAAGTACGACGAGGACTCCGAGCCCGGCTGCGACGGCGAGGACCGCGAGGGCGGGTATCCAGAGCGCGCCGATCGCGGAGGTGACGCCGATTCCGCCGAGGACGGCCAGGAGCGGGCCCGCGCAGCACACCGCGCAGGCGGCGATCGCGGCCGCGCCGGCGCCGAGCGTGCCCCAGGGCCGGGACGGACGGGCAGAGGAGGCGGTCATGCGGGTGCTCCGAAGAGGTCGTCCAGCATGCCGGCGGCGGACTCGGGGGCCCGCACGTCCAGCTGGAGAGCGGTCGGGGTCAGGTGCAGGGTGAAGTCGAAGAACGCGCAGCAGCCCTGCTCCGCCGCGGCCAGCTTCGCGAGGTCACCGGCCAGCTCAGCGTCTGCGGGGAAGGACAGTCGAAGGCCGTCGGTGATCTCCTCGTGGCTCGTGCCTCGTGGCCTTGGCGACCAGCTGCTGCCACTGTGCGGTGCGCTCGCCCAGCTCGGCGCCGCCCGGGGTGCAGGCCACCGGGACCTCCCGCCACGGCTCGGTGTCCATTGAGAAGCGTGTCGGCGACAGCTCGATGGGCACAGGCTCGGCCGCCGGCGCCGAGCTGGTCGTGGTGCAGCCGCAGTCCGGCCCGCACGCCCCCGTCGGAGCCGGGCCGGACAGGTCGGCATGAACGCGAGCCAGGTGGGCGGAGAACGCACGCAGCTCGGCGATCCGGCCGTCGGTCTCCGCGATCCGCCTCCAGATCAGCGGCAGCATCCGTGCCCGGACCGAAGCGCACACCCCTTCCTCGCGGACGGCCAGGAGCTCGCGGATCTCGTCGAGGGCAAGGCCCAGGAGCTTGGCCGAGGAGATGAAGGCCAGGCGCTCCACCGCGTCCTCTCCGTACACGCGGTACCCGGACGGCGTGCGGTCAGCAGGCAGCAGACCGGAGTCCTCGTAGAAGCGCAGCGTCGTGGCCGGAACGCCGGAGCGCTGGGCCAGCTGCGAGATGCGGTAGCTCGTCACACAAGCGACCGTAAACCTTCGACCCGACTCGAAGGTCAAGTCGGAGCGGCCGAAGCGCCTCCGCTCGCGAAAGGACCTGCTCAGCACACCTGGTGTGCCCGTGGCGCAGGCGGCGTGGGTGGCACTCGACCACGCCCACCGACAACTCGACCTCACCCCGCAGCAGCGGCTAGCAAGCCGACACGTACGCACCCTCCCCATCACGGCAGCCATGACCCTCGCCGACCTCACCACCACACTCACCCTCCTCATCACAGCCGGCCACTGACCGCGACACGGGCACCGCTCCGGTACCGACCAAAACCCCCGCCCGGGTTCTGGCCGTACAGGGTCCGACCCGCACGCAGCACGGCTCCGGCTCACAGTCGGTACCGCTCCGGCTCGCCGCTAGTCGGCACTCACCGCCGCGTCAGGCCCCCGGCACCGCCGGCGGGCCGGCGTCCGCGCTGCGGCCCGCTCGTGCCGCATGCAGCGGTCCCCGGACCGGGCCCCGAGCGGGCGGCCAAGACGTCGGCGACGACTCCGGTGACCACGACGCAAACGCTCTCGTGCAACACAGCCACGACCAACTCCTGGCGCGGCCAACTCCCCAGCGACGCACCAACCCCGGGGCGTCGGCCTTCGCACTCACCGCCGGACAGGCCGGTGACGCGCCCGCCTCCACTCACGTCACGGCCCGCCTCCACGCCCTTCGGTGACGAGGACGCCCCCGTACCAGGCCGGACGTGGCCCTGGCCGACAAGACGTACTCCTGCCGCGCGATCCGCAAGCACCCGCGTAAGCGCGGAAACCAGGGCAGTCACCCCCGTCCGTCTTCTCCACCGGGGATGCCTGGGCATCGTCCCCGCCGACGGCGCCCCTCCCTTCACTCGCCCAGGCCAGCACGTAGGCATCGACTCTCGGCAGCGGGCGATGGCCGAGCGCCCATGGTGGCGGCTTGCCCGCCGACGTCGGGCGGCACGGGCAGCTCGGTCGTCCGGCGGCCTGCTGGTCCACACTTCATCGCAGGGACCGTGTGATGAGCCGCTCCATCGTCGCCTCAGGCAGTGCCGGGTTGCTCGCGGCGGCCTGAGCAAGGCAGCCGTCAGGGGCGTCGATCAAGGTTTCCAGGGCCGAGAGGGCGATGGCCGGGTTGGCGGCCGCGTGATGGCGGGCGGCGGGATCCTGGACGGCCAGGCAGAGAAGCAGCGTCTCGGACCGCGTCGCGGGGTGGCGGGCGATCTCTCTTAGGGCGCGCCGGGTGACGGCCGGGTCCGCCGCCATGCGGTGGAGCAGTGCGGTGGGACAGCCCGGGTGGCGGGCCACCGCGGCGAAGATGGGCGGTCCGTGCCGTTCGACCAGTACGGCGAGCCGTTCAGGGTTCAGTTCCGGGCGGGCGGCGATTCGCCGGGCCACGGCGATGTCCGGGTCGCCGGCGAGCTGTTCGGCCAGGTGGGCGGGCAGCCGCGTGCGGTCGGCGACGAGCGCTCTGACCTGTGCCACCCGGCTGCGGGCCAGCGCGCGCAGTTCGGACTCGGTGGCGGACTCGACGCGGGGTGCCGGTGCGGTGGGCAGCCGTTCATGAGCGGCCACGGCGACGAGCAGGTCGAGGGGGACAGCCGGGTTCTCCACGACGGCTCGGCGGACCTCGATGGCGCGGTCGGCGGCGAGTGCGCGCAGCACGCCTTCGCAGACGGCGGGGTTCGCCGCCACGGCGGCGCGCACGTCACAGGAGGGATGAACGGCGAGCCGGTTGAGGAAGTCGGCCGGCAGGTCGGGCCGGGCGGCGAACGTGGCGACCGTCCGTGCCTCGGGAGCATCCAGGAAAGCAGCGAGGCCTTCATAAGGCACAGCCGGGTGGCCGGCGGCCGCCAGCCGGACGCGCCGGATGCCGGGTGCGTGATCCACACACCCCCTGTCACGGTTGTGGCAGGCACCGCAACGGGTCGGGGCCGGCTGCCCGCCGTCACCGAGGAGGGCGGCGAGCAGCGCGGGCGGTGCGCCCTCGTGGCCGGCGACGGCCTCACGGACGACGGTGCTGGGGTGGCGGGCGAGGTCGGGAAGCAGTTCGGGCGGCAGGTGCGGGCTGCAGGCGGCGTCCGCGACGACCCTCGGGTCCGGATCGCGGGCGAGGGAGGCGATGACATCGACCGGTGCGCCGAAGGCGCAGGCGACCTCCTGCCGCACTTCGGCGTCCGGATCGGTGGCGGCCTCCCGCCAGGCGGCGGCCGGAGCCACCCCGCCGAGGACCGCGTCGAGCAGCCACCCCGGGTGGTCCCGCGGAACGTCGGGCCACGGCACGAGCCCGCTGCGGACCAGAGAGCAGGTCAGCGACGCCTCGCCGACGGCGAGCAGACTCCTGACCTGCGACGGGGTCAGCCGCTCACGCGCGGCGAGCGTGTACTGAACCTCGTCGTCGCCGCTCGCCAGGAGCCGGGCGAACAGCCTCGCGGGCAGGGCCGGATTGTCGGCCAGCCCCAGCAACGCGTCACGCAAAGGGTCCCTCTCCTCGACGACTCGGCCCGCCGGCCACCTGGTAGTAGCTGTCTACGACAGGCCGATGTGACAGGAGCCGGTGTAACAGGAGTGGAGCTCCGCCGTCCATCGACTGGAGGGCGGCGGCCCGCCCGCCGCACTGTCTCACCGGAGGGCGAAGTGGTCTGTGGTGAAGGAGGTCTGGTCTCGGCGGCGGGTGCCGTCGGTGATCCACCAGTGGTCGGGGTGTTCCCCGTACAAGCCGAACAGCAGGCCCGGTGCCCAGGCCAGGACGAGTTCGTCGTGGCCGTCGCCGTTGAAGTCTCCTGCGCCGACGGGGCGGGCGTGCAGCCACTTGGCGGGTGTGTGCCGGCTGCCGGCGGTCGCGGGGCCCTGGCGCAGCACGTTCGTGCGACGGTCGCCTTCGATGAGGGTGGCGCCCTGGTAGGTGGCGACCAGCATGGCGGGCTGAACTTCCTCGCCTGGTCTGTGGGCCGTGCGCTATAAACGGGCTGGTGACATTGATCGTTGAGCGAACAGACGCACGTACGTGGCCTGATGAGCAGATACAGGAGCTCTTCAGTGAGGGCTTCCCGGAGTTCATCACAGCCGATCGGCTAGCCAAGCAGTACATCGGCAGGATCAGGGAATGGTTCCCCGACCTCAACCTCACACTGGTGAACGAGCGCGGCGTGCCTGTCGCGACCGGCTGGGGTATACCGATCCGCTGGGATGGACGAACGGAGACACTCCCCACTGGGTACACCCAGGCCACCATCTGCGCCGTGGAGGGCCGAGAACAAGGCGTCCAACCCGACACCCTGGTGATCTGCGGGGCAATCGTCACCCCATCGCTCAAGGGACGCGGCCTGGCCGGGGAGATGCTCAAAGCACTACGTCGGCTCGCCGAGGATGCAGGGTGGCCACGTGTCATCGCACCGGTCCGCCCGACGCTGAAAACCCGCTACCCACTGACGTCCATTGAGGCGTTCATGAGGTGGACCCGCGAGGACGGTTTGGCACTCGACCCATGGATCCGGACGCACCAGCGTCTTGGCGCCCGTATCCTCGCGGCTGCTCCCGAGTCGCAAACCATGACCGGCACGATCGCCGAATGGGAGCGATGGACCGGCATGGTGTTCCCCGAAACGGGTGACTACATCATCCCCGAAGGGCTGAGCTTGCTACGGCTCGACCGTTCCGCTGATCAGGGAACCTACGTAGAGCCCAATATCTGGATGCGACACATCTGAGTAACCGCAAGTGGTTCCGGACTGCTGCTTTTCAGGGTGTGGTGTCCTCCTGGTGGAGCGGGATGAGTCCAGTGCCGGTGAGGCAGCCGTCGAGGACGTCATGGCGGTAGTGGAGCTGGCGTAGGCCGCGTCGGACAGCAGTGATCAAGTCATCGGGGCCGGCGAAGGCACGGTTGGCCACAGTAGTGCGTCGTAGGACGGACCAATGTCCTTGTACGGGTTGAGGTCGCTTGCGTAGGGCGGCAGTTGGAAGACAGTGAGCCAGTCGCGGTCGGCTATATAGCGGCGGCGGAGCGGCCCCGCACGCGGATCACCGGGGTGTGGCCGCGGCGGGACCAGGTGCGGGTGTCGGCGGCGTCATCGAGAAGCCGGCCTCGTCCTCGAAGACGAGCCAGGCGTCGAGCGCCGCCACGGTCCTTCCACGCTCGGCCAGGTCTCCTTCCCGGGATGCTGGGGCAGGGGGATTTCAGCGAGGCGTTTCCATCGGCCGTCAAGCTGTCGGCGTGCGGAGCGGGACCTGGACGGTCGGTCAGCGTTACCCGGCGCAGGATGAGCTGACCTTTGATGCTCGCTCCCGGCAATCGCACTGCGCCTTTCGACCGGGCACCGCCCGATCCCGATGCTGGCCACGGTGTCTGCCAGGCGCGCTCGAGAAATCGTCAGGCAGACGTCATGCTCGGGTGAGCACGAGCTTCTTGCCGCCGGCCCGTCCGGTAACCACCCGGGCGAACGCAGCCGGTCCCTCGCTCAGCGGCACGGGTTCCGGTGCGAGTTTCAAGGTTCCCGCGGCGGCCTGCTCCGCCAGCTGGACAAGCTGCGCGGCGTTGGGCTCGACGTAGAGGTCCCAGCTCGTGATGCCTCGTTCCTCCGGAGGCGCGTCCGAGGTCAGGGAGCACAGTCGGCCGCCGTCCCGCACCAGAGGCAGGGCGGAGTCCGCCGTACTGGTGGCGATGGTGAGGGCGGCGTCGAACCCGCCGCGTACCTTGGCCGACCAGTTCGGATCGTGGTAGTCGACGACCTCCGTCGCTCCCAGAGCGAGCAGGCGCTCCGCGGCGGCAGCAGACGCGGTCGCGGTCACTTCGATGCCCTCGGCAGCGGCGAGCTGGATGGCCAGAGCTCCGGTGCCCCCGCCTCCGTTGGTGATCAGCAGCCGCTGTCCTCGGCTGAGGTCCAGCTTCTCCAGGGCCTGCAACGCGGTGAGTCCGTTGACCGGCAGCGCCGCCGCGTGCACGGCGTCCAGCCCGGGTGGGCAGGCCGCGGTGTGATCCGCGTTGATCAGAACGCGCTCGGCCCAGAAGCCGCTTCCCCCGGGCAGCGGAGCCTCGTGCGCGAGTACCCGGTCGCCTACGGCAAACCAGGTGACCCCCGCACCGACAGCCAGCACCTTGCCCGCGCCCTCCACTCCCAAGGCCGCCGGGGGGCGCAGCCCCACGTCCCAACCAGCGCCGTTCAGCAGCTGGTCCCATGGACCGACCCCGGCCGCCTCGACCGCCACCAGGAGCTGTCCGGGCCCGGGAGATGACGGTTCGGGCAACTCCAGCAACGCGACTTCCTGCTCGGCCCCAGGCACTCCGCACGCCTTCACAGCAGATCTTTGTCCTCTCACTCAGCCCGGCTGACCTGGAGGTACGGGCCGGAATGCCAAAGCAGGCACCAGTGTCGACCTCGAGATCCCCTACAGAGGTCACTTGCGGTCTCAGCCGCATTCGTGTCGAGCCCATCCAGCTAGTGAACTTGATTGGGTGCTGTCGGGTCGTTCGGCTGAGCATCGAGCCCTCTGCGCTGCACTGCTGTGACCGTGAGGTACGCGCAGGGCGGCGGCGTGACCGACGCCGAGAGGGAAGCCCGGGAGCGAGTGCGGCTGGATGCGGTGGCTCGGTTCGAAGCCGGGACAGGAACGGGACCATCGCTGCCACTCCGGGGGTGACAGAAAGATTCTCCCTGCGTCTCCCCCGCACCCGTTCGGCTGAGCCGTACCGCCAGCCCGTCGATCTGCCCTCGCAGATTCATGACGGCGATGGTGCCGCTCGTCCCGGCTCGCGCTCCTGGGCCGACGCCCCGGTCATGCCGCTTCCTGGGGAGGCATGAACGCGGCCAGGCGGGCGCCCGGTCCGGCGGGGGCGAGTTGGGAGCGTTGAGGTAGGGGAAGGTGTGGGTGGCCGGCTTGGCCGCCTGGTCGACGCCGTCGCCGTCGCCGAGACGCTCCCCGTCGACGCCGCCCACGAGCAGGGTGTCGACGAAGTCGTCGTTGAACGAGCGGCCACCGGAGGTCGTGTGCGGACGGCCGGCGGGCAGGGCGGTCTCGATCTCGAAACAACTGTCCTCGGAGCAGGGCTTGGCCAGGTCGACGACTAGGGCCTGTCCGATGGGTCCGCAACCGATTCAGTGCCTGTTTCGCATTTCCTGACCCGTGTCAGTGGCTCGCGCTCCGCAACGCGGTCGGGGCTGCTGGACCGCCGACGTCACAAAGCCGGCGAGGATTGCGGCCAAAGCCGGGTCACGAACTGGACGCCTTTCCGTCCGCTCCGTACCGGAGGCCGTCGAGGAGCAGGTCGAGGAGGCGTCCAGCCCGTTCGCGCTGGTCGGGAGCGCTGGTGATCAGTCCGATGCCGGCCAGGCTGAAGCCGACATCGAAGGGGTCGATGCCCGGGCGCAGGAGACCGGCGTCGGCGCCGGCGTGCAGCAGGGTGCCCAGCGCGGTGGCGAGCTTGTAGAGGGTCTCGGCGAAGGGGTCCGCACCGGATGCGACGGCGGCCCGCAGCGCGTCCGCCATGCCCTGCTTGGCAGCCAGGTAGTCGATGAAGTCGTCCATCCACCGGCGGATCGCCCGGTCGGGCGGGTTGTCGGCCAGCAGCTTCGCGGCGCTGTCGCAGACGCGGGCCAGCTCGTTGCGGTAGGCCGCCTCGACGAGCGCCTCGCGCGTGGGGAAGTGGCGGTAGAGCGTGGCCGAGCCGACGCCCGCGGCCTTGGCGATCGTGTCGATCGCGACGTCCGGGCCCTTCTCGGAGAAGGCGCGTACGGCCGCTTCGAGGATGCGCTCCCGGTTACGGCGGGCATCGGCGCGCAACACGCTCGGCTTGGTGGTCAAGGCTGCTCCCTTCATCGGGGGACCAGTGTAACTGGACAACCGGGGAGTTCCCCGCTTACCGTCATGACTAACCGGGGAACTCCCCGGTTACGGCGTTGACCGCGACGCTCCACGCGCAAGGAATGGCGATCATGACAGCACAGCAGCCCATCGGTTCCGGCTTCGGGGCCCGCAGCACCACGGCCGACGTCCTGGCCGGCCTCGACCTCACCGGAAAGCTCGCAGTCGTGACCGGCGGTAGTTCCGGACTGGGGCTCGAGACCACACGCGCCCTGCGGGGCGCTGGCGCGACTGTCGTCGCAGCCGTCCGCCGCCCGGAAGCGGCCGCGGAAGCCTTCACCGCAGTGGACGGGGTCGAGGTGCGCCGTCTCGACCTGGGCGACCAGGCCAGCGTGCACACCTTCGCGGACGTGTTCCTGGCAAGCGGCCGCAGCATCGACATCCTCATCAACAACGCCGGCGTGATGGCCCTGCCCGAGACCCGCCTCGGACCCGGCTGGGAGGCGCAGTTCGCCACCAACCACCTGGGCCACTACACACTCACGAACCGGCTGTGGCCCGCCCTGGCAGCCGACGGCGGCGCGCGCGTGGTCGCGCTCAGCTCTGCCGGACACCGCTATTCGCCGATCCGCTGGGACGACGTCATGTTCGCAAACGACTATGACAAGGCCGTCGCCTACGGACAGTCCAAAACCGCGATCGCGCTGTTCGCCGTCCACCTCGACGCGCTCGGCCGCGAGCACCAGGTGCGGGCCTTCGCCGTCGCCCCCGGTGCCGTCATGACCCCGCTCCAGCGGCACATGACCCGCGAGGAGATGATCGCCTTCGGCTGGATCGACGACCAGGGCAACACGGCCCCCAGTTTCAAGACCCCCGGACAGGGTGCCGCTACCCAGGTCTGGGCGGCCGCCTCCCCGCAGCTGGCCCACACCGGCGGCGTCTACCTGAACGACTGCGACATCGCCCCGCTCTCCCAGGACGACGCACCCGGAGTCCGGCCCTACGCGGTCGACCCCGAACAGGCCGCACGCCTGTGGACCCTGTCCGCCCAGCTGACCGGCACCAACGCGTTCGCGAATCGGTGACACGACGGCATAGCGCACTCCCCTCCAAGAAGCCCGCACCTGAAATCTCTGCAAGAAGGGTCACGAAATCATGACGCACACCGATCTGGCCGCCGTCGCGAACGAAGCACAGGCATGGTTCGACAGCTACGTCGAGACGTTCATCGGACTGGCAGCAAAGGGGAGCACCGATCCCGCGCCGCTCCTCGACTACTTCTCGGTGCCGATCAGCATGACCACGGGCACGGCCCACACCGCTCTCACCTCCGCCGAGGCGCTCTCCCAGGGACTCGCACACGAGCTGCGCGCACTGCGCGACGCCGACTACGGGGGCAGCAAGGCCCTCGACCCGGTGGTACGCGTGCTCAACGAGCGGGCCGCGCAAATCGAGGTGACCTGGGCGCGCCAGGACAGCCAGGGGCGGGAGTTCCAGCGTGTCCGTGTGCTCTACCTGGCCGCCCGTACCGACGCGGGATGGCGGACGGTCGCCTCCGTGATCCTGGCCAGCTGACGAAGCACATTGCCCGCGCGGTCGCCCGCGGTGCGCTCGCCGGTCAGCGAGGAGACAGAACCCCGCCACAAGATCGCCGCGCGAGCGCATGAACCTCACCGACGCGCCGGCGCGCTGGCCGACGGGACCGCCGCCCCGCTGTGGCCGTTGACCACACCCCCGCCCGGCAATCTCGCGCACCTCAATCCTGCAATCCTGCCCCCAGTTCCGGAGGACGCACGTCGGCTTTTCTGCGGTCCGGTGGAAGGACCCACACGGCTTTCGTAACGCGTTCGATCTCGTCGCTCGTCCGAGCGATCCGGTGGAACGTCGTGCGCGCCATGGTCGCTGCATGACTGACACCCCCCACCACAACGCCACGGACCCGCAGCGCGTCACCGAGCCGGCCGAGGGTCCGGCCGGTGCCACCCGCAGGTCCGTCATCGCCACCCTCGGCGGCGCCACGCTCGGCGTGGCCGCACTGGGACTCACCGCCACGCAGGCCGCGGCCGCGGCGGCTCGGAGCGCGGACCGGCCCGCTCCCCCGCTCGCCGCGGCGTGCGTCCTCACGCCCGAGCAGACCGAGGGCCCCTACTACCTGGACCTGGAGCGGGTCCGCAAGGACATCACCGAGGGCAAGGCCGGCGTTCCGCTGACCCTTCGCGTCACGGTCATAGACAGCACCACGTGCGCCGCACTGCCCGACACGGCCGTCGACATCTGGCACTGTGACGCGCTGGGGATCTATTCCGGCTACGTCGCCGGCGGATCCACTCCCGACACGACCTTCCTGCGCGGTGTGCAGCTGACCGACGCCTCCGGGGTCGCGGAGTTCACCACCGTCTACCCGGGGTGGTACGTCGGCCGGGCCCTCCACATCCACGTCAAGACGCACGTCGGCGGCACCGTCTCCAACGGGACCTATCACGGAGGCCGCATCTCCCACACCGGCCAGCTCTACTTCCCGGAGACCTATAACACCAGGGTCGCCGCCCTGTCCCCCTACCGGCGCAACACGGCCACGCGCACGCTCAACGCGAGGGACGGCATCTACCGCAACGGCGGTTCGTCGACCCTACTGACCCTCACCCAGAAGGGCAGCGACCTGAGCAAGGGCGTGACCGGGACCGTCGTACTCGGGATCGACCCCACCGCCACACCCTGACGGTCGTCCGGGAGCGGTGGCCGGGCCCTGGGAAGGTTCCGGCCACCGCGCGCACCGCCCACTCGCCGCGCATGGTTTCGGCGCGAGAACGCGCGGCCAGGAATCGGGGATGAGCCAGAGTCGAACGTGCGAGCTATGCGGTACGACGCTGATCACGAGGCCGCAGGGCGGCCGGCCGGCTCGTTACTGTTCCAACGCCTGCCGGCAACGGGCGCTCCGGCGGCGGACGGCAGCGCGGGACACCGTCCGGACCCAGGGTGCCGCGTCGATTGCGGCCCCCACCACGGCACCCGCTGCGACGACCGCGGCAACCCGTGAGCGCGACCTGCCGCCGGCCCTCGACTCCTTCGTCGGCAGGCGGCAGGAGCTGTCGAGCCTGCGCGCGCTGCTCAGGAGCACACGGCTGCTCACGCTGACCGGGGCGGGCGGCGTGGGCAAGACGCGGCTGGCGCTGGAGTTCGCCAGGGGGTTACCGAGCCGGTACGCCCGGCTCGACCTGGTGGAGCTCGACTCGCTGCGGGACGGCGTAACTCTGCCGCAGTCCGTGGCCGACGCGCTGGGCGTGGGCGAACGGGCGGGCCGTACCGGGGTCGACGTCCTGGTCCGTACCATCGGTAATGCCTCGCGGCTGCTGCTTCTGGACAACTGCGAGCACCTCGCCGAGCCGTGTGCCCGGCTGGTCGTGACCCTGCTGGGCCGCTGCCCCCGGCTGCGGATCCTGGCCACCAGCCGGGAGGCATTGCGGGTGCCCGGGGAGACCGTGTTCCGGGTCGGCGAGCTGTCCCTGCCGCCGGCGGACAACGGGGACGACGTGACAGCCCTACTGCGGGCGGACGCCGTACGGCTGTTCGTGGAACGCGCCGCGCACCGCTCGCCCGGGTTCGCGCTGGACCGGAACAACGGCCGGCTGGTCGCGGAGATCTGCCGACGGCTGGACGGCCTGACCCTCGCCGTAGAACTCGCGGCCGGCCACATCGGTACCCTCGCGCCGGGCGACATCCTCGCGGGCCTGGACGACCAGTTGTCCCAGCTGGACCTCCTGGCCGGTGGCAGCAGGACCGGGCCCCGGCGGCACAGCGGGCTCGCCACCGCCGTCGACTGGAGCCACCGGCTGCTGGATCCGGCGGAACAGGCCGTCTTCCGGCGCCTCGCGGTCCTCGTCGGAGGATTCGATCTGGCCGCGGCGCGCTCGGTGTGCGCGGGCGGCGGCATTGGGCCGCGAGAGGTCCTTCCCCTCCTGTGCGCGCTCGAGGCGAAATCACTGATCGTACGGCTGCCGGGGGACGCGACGCCCACCCGCTTCCGGCAGCTCGGCGTCATCCGCGCCTACGCCATGGAACGTCTGCGCGCATCCGGCGAGTTGGGCCCCACCCTGCGCAGCGCCCTCACGTGGCTACACGAGGTGGCCGAGCGCGATCGCGGGGATGTGTTCGCCGACCAGGCGAGCAGCCCGCTGACGGCGGAACGGGACAACCTCACCTCGGTACCGGCCCACGCCACCGGCCAGGACGAGGCCGCGCGGGTACGGCTGACCCTGGAGCTAGCCCGGGTGCACTACCAGCAGGAACGACCGTCGGCCGCGGGCGCACTGCTGACCGGACTGCTACGGGAGCCCGGCGGTCGGGCACTGGGCGGGGAGGTGGCCGCGCTCGCCGCACGCGTGGCCGCTCAGAAGGCCGACCCGCACCGAGCACTGTCCCTGGGCGAGCGGGCGGTGAACCTGGAGCGGCGGCGTCACGTGCCCGCCGGGCTCGCCAACGCACTCGACGCCAGGGCCGCGGCGCGGCTGTGTCGCGGCGAATTCGCCGAGGCCGTCACGGACTTGCGCGCGTGCCTGGACGTCGTCGCCTCGCTCGGCTCGCCCGAGGACGTCGCGTGGTGCACCCAGCACCTGGCCTGGGCGCTTCTCCAGGCGGGTGCGGAGCGCGAGGCCGACGAGCTGATGGCGGATTGCCTTCCGGTACTCAGGGAGCAGGCGCCCTGGCCCCGGGCCGCGGCCGCGCTGCACACCGCGGGCGCCGTCCGGCTGGCTCTGGGGCAGCTGGAGAGCGCCGAGGCCCTCTTCGCCGAAGTGCTGCGCATCGCGCCCGGAGGGAGCTTCCACGCGCTGTACCCCGTCGAGGGCCTGGCGCTGGTGGCCGCGGAGAGCGGTGACATGCAGCGTGCCCTGCGGTTGTGCGAGGCGAGCGCGCAGGCGCGACGCCGGCTGGACACCGAGCCCGAGGCGCCCTGGCGGCGCCGGATCGAGCAGGCGGCGGCCCGCGCCCGGACCCTGCTGCCGACGGCGGCGCGGGAGGCCGCGGTCGTCGGCGCTCGCGGGCTGCGCGGGGACCGGCTCGTCGCCTACGCCCTGCGGACAGGAAGCCGAGAGCAGGTCCGGCAGGGGCCGGACACCATGGGGGCCGGCGACGAGTGGTGGCGGCTGACCGCCAGGGAGTTCATGGTGGTCGAACTCGTCGCGAAGGGGCTGACCAACCGGCAGATCGCCGGCCAACTCGGGCTTTCGGCGCATACGGTCGCCACACATCTGGACAGGGTGCGCGACAAGCTGGGGCTTCGCTCACGCACACAGATCGCCCTGTGGTTCGGTCGACGAGATTCGGAAGCTTCGGTTCCTTGACATCCGACACGCCGCCTTCAAGAGCTCGAGGTACCGAACAGTGGATACCGCTCTGACGACGATTCGGTCGGCTCGCCTGGTGGCAGGTCCGTGACGAGATCCGGTTGAAGGGGGCCTGGATGGCCATGCCGAGCAGGCCCGCTCGGCCATCCCGGCCGTTACAACTGGCTGTCACCGCGCGTACGCCTGCTTGTTAGCGTGCGGGCGCAGGACGGCGCCGGCAACTGCGTCGCGCACTGACGGTCCCGATGTGCCCATCAGCACGGCGCACCACGGGTCCGCGCCCTTGCCGACCGCGGAGCGCCCCGCGACCTGATCGACGTGTACGCGGCCTCACTCCCCTGGAGCACTGTGGAACTCGAGGAGTTCGGCAGCCGTCACGCCCGTGGCCGCTTAGAGCGCGAGGATCTGCGGTCGAACCCCACGGGCGCCGGGTGGACCGACGACGAGGCCTTCGCCGCCTATGGGCTCGATGATGCCACCATCACCGCGCTGCGCGTCTGGGCCTTGGAGTGGGCCGACGACCTCGCGGCCCGCCTCCTCAAAGAAGCCGATATCCCCGACATCGACTGACGAGTCCGCGCGCTTCACGTGGCCGGGGTGGCGCTGTCAGGCCGCGGCCTCCGTGGCCTTCTCGGACAGTTCCACGAGAGCCGGATGCGGGGCTGGCGGGACGTAGGGTTCGCAGGCCGCGGCGCGGTCCGGGCCGGGCTTGCCGCCGTAGCGCGCCAGGAGGCCGAGCTGGGCCAGCGCGGCGAGGCCGCGCTCGCCACGGCGAACGGGACCATGCGCAGGGTGAGTCAGCGGTCAGTCAGAACCGTTCAGCAGTTCCTCAGCCCGGTCCCTGGCCGCGGCCACCTCTCGCTCGGCGAGGCCGCACAGCCGCAGGCACGACGACGCGATGGCGTCCGTGTCGGCCGGTTCCGGCTCGCGGGAGTGCCGTATCTGGATGACGACCTCCACGAGCTGGATCAGCAGTTCGCCGATCCGTTCGGCGGGCATGCTCCGCGCGACGTCCCCGGTGGCCGCCAGGGCGCCGAGGACGCCGTAGTTCGCCTGGAGTCGGCCCCGTTCGGCGCGGAAGGTGTCGAACCGTTCGGTCCGCACCTCCGGCAGCAGATAGAGCGTGCCGATGTTGTAGGTGGTGCCGGCGAGGGTGCGTACGTCCAGGGCTGCCACCGCGTAGAGGGCGGCGGCCGGCTCGGCCCGCTCGGGCACCAGCGCCCGGATCCGCTCGACCATCCGCAGACTGGGCCGTACGGATGTGGCCAGCAGCTCGGCGAGGATGTCCTCCTTGGTGGCGAAGTGGTAGTAGAGCGAGGCCTGGCGGATGCCGACCCGTTCGGCGATCGTGCGGGTGCTGGTGCCGGCGATTCCGCGTTCGACGAAGAGAGCCCCGGCGACGTCGAGGATCTGCTCGCGGGCGGAGGTGCCGGGGTCGGACGGCGGCGTGTGCCGGGGCCTGCCTTGACGGGGACGCGTCGTCGTCATGGGCCCATCCTGCCACCCCGGTGCCAGGCACTCGGCTGGGGCCGGCAGGAAGACGGCTGCTGCGCCGCCGTCGCTCACGAGGAGGCCGTGTACGCCCGCCAGCCGCCGAAGCGGGTGATGTCGGGCGCGCTCTCGACGGCGTACGGCTCGACGAGGAAGCCGCTGACCTGCCGCCCGTCCGCCAGTTCCACGGTGCCGATGGCCATCGGCGGGGGAACGGCGGCGGTGAACGTTGCGAAGCCCGCCGCCGGAAGCCGCCAGACCTCGCCCTCGATGCCCGCCAGGGTCAGGTCGCCCTTCCCGGAGCCGCGCGCGGCCTCGGCGCCTGGCCCGGTGCCGGCGCCGTGCCCGGCCGGGGCGACCCGGACCAGGCCCGGCCGGGGCGGGTCGGTGGGCAGGGCGTACAGCCGGTAGCCGGCGGCCGTGCGCGCCGGGCCCACCAGCGTGCCGCCCGCCTGCACCACCTGGGCGTTGAGCGGCTGCCCGGTGAGATGGGCGCCGACCACGAACAGGTCGAGCCCCGGGTTGGCGAACCGCTCGGCCAGGACGGCCAGGGCGCGGTCGGAGAAGGCCGGCCCGGTGAACATCACGCCGAACGGCAGGCCGTCCGCGAACCCAGCGGGCACGGCGAGCGAGGCGCAGTCCAGCAGGTTCGCGAAGTTGGTGAAACGGCCCAGCCGGGCATTGGCGCCGACCGGGTCGGCCGCCACCTGAGCGAGGGTGGGGTGCCAGGTGGTGGTGGGGGTCAGCAGCGCCGCACAGCCGTCGAGAAGGGCGCGTCCGGCGGAGCCCAGCGCGGCGAGGCGCGCGGTGTCGGCTGCCCAGTCGGCGGCCGTCTTCTCCCGGCCGGCCAGCACGAGGGAGGCGACGGTCGGATCGAGGTCCGTGCCGATCAGGTCGCGGTGCTGTTCCAGATGCGCGCCGACGGCGGCGTACCGCTCGGCGACGAACGCGCCGCCGTACAGCAGGTCCGCGGCCTGGAGCAACGGGGTGATGTCGGTCTCGACGATCTCCGCCCCGGTGCTCGCCAGCCGGGTGACCGCGGCGGCGAAGGCCTCCCGCCAGCCGTCGGCCATGTCCTGGAGGTGCTGGGGGGCCGGGACGGCGATCCGCGGGCGGGCGGGGGGCGGCGGGAGCGGGGCGCCGGTGCGCGAGAGCGGGTCGGACGGGTCCGGGCCCTCGATCAACTCGGCTGCTGTGCGGGCGAGTCGCAGGTCGCGGGCGAAGACGCTCACGCAGTCGAGGGTGTAGCAGGCGGGGACCACACCGGTCACGGGCACGAGTCCCTTGGTGGGCTTGACGCCCACGATGCCGTTGAGGGCGGCGGGCACCCGCCCGGAGCCGGCCGTGTCGGTGCCGAGTGCGAGATCGGCGATGCCGAGTGCGACCGCGACGGCGGAGCCGGAGGACGAGCCGCCCGAGACGCGGTCCGTGGCCCAGGCGTTGCGCACCGCGCCGTACGGGCTGCGGGTGCCGACGAGGCCGGTGGCGAACTGGTCCAGGTTGGTCTTGCCGAGGACCACCGCGCCGGCCGCGCGCAGCCGCGCGACCGCGGGCGCGTCGGCCCGCGGCACGTACGCGTACGACGGCGCGCCCGCTGTGGTGGGGAGCCCGGCCACGTCGATGTTGTCCTTGACCGCGATGGTCAGGCCGGCCAGCGGCAGCGCCGGGTCGATACCGGCCGCCTCGGCGAGCGCCTGCCCGCGTGGCCTGAGGTGGATCCAGATCTCGGGTCGGCCGGCGTTGGCGGCGCGGTCGTAGGCGGCTGCCACGCGTGCGGCCGGTGTCATGACACTCATGCTCGCACCGCCGCGAGGACCTGGCCGGGCGCGACCTGTTCACCGGGCTTGACGTAGACCTCCAGCAGGGTTCCGGCGGCGGGGGCGTGCACCTTCGACTCCATTTTCATCGCCTCCAGGGAGAGGATCGGATCGCCGTCGGCCAGGGTGGCGCCGGGTTCCGCGGTGATCTGCCAGACGGTCGCGGTGAACGGCGCGGTGACCGGGACCGCGCCGTCGGGGACGGTGACGGCGGTGGGTGCGGTCGCGGGTGCCGGATCGTCGTCGCGGTCGAACTCGCCGGCCGCGCGCCAGCGCTGCCTCTCGGCCTCGAACGCGGCGTTCTGCCGCTGCCGGAAGGCGGCGATCGAGCCGGCCTCGGCGGCCAGGAAGGCGTGGTGCTCGGCGATGGAGAAGGTGCCCTCCTCGACCCGGAAGTCACCGCGGCCGGCATCGGTCTCGGCGCGCAGTTCGAGCAGTTCCTCCGCGGTGACGGGGTACCACTCGATGCGGTCGAAGAAGCGCAGCGCCCAGGGGGAGTCATGGAACAGGCCGCCCTTGCGGAACCGGTTCCAGACCTGCACGGTGCGGCCGACGAACTGGTATCCGCCGGGTCCCTCCATGCCGTAGACGCACAGGTAGGCGCCGCCGATGCCGACGGAGTTCTCCGCGGTCCAGGTGCGGGCCGGGTTGTACTTGGTGGTCACCAGGCGGTGGCGTGGGTCCAGGGGGGTGGCCACGGGAGCGCCGAGGTACACGTCGCCGAGTCCGAGCACCAGGTAGGAGGCGTCGAAGACGGTGCGGTAGACGTCGTCGGCGGTCTGAAGGCCGTTGATACGGCGGATGAACTCGATGTTCCAGGGGCACCAGGGGGCGTCGTCGCGCACCCCGGCCATGTACCGCTCGATGGCCAGCCGGGTCGCCGGATCGTCCCAGCTGAGCGGCAGCCGCACCGTACGGGAGGGCACCACCAGTTCGTTGGTCGGCGGGACTTCTTCCTCCAGTTCGCGCAGCAGTGCGGTCAGGTCACGGGCCCGCAGCCGGCGGGGGTCGGTGTGGATCTGGAGGGAGCGGATGCCCGGGGTGACGTCGACGACGCCGTCGGGCGCGTGCGCGGCCAGGGTCTCCTGCAGTGCGTGCACCCGCATGCGCAGGCCGAGGTCGAGCACCATGGGGCCGTACTCGACCAGGACGTTGTCGTCGCCGTCCCGGCGGTAGGTGACGGCCGGCCGGGCGTCGGTGGCCTCCAGCCGGCCCAGCACCCCGTCGTCACCGTCACCGCCGGAGCTGGTCAGCGCCGGGGAGGCGCGGTGGTCGTCGAGGCCGGCCGCGTCGGCTTCCTTGACCGGTACGAAGCGGACGGTGTCGCCCGGCCGGAGCTGGCCGAGCTTCCACAGGTCGCCGCTGGCGACCACGGCGGGACACACGAACCCGCCTAGGGACGGCCCGTCGGGGCCCAGGACGATCGGGGTGTCCCCGGTGAAGTCCAGCGCACCCACCGCGTACGGGGTGTCGTGGATGTTGGAGGGGTGCAGTCCGGCCTCGCCGCCGTCCTGGCGGGCCCACCGGGGTTTCGGCCCGGTCAGGCGGATGCCGGTGCGCGCCGAGTTGTGGTGCACCTGGTAGTCGGTGGCGTAGAGGGTGTCGATGTCCTCGCGGGTGAAGAACTCCGGTGCCGCGTGCGGGCCTTCGGTCACCCCGATCCGCCAGTGCGAGACGATCGCGGGCCGTCGCCCGGGCGGAGTCGGGCGGCCGTCCGTGGCCGGGCCGGTGCCGGGCCTGAGGACGTCCCCGGCGCGCAGCGCCCGCCCGCCGTGCCCGCCGAAACCGCCGAGAGTGAACGTCGAGGCGCTGCCGAGGTACGGGGGCACGTCGATGCCGCCCCGGACGGCCACATAGCTGCGCAGTCCGGGCCCCTGGCACGTGCCGAGGACCAGGGTGGCGCCGGCCGGCACCGGCACCGGTTCCCACCGGGCCACCGGGGTGCCGTCCACCGTCACCGGGACGGGGGCGCCGGTGACGGCGACCACGGTGGCGTGTGAGAAGCGCAGGGTCAGCCCGCCCGCGGTGACCTCCAGGGCCGGTGCCGTCTCCGGGTTTCCGGTGGCGAGGTTGGCCTCGGCGAACGAGACGGCGTCGAACGGCCCGCTCGGCGGCACGCCCACGTGCCAGTGGCCGAGCCGGCCGGGCAGGTCCTGCACGGTGGTCAATGGGCCCGGCACCAGCACGTCGATGCGCGGCTCGGGGTCGTGGGCGGTGTCGAGCGTGCTGGTGCTGTGTACCGCCTCGCGCACCTCGTCCCGCGCGGTCAGCGCGCGCAGCAGACCCAGGTTGGTGACGATGCCGTCCACCCGGCTCGCGTCCAGGGCCCGGCCGAGCAGATCGAACGCGGCGTCCCGGCCGGCGCCTCTGGCGATCACTTTGGCGAGCATGGGGTCGTAGTACGGCGAGATCTCCAGACCGGTTTCGGCGAAGCCGTCGACGCGGACGCCGGGCAGGGCGTCCGCGCCCTCGCCGGGAAAGACCGCCCGGGTGATCAGGCCCGAGGAGGGCAGGGAGGCCTTGCCGGGGTCCTCGGCGTAGACGCGGGCCTCCACGGCGTGCCCGGCGGGCGCCCATTCCCGCTCGAACACCGTGTCGTCGACCGTGCCGTCACGGGCCAGCAGCAGCATGAGTTCGACGAGGTCGACACCGTACGCCTCCTCCGTCACCGGGTGCTCCACCTGGAGGCGGGTGTTGACCTCCAGGAAGGCGGCCTCCTCGCGCACGGGGTCGTAGACGAACTCGACGGTGCCCGCGCCCCGGTAGCCGACCGAGGCGAGCAGCCGGCGCGAGGAGTCGTGCAGCAGGGCGCGCACCGCCGCGGGCAGCGCCGGGGCCGGGGCCTCCTCGATCACCTTCTGGTTGCGGCGCTGCAACGAGCAGTCTCGGTCGCCGAGCACGGCGATCCGGCCGGTGCCGTCACCGAAGACCTGCACTTCGACATGGCGTGCGGGGCGCACGAGGCGCTCCAGGAACACCCCTGCGGAGCCGAAGTGGGATTCGGCGAGCGTGGCGACCCGCGCGAAGGCCTCGCGTACTTCGCCGGCCGTCGCGCATGCCTGCATGCCGATGCCGCCACCCCCACCGGTGGCCTTGACCATCACCGGCAGCCCGATCGAAGCGGCGGCCGTGACGGCCTCCTCGGCGCTCGCCAGCAGCTCCGTCCCGGCCAGCAGCGGCACCCCGGCGGCCTTGGCCAGGGCGCGCGCGGTGTGCTTCTCGCCGAAGGCGGTGATCTGGTCGGCGGTCGGCCCGGCGAACCTGAGGCCCGCCTGCTCCACGGCGCGCGCGAAGGCGGTGTTCTCGGAGAGGAAGCCGTAGCCGGGGTGGACGATTCCGGCGTCGTGGGCGAGCGCGGCCTCGATGATCGCGTCGCCACGCAGATACGAGTCGCGGGCGGGTGCCGGGCCCAGGTGGACCGCGTGGTCGGCCTCGCGGACGTGCGCGGCGGCCCGGTCGGCGTCTGAGAAGACGGCGACGGTGGCGAGCCCCATCCTCCTGGCGGTACGGATCACGCGGCGCGCTATCTCACCGCGGTTGGCGACGAGTACGCCGGTGGGACGGATCATGCGGCTCCCTCCGCAGTGCCGGCGGCCTGCGCGGACGGTGCGCCGTCGGCGGCCGGTGCCGGGTCCACGACGAGCATCCGCAGCGGGGTCGGGTTGAAGTCGTTGCACGGGTTGTTCATCTGCGGGCAGTTGGAGACCAGCACCAGGACGTCCGTCTCGGCGCGCACCGCGACACGGCGGCCCGGCGCCGACATGCCGTCCACGATGCCCAGCGCGCCGTCCGCCTCGACGGGCACGTTCATGAACCAGTTGAGGTTGGAGACGAGGTCCCGCACCCCGAGACCGCGCCGACCGGCCTCGGCGAGGAAGTTCTCCCGGCAGCCGTGCTGGAACGCCACGTGGTGGCCGTAGCGCAGGGTGTTGGACTCCTTGCCGCAGGCGCCGCCGATGGTGTCCTGGCGGTCGATCTCGTTGGCGACGACGGTCATCAGCGCCCGGCCCTCGTTGCTGCGCAGCACGGTGCCGGTGCGCACATAGGCGTTGCCCTGCCAGGCCAGGGTGTCGGGAACGCTGTAGCGCTCCTCGGGATCGTGGGCGTCGTAGAGCAGGCAGTCGGCCGACTGGTTGCCGCCCACGTCGACGATCGTCAGGACGTGCCCCCGGCGCACCAGCGCCGACCAGGGCGCGGTGGGGGCCACCGTCTCATCGAGGACGACGGCGCCCTCGACCAGGCTCGCCGCCCGGTCCAGGCGGGTGCCCTCCGCGTGGATCGCGCCGACGGGGACGGTGGAGGCGACGGTGCCGCCCGAGACGGTCGGGTGGGTGACCGGTGTGTTCCCGGTCGGTGTGGTCGCCATGTCACAGCCCCCTGGCTTCGCAGTAGTCGACGGTGTTGAGATACGCCCGGTGCAACTCGGGTGTGGTGGTGAAGCGCGGCTCGCCAGGGCCGGTCGGGGCGCCGCGCCAGGCGTGCACCCGCAGGGGGCCCACGACGTAGTCCGGGCGTGGGTCCAGCGGGTGGGTGACGTTGGCGACCAGCACCAACAGGGGCATTTCTGCGACGAGTTCGACATGTGTGCCCGGTCCGGCGCTGCCCTGCCAGCCGAGGGTGCCGTCCGCCTCGACGCGCACGCCCTGGAACATGGACACGCTGGGTGGCAGGTCGCGCCGGCCCAGGCCGTGCTTGGCGGCCGCCTTGAGGAAGAGCCCACGGCCCGACGGTGACGGGCCCTCGGGGCGGGCGTCGCCGTACTTGCGCTCGTTCCAGGCGTCGGTCGTGGTTCCGCAGAAGGCGTCGTGCCGGCCGGAGGAGTCGGCGCTGACGACGGCCAGGACCCGGCCGTCACCGGAGAGCAGAGGATGGTTCTCGCTCAGGTAGGCCTGCCAGGGTACCTTTTGGGTGTCGGCGACGTTGAGCCGCTCGACCGGTTCCAGGGCGTTGAAGAGCAGCAGGTGGGCGCAGGCGTCACCGGTCGGGTCGTCGAAGCGCAGCCGGGTGCCGCGGGCGAGCACTTTGTGGCTGTAGCCGCCGGGCGCCACCGTCTCGGCCCACACCAGGGCGGCCGGGTCCACTCCCGGCGGACGGTACGGGCTGCCGGACGCCGGAAGGTACGGCATCCACTCCCCCGGCCGCCCGCCCTGGGCACGGGCGTCGTGCCGGGCGCTGCGGACACTGTCGGTCGAACGCAGATCACGGGTGCGGGCGGTAACCCGCCCGGTCGGGCGCCGGCCGTGCGGCGTGCCGGCCGTCGAACTGTCCGCGGTGGTCATGGACTTCCCCTCGTCCCTTCGTCGGTGCGTGGTCGGTGTCGCTGCTCGCGTCGCCGGGCCCTCGGGCGGGTTCGGCCAGGCGGGTCGGCCCTCAGGCTGGCTCGGCGACGGCTGCGGCCTCGCGGGGCGGCTCGGTATGCGTGTGCGGCACGTGCCGCAGCTCGATGCGGCGGTGCAGCCGGCGGCCCAGGAAGTAGCAGGCACCGACGGCGAGGCTGAGCCCGATGAACAGCAGGGCGCTCCAGCGCAGCCACCAGGTGCCGCCGGTGAGGTCGTAGATCTCCGCACGCGGCCAGATGAGATCGACCGTCATGCCGGCCTGGTAGAGCACCGCGACCGCGTTGACCGCCACTGCCCACCGGCCCAGCGAGAACAGGGGCCGCCCGGTCTCGTCGACGCCCGCTGGGAGCCCCCCGGCGGCCCGCCACCGCAGACGGCTGACCAACAGCGGCACAGTCACACCCAGGTAGGCCAGGTACAGCAGAGCGATGCAGAGGCTCGAGAGCGCGGTGAAGATCGCCGACTGGTGGATGTTCACGAGGAGCGCGGCGGCGGCCCCGGCGCCCACCACGATCGACGTGGTGACCGGTGTGCCGGTGCGGGCCGAGACCTTCGCAAGGTGCCGGTGGAAGGGCAGGGCGCCCTCGCGTGCCATGGAGTACATCATCCGCGCCCCGGAGGTCTGCACCGCCAGTGTGCAGGCGAACACCGCGACCGCCACACAGCACAGCAGCAGCCGGCCCACGACCCCACCGAGCCGGTCGGTGAGCACCCAGGACAGTCCGCCTGCTGCCAGCTTGCCGTCGGTCAGGCTGCCCGCCGCCATCAGCCCCGACAGGATCAGCAGGGCCCCGCCGACTCCCGAGGTGATCAGCGCGCGCAGGATGGTCCGGGGAACGGTGCGGCGCGGGCTGTGGGTCTCCTCCGCCAGCTCGCCCGCCGAGTCGAAGCCGACCATGACGTACGCCGCCATCAGTGAGGAGGCGAGAAAGGCTCCGGCATAACCGCTCTGTCCGGACGAGCCGGTGTGGTGGAGCACCACCTGTGGCCCCCGCTCGGGCAGGAAGAACAGCACCAGGACGAGCGCGATCACGCCGATGATCTCGACCGTGACGCCGAAGCTGGTGGCGGCGGCCATGTGGCGGATACCCAGGATGTTCACCGCCGTGGTGACTACCAGCAGCAGGCAGCCCAGCAGGACCGCGTTGCGCGCGCCGGTCGCTGAGCCGACCGAGGGATCGGCGCCCGGCCCCCCGGCGATCTGGAAGCCCGACCAGATGCCCGGCAGGACCGCCTGAGCGGCGATCGCGGCCGCCGCGACGGTGAGGATCTGCCCGATGATCATGATCCAGCCGAAGAACCAGCCCGCCGTGGTACCGGCCAGCCGGCTCGACCACTGGTAGATCGCCCCCGATATGGGCCAGCGCGCCGCTAGTTCGGCGAAGCAGAGCGCGACCAGCAACTGGCCCGCGAAGACCAGCGGCCACGTCCAGAAGAACGACGCGCCGCCGAGGCCGAAGCCGAGCCCGAACAACTGGAAGACGGTGGTGAGGATCGACACGAAGGAGAAGCCCGCGGCGAAGGACGCGAAGCCGCCCACTCCGCGCCGGAGTTCCTGCTGATAGCCAAGGGGAGCGGTCCTGGTTGTGGGGCCGCCGTGCTGACTCTGCCCTGGGGGGAGTTGGGGCCGGCTCATCACCGAACCTCCGATCGATCGACGGATACCTGTCACCTGACAGGTATGGCGATCGTCGGCCGGACCGGTCTCACGCCCGGGTCGGGGGAGTTAACTTCGTGTATCCGCAGCGACGAGAGCGCCCCGCCATGGTCTTCGAGGTCCCGCAGGAGGGCTGCTGCCCCCCCCGGGACCGGCATGACTGTTGCCCCCTGTGCCGCTGGTGCGTCCGCTGCCTCGAGTGGCTGGCGCTGCGGACCTGCTCGGGCAGATCGACTTCCCCGCCCTCCTGGCCGCCCTGACGACAGACGAGACAGCGGCTGCCTCCTGACTGACTGCTCGTCCGCTCACGTCAGCAGCTGGGGAGTTACGTGGATTTCCGCCTGGGGAACTTCGCGATCGTCCGCAGTCGTGGAGCGGTGTTCCCGGCTGTCCTGACCGTCACAGATGGCGAGGCAAGCGGCGCACCCCCACTCCTCCGGCTCGGGCAGCGGCACGTCACTGCTTCCGCCGGCTCCAACCGCGCGAGGACACGGTCCGCCCGACGGTTCTATGAGCGCGAGGGACACCTTCGGGTCCCGAGGAAGCACCTCGAGCGGATCGTCGGCGAGGACCAGCAGGAGCGGCAGCACAAGCTGGGGGCCTGGATCGGGAATCAGCGCAGCCGGGCCGCGACGCTGACGCCGGAGCGGATGGAGCAGCCGTCCGCGATCGGGATGCGGTGGTCGTGATGGGCATCGTCGTCACCGCGGCGGCCGCGCTCGGCTCCGGCTGTCTGCCCGGGCGACTGCGCCCGTGGCAGCGACTGGGCGAGTGGGCGGCCGATCAAGTTCGCTTCACCGGTGGTTGGGAGCAGCGAAAGCCATACCAGCCGGCAACCGACCTGCCAGTCGCACCACGACATCCACTTGGTCACCCGATGACGGCGACCACAGCTCTGTCCTGCACGCGCTGTCGGACATCCAGTCCGCGATCCTGCTGACGCCCGCCCGCTGCCACCCCACCGCCCACTCACGGGCGTGGTCCGGCTGGCAGTGTCGGTGCGCATCAGGTCAGGAAGATCCGATCCAGGTGGTAGCGGAGTACGGCCGCGGCGGAATCGGCGTCGCGCTGGCCCACCAGGACGCTGGTGCCGAGTCCTGCGGACATGGCCAGCAGGCCGACCGCCTCGGTGTGGGTGTCCGTACCTGGCTGGAGCAGTCCGGCATCCGCCGCCTGTTGCAGCAGCCCGGCGAGGGTGGTTTCGGCGGCATCGGGATCCTTGATGAATGGCTGGGCCGCGAGGGCCTCGTCGGTCACCGACAGCACGGCGTACGAGGTGTAGAGGTGATGGAACATGCGGCTCTCCTCATCGACCGGCAGGGCCGCGGCCAGCAGCGCCTCGACCACCGCCCGCGGCCCGGGGTCGTCACCGGCGGCCCGGACCCGGGCGCTCATCCTTTCTCCGAACCTGTCGGCCAAATGCCGCAGTCCGAACAGGAGCAGCTTCTCCTTGGACTCGAAGTAGTACTGCACCAGCCGCAGTGAGACGCCCGCCTCGGCCGCCACGTCGCGCATTCCCACGGCATGCAGCCCAAGCCGTCCGGCAGCCCGGACAAGGGCCTGTGCAATCTCGGTGCGCCGCTCTGTGTGATCCACACGCCTGGGCATCGTTCCGCTCTCCGCTCTCGGCTCCTGCCTCCGACTTCAATGATACGGCTGTACCACTTTCATGGTACGTTCGTATCACAAAGACTGACTGCCCAGGAGATGGCCGTGCCCGAGTCCACAACAGCCCGTTCACAGCCCGACGTCGGCCGCTTCGTCAGCGACACCTGGCGTGAGCGCTACTTCGCCGCCTGCGACGCGGTCTACGCGCTGGGCGCGCCCGCGTCCTCGGAACAGGACCTGGAGACCTCGTTCGGGACCACGCACGTCTACCGCTACGACCCCGCGGACCCGGCCGCCCGCGAGCGGACCCCGGTCGTCCTCGTGCACGGAGCCGGCTCGTGCTCCGCCATGTGGTACCCGAACACTCCCGCCCTCAGCGCCGAACGGCCCGTCTACGCCATCGACACCCCGGGCGACCCGGGCCGCAGCGTGCAGCGCTCCCCCATCCACGAGCCCGAGCGCGCCGCACAGTGGCTGCAGGAGACACTCGCCGGCCTCGGGCTCGACCAGGTGCACCTCGTCGGCTCGTCGTACGGCGGCTGGCTCGCCCTGAACCAGGCCTACCGCGCACCGGAACGCCTCGCCTCGGTCACCCTGCTCGACCCCGGCGGTCTGGAGAAGGTGGGACTGCGCTTCTTCGTGTGGATCTTCGCCAGCCTGTTCGCCACCTTCGCGCCCAAGGCGCTGCGGCCCCGTCTCGCGTCCTGGCTCGAACAACCCGTCCTCGTCGTGCCGGAACTGCGCACCATGATCCGCACCGGCGTCCGCGCCTACCGCATCCGCCGGCCGGTGCCACAACCTCTGACCGATACCGAACTCGGCACCATCCGCGTGCCGTTGTACCTGGTGCTCGGCAGGCGCAGCCTCCTGGTCCACCCAGACAGGCAGGTCGAACGCGTGCCTCGCCTGATCCCCGGCGCACGGGCCGAGATCATCTCCCGAACCGGCCACGGCCCGCAGATCGACCACGCGCAGCTGACCAACCGGAAGATGCTCGACTTCATGAACGCCGCCGACATCGGCCTCCCGACATCCCGCTGAGCACTGTCCGGCGGCACACGAGCAGAAGCCTCGACGCATCCGCCAGCAGGCCACTGGGCCACCCTCAGTCAGGTCCCTTCAGTCCCGTGACCCTGAGGCTGAGGGCGGGTAGTCGTTCGGTGAGGCTCCCCTAGGAAGCCGACGGCACCGGGGGCCTCGCCGGGCCGGAAGGCGCCCTTACCGAAGTTCAGCGATCGTGGTCCTGGGGGGCCACAGCGGGGAAGACGATGCTGCTGATCCCTCTGTTGGTTGCCCTGGTCGCCGAACGCTGTGCGGGCAGCCCCGTCCCGGTGCTGTTCCCACTCGATTGAGGGATCCTGAGCCACAGACGCTGGGAATCCGCTGTAGGCGCCCTTCCTGGAACCGAACTCGGCGGACAGATCCATCTGGGGCGAACGATTCCGGTGCTTCCAGCCGATGGTGTCGGTCACTTCCGGTGATCACGTCACCCGACCCCGGAGGCTCCCGGCCCTCCCGGAACGGAGGTTGACCAATAGTGGCCCCTCTTGGATGCGACGTACGTCACCTCCGGGCACCGGCCCCGTACGCGGGCGCCAGGAGGCGCTGACACCCGGCTGACGGAGACCTGACGTCCCCTTGACGGGGCTCCGGCCACCTTGTGGGCAATCAGGGAAGATCCCCCTCACAAAGGACACGCACCACCACGCCGTCTTCACCGTGCACCAGTCCAACCGTGACTGCACCACTGCGCTGCAACGTGCCAAGACGCACCGAACCGGATGAAAACAACAGGCCAATGTCCGGATTGGCCTTGCTGCCGGCCTGCCCCGAGACCCAGACTCACTGCTGTACGACGAATGACCGTTCGGGCTTTTTCTCCAGCTTCGAGCGGAATCCGTACATGCCCTTCTTTCGGCATGTTCCGCGCCGCCATCCCATCGGCGCGTTCCGATCTCCACCTTCATCTCAAGGGAGTTCGTCATGTCCCGTACCTCGAACCAGCAGGACGCCTTGGAGCTCCAGGACCTCGCCCTGGACACGGACCTGGACCTCACCGACCTGACCGTGACCTCGCTGCGCGACACGGCCGCGCTGCCGGAGAACGGCGCCTCGTGGGGCTCCTGTTCGTGCCAGGGCTCGTCGTCGTGCGCACAGCCGCAGGTCACCACACCCGTCGTCCTCTGAGGCCGCGCCCGCCCCGAACACCGCCCTCCACACCTGAGAGGCTCCACATGTCCGACCACCGCGAGGACCTCCTCGCCCTCGAGGACCTCGACCTCGGCGAGCTGACCGTCACCGCCCTGAGAGACACCGTCGCACTGCCCGAGACGGGCGCCTCCGGAGGAGCGAGCTCGTGCTCGTGCGGTTCCTCCTCGTGCGCTCAGCCCAGGCTGCCCGACCTGCCCTACTAGTCGGCCCTCGGTCTCACGTCCCACCGAGCTCGGTGAGCCACGGCTCCCGTGCGGCCGGCCGGTTCGTCCAGTCCTGCCCGGCCGGCCGTACCGCTCCGTGCACACTCCGCCGACGCGGTCCGCTGATTGCACTCGGCCCGCATGCCCGGCCGGTCCGCTGAAGCGGTCCGCGCATTCCCGCCCCCCGCTCCGCCGATCCCGCCTGCCCTCCGAACCGAACGCCGGGAGCCCCGTCATGCCGCACTTCGCCCCGCCGACAGCCCCGGCGAGTGTGCCGCCGCCCGACCGGGTCGCCCCGTCCGGCCAGACCGCGACACAGGGCCCGGCGGACCCGTACGACCGGAGCACCCCGTACGCCCTCGTCCGTACGACCGTGCTCCCGTACCCCGCCGAGTCCGCCACCGCCGCCGAGGTGCGGGCCTTGCTCGCCCGGCTCACCGCCCTGGCCGCCCAGGACGCCGCCCTGCGGGCCGCCCTGTCCGACGACCTCTTCACCGCGCGCGCCGGCCACGACGAGGCGTTCCACCGCCAGGTGGTCCTCCCGCTTCGCCGCGCCCTGTACAACGGCCGCGAGCCCCGCCCCGCCCTTCTGGACCGACTCGGCGCCCTTCCCGACCGGGTTCCGCGGCTCGCCGACTGGCTCGCTTTGCGCGAGCTGCGCGCCCGACTGCTCGACGAGCTCGGCGCGGCCGTCCCGCCCGCCCTGACCGCCGAGCGCGCCGCGCTCGCAGACCTCTGTCGCTCCCCCGCCTTCGCCCGGGCCATCGCTCTGACCAGCGCCGACCTGCTGCGGGCAGTCGGCAGGGCAGGCCGGGGCGAGGCTGGTCGGCGGGCGCGAAAAGAGGAGCCCTCGGTCCTGCGGCACGCCCTGCGGGCGACCACGAAGACCAGTCCGCTGTCGTGGTTCACCGCCGTGGGGTGGGCGGCCGAGCCGGCCGTCGGTGCGGCAGCCATCGCTACCACCGCGTCGGAGCCAGAGCCCGGCCCCACCGCCCCTGTGACCTCTGTCGTCAAGGAGAACCGCACCCTCGTCGCCGCGCTCACCGCGGCCCTCCTCGACGAGCCGCGCCGCCGCCGCGCCCTCCCCCACCGCATGACGAGCACCGCACGGGTGGCCGACGGACGGGCCCGCTTCGCCCGCGCCGAGGCGCTGTTCGCCGGCGGCAGGTACCTGGTCAGCCGCGAGGACGAGGTCGAGGTGGCCGCACGCCCGGCGCTGGACAGGCTGGCCGCCGCCCTCGCCGAAGGCCCGCTCGTCCTCGGTACGCTGACCGCACGGCTCGCGGCTGACCTGGGCCGCACGGCGGACGACTCCGCCGTCGCCGACTTCGTGGACCGGCTCGCCGACGCGGGGCTGCTCGTGCCCGCCGAGCCCGTCGACCCGCAGCACCCCGCCCCGCTCCTCGCGCTCGCCGACTGGCTGCGCCAGTGGCCCGCGGACGCCGCCCTGGCGGACCGGATCACCCGACTCGCCAACGAGACACAGCGGTTCGCGGCCACCCCCGCCACCGAGCGTCCCGTCCTGCTCGCCACCCTGGCCGGCTGCTGGCACGAGCTGCTCGCCGACACCGGCCGCCCCGTCCCGCCGGACGCGGCCCCGCTGACGGCCCTCACCGAGGACGCCGTCGCTCCCGTTTCCCTGTCCCCACGCCGCCCGCCGACCTCACCGGATACGGGCGAGCGTGCCACGGGACTGCCGTACGGGGACCAGCCAGCCGGGTATGACCCGTTCACTCACGCCGACCACGCCGCGCTCACCGAACTCACCGCCTTGGCGGAGCTGTTCGACCTCGGGCACGTGATGAGCCGGGTCGCCCGGGACCGCTTCGTCTCCCGCTACGGGGAGGGCGGCGTCTGCCGCGACCCGTGGGACTTCGGCGCCGACACCGCCGCCGCCTGGGAGGAAGCCGGCCGCCTCGTGGGCCGGCCGTCCGACGACCCCGAACAGCCGGTTGGACTGGTTGACCTCGCCCGCGTTCGCGAGGAGTTCGTCGCACTGTCAGGGAAGGCGGCAGAAGCGGCCGGGGACACGGCTCCCGAGATCGTCCTGCCGACCGGCCCCGTCCGCGCCCTGGCCGCCCGGCTGCCCGACTGGACGGCTGCCCGGCCGCTCAGCTACTCCCACTTCGTCCAGCGCGATCACGACAGCGGGCTGTTGTGCGTCAATCACGTCTACGGCGGCTGGGGCCGGTTCACCAGCCGCTTCCTCGACGCTTTGCCGGCGAGCGCTGCGGCCATGGTCGGCGAGCGCGTCCGGCGCGGCCTCGGCGCGGGCGAGCGGGCGGCCCAAGTCCGGCCGGTGGGCGGGTTCAACGCCAACCTCCACCCGCTGTTGCTCGCCGAGGAGATCGGCCCCGACCGCGGCCGGACCGCCCTCGCCGAGGCCGACCTCGATCTCGTCCACGACCCGGCCACCGACCGACTGCGGTTCCGCGTGCGGTCGACCGGCGACCCGCTGGACGTGCTCTACCTGGGCTTCCTGGCCCCGATCATGCTGCCGCAACGACTCGGGCCGTTCCTCAACGACCATCCCACGGGTGTGGTGGACTTCCGCCCGCTGTTGCCCCGGAACGCCCTGGCGGCGCCGGGCGGTCAGGTGGTCCGTACACCGCGGCTGCGCCACCGCCATCTGGTGCTGGCCCGGCGCCGCTGGCACCTCGGCCCGGGCGTGCTCGACGCGCTGCGCGCCGACCTCGCCGCGGAGGAGCGGCACGTGCCGGCCGCCGCGGTGGCCCGCTGGCGGGCCCTGCTCGACCTGCCGGAACAGCTCTTCCTCCACCCCGTTCCACGGCCCCCGGCCGGGCGCGCGGTCGACGACTTCGTCGCGCGGCTGGGGGCGCCCAAACCGCAGGCACTCGATCTCGGCAATGCCCTGCACCTTCACTGCCTGGGCAGCTGGCTTGCACGCCATCCCCAGGGCGTCGTCCTGGAGGAGGCCCTGCCCGCCTTCGGCGGCCGGGACCAGCCCACCCGTGCCGTCGAGTCCGTCGTCGAGACGTACCGGCCGGCGCGCCGCCGCACGGCCGACCGGGCCGCGCCCCGGCCCGCCGGCCCGCCCCCACCCCGCCGAGGAGGCACCCGATGATCGCCGGCCCCGTCCCTGCGGCCGCGCCCGGCTCCGCCGCGGCCCTCGACGTCGTCCTGTACGACTACCGCGAGGACAAGGCCCCGCTGCTGCGCGGGGCGATGTTGCCGGCGGCCCGCCGGGCCGCCGCCGAAGGCCTGACCGCGCACGTCGAGCGCCACTGGCTGCACGGCCCGCACGTACGGCTCCGGCTGCGCGGCGCACCGGACCGGGCGGCCGCGGCGGCCGAGCGCACCGCGGCCGCCCTGCGGACCTGGGCAGCCGACCACCCCTCGGCCGCCCACGTCACCGAGGAGGAACTCCTCGCCCGGGCCGCGGTGGCCGGCCGCGCCGAGTTGATCGCCCCGCCGTACCGCCCACTCGTCCCGGATGGCACGGTCCGCGTCGAGCCGGTGGACCAGTCTTCCCTGCGTGCCCTGATCGGGCCCGATGGGGTACGGCTCCGCGACGACCTGCTGGCACTGGGCCTGCCGGCGCTCGAGACCGGGTGCGTGTTCCTGGGCGGGCACGGCGACACGCCCTCCGCCCGCGTGCAGCTCGCGGTGGCAGCGCTGGCCGCGCACGCCGCGGCGCACCCGGAGGGGCTGATCGGCGGTCACTACTCGTTCGTCTCGCACCTCGAGGACTTCCTGGTCTACGAGGACCCGGACGGGCGCCTGCGGGCGGCCTTCGAACGCCGGTGGGAGGCCACAGGGCCGGCCGTCACCACCCTGGTCGGGCGGATCACGAACGGCGGGGCGGCCGGCTGGGAACGCGCCTGGGCCGGCTGGTCCGCCGAGGCATGGCGTATCGCGGAGGAGCGGTTCGCTGCGGGCGCGGACTTCGCCGGCGTCCCCTTCGAGTACCGCGATCGGGCGGCGATGCTCGGCGACCAGACCGTGGCCGACCGCTGGAACCAGGACGTCCGCACCCGCTACAGCGAGTTCCACCGCCGGCTGCGCCGCTCTGACCCGCAGGGGGCGATGTGGAGTCGGCCCGACTACCTGATCTACCGAGCCTGCACGAACGCGCTCTACCGGCTGTTCGCGATCTGCGACGTACGGCCGGTGGAGCGGTACCTCGCCGCGGACCTGGTCGTGCGCACGGTGCCGGAGCTCACCGGCCACACCTGGCAGGGCCGCATCGGCGAAGTGATCGCGGCGGTGGAGGGCTCGTCATGACCAACGCGCCCTCCGTCGCAGCGGGCACGGCCCCGGAGCCCCCGGACCCCGCACCGGGCGGCGAGCGCGTTGCGTCGGCCTCCGAAGCCTCCGTCGCGCCCTCGCCGCGGCCGGAGCCGCGGCTCCGGCTGCGGCCCGGTGTGGCCGTCACTCCGCTGCTCGCCGGTCTGCACCTGCGCGGCCGCGGCGCCGGCGTCACGCTGGAGGGCAGCCGCGCGCTGCCGGTCCTGTGGCAGTTGCTCTCGGACCGGCTCGCTCCGGACCGCGCGGTGCGGGGCGCAGGCGGCGCGCAGGCCGGTGCCGGGGCGCCGGCGGACGGTGACACACAGGCCGGTGCAGGGGCCCCGGCAAACGCCCGGGTTCAAGCCGGCGCCGGAGCCCAGACCGACGTCCGGATTCCGGCAGACGCCGGGGAAGCCAAGGCCGGAGCACAGGCCGGTGCCCAAGGGCAGGCGCAGGCGCGGGCCGCCGAGAACGATCAGGCCGACCCGCGGGTGGAAGCCGCACTGGCCACGCTCACGGCACGACTGCGCGAGCACGACCTGCTGGTCGAGCACCCGGACGGCGTCGAACTCCCGCCCTGGCCGGGTTCGTCGGCCGCCCGACCAGCCGAGGCGGTCGAAGCGATCCGGAGCGCGCGACCCGTCGTCGCCGCACCGGATCCCGAGGGCCCGCTCGCCATGAGCCTTGTACGGGCGCTCCGCCGCGCGGGCGCGAGCCCGCGAGTCGCCACCGACAACCGGCTGCCGGCCGGCCGGGCCGTGATCACGGCCGATGCGCCGTCCGGGGGCGTGGCGCTGGCCGTTTCCTGCGACGCCGAAGGCGGCTTCGTCACCGCTCCAGGTCCCCCGGACCACGCCCACTCCGACGCCGCGGCGATCGCCACCCGCCTCGGGAGTGGCACACCACCGTGGGCACCGAGCGGTCCTGCCACGGAGCAGTCGCGGTCCTCGACGCCTGGCACGGCGCCGTCCGAGCCGTCTGTCGGTGCCGGGGCGCCGCCGCAAGCGGCTGCCACTGCCGGGGCACCCTCCGGTACGCATGTCGCGCTGCTCGCCGGTGCCGCGGCCGGGCGGCTGCTCGCCGCCGTCGCCGACCTTCCGGACCCCGCCGCGCATGAGGACGCCGTCGGCACCGCGACGGCCGAGTATGCGGCCGTGCTGATCGCCCGGGCCGAGCCCCCGGAGGCGACGTATCACCCCTGGGCCGCGGCCCCGCGCGCCGCCCGCCCGGGGCCTGATGCCCCGCCCGCGCCGGACCTCGAGGAGGCCCTGCGCCGGGTCACTGCCCTGGGCAACCCGCGTCTCGGTGTGCTCGACGCGCCGCTGCCCGGGGACCTCCCGCAGCTGCCCGCGTCGCTCGCATCCTGCCGGACCCCGGCGGGTCTGCTGGTGGCCGGGGCGGTACGGGCGGACCTGGCCCGGCTGGAAGCGGCCTGCCGAGCCGCCGAACTGGCCCTCGCCGACGGCCCGTCGGCCCCGGTCGTCGGAGCCGGCCCCGACCACGCCCGCGGCCGGGCACTGCGCCGCGCCGTCCTCGACGGCATCGAGCGGGACACCGTCTCCACCACGTCAGAGGCGGATCCGGTCGCGGCCGGCGCCTGCGCCGACGGCATCGGTGACGACGTCTGGCGCACGCATCCTCAGGCCCGCCACTGGTGGACCGTGCTGACCGAACGCATGGGCCGGTCCGCCGATCTGACGGTCCGGCGACTCGGCTCCGAAGAGGCCCATTCCGCCGTCATCCGGGTGCGATCGACCTCGACCGTTGCCGGCGCCGCCCCCAGCACGGTGAGCCGAGCCGTCGAGGTCACCGCGGCCGACGCCGTGGCCTTCGCCACCCTCGACGCGGTCACGCGCGCGATGGCGGCGGAGCACGCGCCGGACGTGGCGCGGCACACCGCTCTCAGCGGCGCCGTGGCCCCGCTCGCCGTGGCCGGCGTCGAGCCGGCCGAATGGACGGACGAGGGGTGGACCGACGCCTGGCTGGCCTCCGTCGCCACCCGGGAGCCGGCCCTGCGCGCCGCCCTGCACCGCCTGACCGGCCTGTACCCCAGACCCTGGCAGGGCACTGCCCACCACCCCCTCGCCCACGCCCTGCGAGCATCCGGATTCACGGTCCTGACCGGATCGGGAGGCCCCCGATGAGCACCGCCGCCCCTTACGCCCCCAGCGTCCCCGTCCTCGATCCGGCGGCGGCGCTCGCGACCGTCGGGGGCACCGCCGTCGTGCAGCTGACCGCGTGGGACCTCGGACTGGCCGAGCGGCTCAGCCGGCACGCCCTGGCCCACCCCGTGCGGTTCGTACCGGTGCGCGAGGACGGGGCGTTGACCGTGATCGGACCCGTACTCCACCCCGAGGCCCGGGCCTGCGTCGTCTGCGCGGAGTACCAGCGGCTGGCCACTGCGGGCGGCCGGGTGCCGTGGCAGAGCCCGCGGCTGGCGCTCGGCGGCACCGGAACCCCGCCGCTGGCCGAGGCGGCGCTCCGGCTCGCGGCAGACCTGCTGGCGGCCGACCCGCCCGCATCGGAGCCACCCGTTGCCGGCCGGCACGACCCGCCCGCAGCCGATCCGCTGCCATCCGACCCCGGCTCCTTTGACCCGGTCGACGACCGGGCCGTCGTCCACATCCTCCAGGGCGACCGGTACACCTGGTCCACCCACCGCCTCCGGCCGGTCGGCGGCTGCCCGGTTTGCCGGCCGCTGCCGAACGACTCGCCCGCCGGTGCCCGGTTGCCGGCCGAGCCCCGGCCGCTGCCGGACCCGTCAGTGCTGCGCGGTCCCAACGCACGTACGGCGCCCGCTCACTTGCGAGCCGAATTGCAGGACGAGCGATTCGGTCCGGTGCGTCGGCTCTTCCGAACCGAGAACTCCGCGTTCGCGCTGACCACTGCCTGGGTGACGGACGGCCGCGCCCTCGACGACGGCGGCTACGGCCGGTCGGGCGACTTCCGCTCCAGCGAACGCGTGGCTC
The DNA here is from genome assembly GCF_033792105.1 of Streptomyces sp. WI03-4A. Taxonomy (NCBI): domain Bacteria; kingdom Bacillati; phylum Actinomycetota; class Actinomycetes; order Kitasatosporales; family Streptomycetaceae; genus Streptomyces; species Streptomyces sp. WI03-4A. The sequence continues at coordinate 43,201 of NZ_JARAUO010000004.1, forward strand.
TCTTCGAGAGCGTGGAGCGTTTGGCCGGGATGCGGCCCACCGGCCGCCGCACCGTGCTCCGCGCCTCGTACGCCGACCTCGTCGCCGGGGGCGATCACGCCGTACTCGACCCCGTCCGGCTCGGCCTGCCGGATCCGGAGTACGACGGCCACCCCGCCCGCCGGACCGTCCCGTACTCCCCGGACCTCGCACTCGACTGGGTGTACGGCTGGTCGCTCACCGATCGCCTCGCGCTGGCGGTACCCGAGCACGTGGCGTACTGGGACGTACCGGGGCCGGGCCGGCCGCGGGTGGTGTACGAGTCCTCGAACGGCTGCGGGCTGGGCAACAGCCCCCAAGAGGCCGTGCTGTACGGGCTGTTCGAGGTCATCGAACGTGATGCCTTCCTGATGGCCTGGTATGCGCGCACCCCACTGCCCCGGGTCGCCGTCCCCGTCGACGACCCAGAGGTCACCGCCCTGGCCGACCGGGCCGCGTTGCTGAGCTACCGCCTGACCCTGCTGGACGCCACCAACGACCTGGGCGTGCCGGCGGTGATCTCGCTCTGCCGCTACGAGGGCTCGCATCCCGACGCCCCCCGCACGTTCCTGGCCGCCGGCGCCCACCACGACCCCCGGGTGGCGATCCGCTCGGCGGTGGCCGAGGTGGTCACCAACGTCCAGGAAGCCGCCCGCCGTTCGGCCCCGGGCGGTCCCCGGGACCCGGAGCGGCTGCGACCGATGCTGGACCGCCCCGAACTGGTGTTGGACCTCGACGACCACGTCGGCCTCAACACCCTGCCGGAGGCACAGCCCCGGCAGGACTTCCTGTTCACCGATACCGTGGAGACGCCGTGGTACGAGCGGTGGCCGGGGAAGCCCGAGCCGGTGGCCGACCTGACACGGCTGCTGGAGCAGACCGTGGAGCGGCTGGCTTCCGAAAGCTTGGAGGTCATCGCGGTCACGCAGGACGAACCGGGCGTACGGGACCGGCTGGGGCTGCACTGCGCCAAGGTGATCGTCCCCGGCACGCTTCCGATGACCTTCGGGCACGTCAACCGCCGCACTGCGGGACTGGACCGCCTGCTGGAGGTGCCCCACCGGCTGGGCCGTACCGCCCGGCCACCGCGCCGCGACGAACTGCCCCTCCACCCCCACCCCTTCCCGTGAGGACGCGATGACGACCGCCCGCCCCCGCCCCTACCCGGCCGCGTCCGAGGGCCTCGGCCGCCCCTGGCACAGCCTGCACGTCGCCCTGCACACCAACGGCGCGGAGACAGACGCGTTCGTCACCGACGACCTCGCCCCGCTGATGGACGGCCTCACCGTCGATCCGGGCGCCTCCTGGTTCTTCATCCGCTACGGCGAGGGCGGCCCTCACCTGCGGATCCGTTTCCGGTGCCCGCTGCCCGCCCGTGCGGCGGCCGGACTTTCAGCCGCCCTGGCCGAGTTGGCGGCCGCCCGGCCCGCGGAGTTCACCGGCCCCTGGCCGTCCCGGCACGGCGAGGTGCGGGAGGTGCCGTACGTACCCGAGACCGAGCGGTACGGCGGCCCCGCCGCACTGCCCCTCGCCGAGGAGGTGTTCGTCCACTCCACCCAGGCGGCCGTCGAGGCCCTGCGCTCGGCCCCGAACCGCGCCGCCCGGCTCCCGCTCGCCCTCGACCTCGCCCACGCCACCGCCCACGCGCTCGGCCTCGACGAACTGGCGGCCTCAGGCTGGCTGCGCCGACACGCCGCCTCCTGGCGTTGGATCACCGATGTGGAGCCGCTGCCCGGAGCCGCCGTCCACTCCCGTGTGAACTCAGTGTTCGCCCTGCAGCGGCCGGGCCTGGTCCGGCGCGCCCGGGCCCTGCATACCGCTCTCGACGCGGGCACCGCCGCGCCCTGGCTGGCGGAGTGGGTGCGCCGGGTCGGCGCCGCGGACGCCCGGTTGCGCAGCGCCATGCCCGCGGAGCAGGCCGCCCGCCGTGTGCCCTGGGTGTGGGCCTCCCAGCTGCACATGCTGTTCAACCGGCTCGGCGTGACCCCCGACGAGGAGCGGGCCGTCTGCCGCCTCGCGGCCCGCACGCTGCTGGAGACCGAGGACGACCCGGGGTTCTTCCCCGCCGGGCACCGCGCGGCCGACTACCAGTACCTGGAGCGCAGCAAGTTCCGGATCGGACGGTCCGAGGACACCGCGCTGCGCGACCTGCCCCCACCGTCGGCTCCACCGGCGGCGCAGCTGGCGGTCGAACTCCCGTTGCCCGCTGCCCCCTTGCCGGAACTGTCGCTCGCCGAGGCGCTGGGCCGACGCAGCTCCGTGCGCGGGCCGCTGTGCGGGCCGCTGGACGCGGGGACCCTGGGCGGGGTGCTGTGGTCCGCGTATGCCAAGAGCCACGCGACCCACCGTCCGCTCGCCGACGGCACCGTACGCACCGTCCGGCACCGCCCGTACCCCAGCGCCGGCGCCCTCTACAGCGTGCGCGTGCGCCTGGTGGCGCTGGACGTCGAGGGGCTGGCCGCGGGCACGTACCACTGCGTGCCGGAGCGCCGGGCCCTGCTCCCGATCGGCCCGGCGCCGACCATCGCCGAGCTCAAGGCGCTGTCCTCGTACCTTTCGCGGCCTGCGGACGACCCGGACGCGGTGGGCATAGACGAGGCCCCGGCGGTGCTCACGGTCCACCTCGACCTCGGCCTGCTGCGCCGGCGCTACGGCCTGCGGGCGCTGCGGCTGGGCCTGTTGGAAGCCGGCCACCTCACGCAGACGCTGCTGCTCACCTCGGCGGCGTTCGGCCTGGCCACCGTCCCGCTCGGCGGCCTCCACGACGATCTGACCCACGAGCTCCTCGGCCTCGACGACCTCGACGAGCCGGTCCAGTACCTCCTCCCCCTGGGCCGCCCCGCCCCACCCTCCTCGCCCATGCCGCAGAGAACGGCGCGGTCCTGAAGCTCGCGGGCTGCTGGTTCGGTCGGCTGCATCTGTCGCTGGTCTCGTCAGTGGGTTGAGCAGTCGAGCGGGCTTCACTGCGCCGCCTGCTCGGCAGCTCCTCCCGGAGGCCCGCGGGTGAGTCCGCGTAGCGGACGGCGTTCCTCTTCGATGCTGAAGACAAGGCCGAGGTGGAGCGGATCGGCGCCGTGGGTGAGCGCCTCTTCGAGTCGTCGGTCGACGCCGAGCCGTTCGAGGGGCGTGAACGGCGGCGTGCCGAGATCCGGGTTCTGGTGCCGCATCAGACAACGTCCGCTCTGTGGCGCCACTGGAAACTCGTCGAAAAGTCTGCCTGGCGTGGCCGGGGATGGGCCTTTCCTGGCCCCATAGGGGGTGCTTGGGCGACGTGGGGTCGAGGCCTGGAGTGGGTTGCCTGCCGGTCTCCTCCGGGGTCCGCAGCAGCCCACTCCAGGCGTCGCGAACGCCACCTGAACACCGCCTGACCTGGCCTGTTGTTCCCTTCACTCCTATGATCGCACTCGGTCGAAAGGGGGGCCGGGTGGACCGGACCGTACGCACCGTCGAGGACGTTCTCGCGCTCTTGGACGGGTTGTTCGCATCTGTATCCGGCGCTGGCCGCTTGGCGACCGGTGACGGCAAGGACTTCTGGGATCGCTTCTATGCCGACCGGTCAAGGCCGGTCCCGTTCTTCGTGGCGAAGCCCGACGAGAACCTGGCCGCCTATCTCGACCAGGGCCTGATCGCTCCCGGTCGGGCCCTGGACCTGGGCTGCGGGGCGGGCCGCAATGCCCTGTTCCTCGCCTCGCGCGGCTTCGAGGTGGACGCGGTCGACCTCTCCCCGGTGGCCGTCGCGTGGGGCGAGGACCGGGCTCGAGAGGTTGGCGTCGACGTCCGTTTCCTCTGTGCTGACGCTTTCGCTCTCCCCGCAAGCGAGTTGAGCGGCCCGTACGACTTGGTCGTCGACTCAGGATGCTTTCACCACTTGCCGCCGCACCGCCGGGTCAGCTACCTGAGTCTCCTCGACCGCGTCCTGGCCCCCGGCGGCCATCTCGCCCTCACCAGCTTCGCTGCCGGCGAGGGAGGAATGGGTTCGGAACTCGCCGACGCGGACCTCTACCGTGAGCGCGAGTTGCAGGGCGGCCTCGCTTACACGCCCGAATCGCTGCGCTGGATCTTCTCTGACCTGGTGGAGGTCGAACTGCGCCGCATGCGTGAGGAGCCGCCCGAGTCAGCACTCTTCGGTGTGACCTTGCTGTGGACCGCGTTGTTCCGTCGGGATGCAGGCTCTGCCACATCAGGCGAGTATCGAAAGTAGATCTTGAGACGTGAATGATCACGGTTCACTAGGGCGGGGAGGCCGCCCGTCTGGTTCCGGCGGCGGCTGATCGGCGGCATAAGGTTCCGGGTCCGTACCGGTGTGCCGTGGCGGGACGTGCCCGATGCGTACGGGCCGTGGGGCCGGATCTACGACCTGTTTCGCCGATGGCAGAGGGACGGCACCTGGCACCGCATCCTCACCCGGCTCCAGTCCCTGGCCGACTCGCAGAGTGCGATCAGGTGGGACCTGAGCGTCGACTCCACGGTGTGCCGCGCCCATCAGCATGCGGCCGGGGCCCGTAAGCAGGGCCACCTGCAGAAGGAACGGCCGGGCGGTGTCTTCGCCGAGCTCAGTGATCACGGGCTGGGACGCTCGCGCGGCGGGTTCACCACCAAGCTGCACCTGGCCATCGAGCAGGGCCAAAAACCCATGTCTATCGTGATCACGACCGGCCAGCGCGGCGGCTCGCCGCAGTTCGAACCGGTGCTGGAGAAGGTCCGCGTGCCCCGCATCGGACCAGGCCGACCACGCGTCCGACCAGATCGAGTCCGCGCCGACAAGGCGTACGCCTCCCGCGGAAACCGTGCCTATCTGCGCCGAGGTCACCGCGCCCGTGCGCGGCATCGGAGCGGTCAGCAGGTGCCATCCGTTCCGCCAGCTCCCGCAGCGTCTCGAGACAGGCAAGCACCTCCGCGCGATTGTCCGACCTTTTCATCCACGCTGGCAGTCGAGCGAACATCGACATCGTCGGCCGCACGCCGCCACGCTCTCGCAATCGCGCCCCGACGTAGGCAGACAGCTCGTCGACATGCTCCTCGTTGTAGGCCCACAAGATGTGACCGGCGCAACGGGTCTGCAGCCACAGAGGCCGCTTGAAGAACGGGTCCTCACTCCCCCTCGAGCATGCCCCACAGCTCGCTGCCAGCCACTTTCGATACACGGCCTAGCCGGTGGCGGTATCTGGCAGGCCGGCATGGTCGGCGGTCCAGCGCGGGCTCGCGGACCAGGCGGTGACGAGCCTGATGCGGTCGACGGTCTAGTCTCGCGCAGGATGCTGTCGGCGCCGATGACGGTCTCCAGCCCGTCGGGCAGCAGATCGCGCGGCCGGTACCACTCGCAACCGCGCCGCGTCGACGTCATCAGCGATCGGCTTGTGGCATGCCGGGGGCGAGGGTCTCCTCCCACGCCCAGGTAGCTCGCCGTGGGTCGTATCCCGGTCAGCTCTCCTGCGGTACGGCCATCTCACCGAGGCGTGACCAGTCGTCCTGGGGGACGGTCACATTCACTATGCGGGGCGTCTCCGCGAGGTGACGCGGCAGCGCCTCGCAGGCCGTCCGGAAGTGGTCGGAGCCGACGTGCGCTGCGCCGGCCTCGTCGTCGCGGAACGCCTCGGTCAGGACATACTCCGTCGGGTCGTCGACGCTGCGGGCCCACTCGAACCACAGGCAGCCCGGTTCGGCGCGGGTCGCCCGGGTGAACTCCCCGGAGATTTCGGGCCAGGCGTCCGCGTACTCGGGCAGAACGCGGAACTTCGCGGTGATGAAGATCATCGGTGCTCCTCACAGACGGTGCGTGTGCCCGGTGGTCCGGGCCCTGCCGTTGCCGCTCAGGGGACGAGGATCGCGCGTCCCCGGACCCGGCCCGCGTCCAGGTCGGTGAGGGCGTCCTGGAAGCGGTCGAGCGGATAGGGGGTGGTGTGCAGGCGGACCCGCCCCTGGGCGGCGAGCACCATCAGCTCGCACAGGTCGTTGTAGGAGCCGACGAGGTTGCCGATGAAGTTGATCTCGTTGGAGATGATGTCGATGGTCGGCACGTCGATGTTCTCGCCGTACCCGACCACGTGGTAGTCGCCCGCGCGGCGCAGCATGCGCACCCCGTCCTGGGTGGCGCCGCCCTCGCCGACGAAGTCGATCACCACCTCCGTTCCCTGGCCGCCGGTCAGCTCCAGCACCTGCTCGACCTGTTCTCCGTCGGCGACGACGCCGTGGTCGGCGCCGACGGAGCCGGCCAGTTTCACCGCGTCGGGGTTGCGGTCGACGACCACGATCTCGGCGGCCGTCAGGGCTTTGAGAACCTGCACGCCGATGTGCCCGAGCCCGCCGGCGCCGATGACCACGCAGCGGTCGCCGGGCCGCAGCCTCCGGGCCGCCTTGGCCACGGCGTGGTACGCCGTGAGGCCGGCGTCGGCCAGGGCGGCGACATCGGCCGGCTCCAGGGAGTCGTCAAGGCGGACCACGCTGCGGGCGGAGGTCTTCAGGTACTCCGCGTAGCCGCCGGCCGTGTCGATGCCGGGGAAGAGGCTCTGCTCGCAGTGGACGTCGTCACCGGACCGGCACGCCCGGCACAGCCCGCAGGTGATCAGCGGGTGGACGATGACCTTGTCGCCCTCGGCGACGTTGGTGACGGCGCTGCCGACCGCATGCACCCAGCCTGCGTTCTCGTGCCCGATCGTGTAGGGCAGTGTGACCCCGGACTTTTCCGCCCACTGCCCTTCCAGGATGTGCAGGTCGGTCCGGCACACACCGGCGCCGCCGATTCTGACGACCACGTCGTACGGGCCGGTGACCGAGGGTTCCGGCACGTCGTTCATCTCGGGATTGCGGCCGTAGCCGACGACCTGGACTGCCTTCATGGGGCCTTCTCCCTGGCAAGGGGGGCGGGCCGCGGATCCGTGGCCCGGGGGGACTGGTCGGTCGCGGCCTGCGGGTAGCGGGTCCGCAGCAGACCGCGGCAGAAGTGGGCATTGCCGTCGATCGAGATGCGGACCGCGCGGGCGTACCGCAGCCGCAGCGGAACCTCGCCCGGCGGGAAGGGGTGCCCGTCATCGTCGACGAGGACGGGCTCCGACGGTGCCGTGCCCAGTCCGAGCGCCTCGCGCCGGCGCAGCAGCGCGCGGGTCTCGGCGGTGTCGGGCAGGTCGCCGAGCACCACGTCGTGCAGCTTGTCTTCGGTGAGTGCGGGGGCCTGCCGCAGCAGCGCGGTGACGGCCCGCTCCATCGCCGCGGCGTGGGCCTTGCGCCGGAAGACGAGCCGCAGCTGCTCCAGGCTCTCCTCGGCCTCGTCGCCGAACGTACCCCGGTACCCGGCATCGGCGGCCAGACCGCGGTTGATCAGATCGGAGTCGTGGTGGTCGTCGAGCAGGACCGTGACCGGGCCGGCATCCGGCAGGGCGGCCAGGACGTCCTTGGCGTCGGAGGCCATGAGGTAGGCGAAGTTCGGGGAGCAGAAGGAGGTGGGTAGCCGCAGGTGCACCGTCAGCCCGCCGCCGAGGTCGGCCTCGACGGACCGGACGAAGCCAAGGTCGGTGATGGGTTCGTCCAGTTCGGGGTCGAGGACCGCGTTGAGCGCCTGCCTGGCCCGCTGCTCCAGGGTGGCCATGTCACGTCTCCGTGGGCTGCGCCGCGACGGAGGCGGCGCCAGCCGGGCCCGCGGCCTCGCTCGCGGCCGGGCCCGGGGCGGTGGCCGCGGCCTCGGCCCCGGCGGGCACCGGGATACCGTACATGGCCGCCGCGTTCAGGCCGAGGATCTTCCTCTTCTGGTCGGTGGTGATCGGCGGGTACTCGTCCTGCATGTCCTCGGGGATCTGGAAGGCGACAAAGCGTTCGATCAGCCAGCGGGGCGTCCACAGCGCGTAGTCACTGGAGAACTGGATGCGGTTCTCGTCCAGCCAGTACAGCAACTCTCCGATGATCTGCGCGAAGTAGCGGGGGCGGGTGTGGATGAACGGGATGGCGACCGCGAGTCCGGCGTGCACGTTGGGCTCCTGGGTGGCGATCCAGCAGAAGTCCTCCAGCCGGGGCAGCCCGCAGTGCTCGACGACGAAGTTCAGCTCCGGAAAGTCCGTCGCGGCCTTGTCCACGTCCGCGACGTCGAAGGCGTCCCGGTCCAGCGGCCGGATCGTCGGCCCCTTGTGGACGTGGATGTTCTTGATGCCCAGTTCCTGGGCCATCTCCAGATAGCGGTAGGACCACGGGTCGTCCAGCTTGTAGCCGCGCGAGTCGCCGTGCCACTCCGCGGTGTACAGCTTGGCACCCTTGAGCTGGAACCGGTCAGCGTCGCGCCGTAGCTGGTCCAGGCCACGCTCCTCATACCGGGGATCCCAGCAGTGGTTGTAGGTCAGCTTGTCGGGATGTTGCCGGGCCAGCGCGAAGGCCTCCTCCGTCTGCCCGAAGCCGTTGCGGTAGAAAGCGCGGAGCAAGGCAGGCTGGAAGATCGCGTGGTCCACGTACCCGTCGAGGAAGAGGTCCTTCATCAGCCGCTGCCCGCCGTAGTAGAGGTACTCCTCGTACGGCCACACCTCCGATTCGGGGCTGAGATTGCGGTGGTAGTCGTAGAAGCAGTCGATGAACTGCTTGCCGTGGATGTTGAGCTGGTTCTCGGGGCGTGCGTCCCACAGCGCGATGTGCGCGTCCACGATGAAGAAATTCTCGCCGTCCTTGCTGTACACGTCGGCCTCCGTCCCTCTGAATGCCTCGTGCCACAAAAACGACGGTAGGCACGGAGCAGAGAGACTGCGAGTCGTAGCTGTCTCACTGTGAGACGACCGGCCGCGAGCGCCTCCCGGCCACCGCGATGAGCCTGCGGGAAGTGAGAGAGAGGGCTCTTCACGGAAATCGATGAGGACCTTGAGAGTGGCGCGGCACCACTGCCCGCCGCACACGCGGCGACCTCGGGTCCGCCGTCCTCCCGCGGCACGCCTGGACCGGCCCCTGCGGCGGCGGCACCCCTGCTTCTGGAGCGGGAACGCCGACACCTGGGGCCCTGACGGAACCATGTTTCCGGCATCTGGAACAACGGCTATGCCGTCAAGCTCGACGCCGTCGACCTCCACTCCGGCGTAGCAGACACCGAGCACTCGCATGCACAAGCCGAGACGGCTTCTGGAACCGACACCCCCCACCCCACGGGCCCAACGGCGCAGGGGGCGGAGCCGCCGGGCGTCGGGCGTCGGGCGTCGGGCGTCGGGTGAGGACGCCCCGCCGCCCAGGGATCCGCTGCCAGTCCATGCCGCCATCCGGCGAGGTACGGAGGCACGGACCGGGTTCCGTGGACGAGGGGCTTGGATAGGTACTAAGCGACTGCTTAGTACCTAGCTCAGGGTGGGAACAGCCTGCCCGCGCCGCGCCCTCAGGAGCCCATGTTCTCCCTCTCCGGCAATCCGCCCTCGTGACCGGCGGTTCCCGCGGCATCGGCCTGATGATCACCCGGGGCCTGGTCGAAGCAGTAGCCAAGGTCTACGTCAGCACCCGCAAGGCGGAAGCCTGCGAGGAGGCCGTGCTCGCGCTTTCCGCTCCCGGCCAGGCGGTCGTACTGCCCGCCGACCTGTCTCGCGAGGAGGAGTGCCACCGACTCGCCGCGGACATCGGCGAGCGCGAGGAGCGGCTGCACATCACGGTGAACAACGCCGGCGCCGCCTGGGGCGCGCCCCTGGACGAGTTCCCGGTCAGCGGCTGGCACAAGGTGATGGACCTCAACCTGCGCAGCTTGCTGCTCACCCAAGCTTGCCTGCCAAAGCTGCGCGCTGGCGGGTCGACGGAGGACCCTGCGCGGATCATCAACGTCGGATCCATCGACGGCCTGCACCTCAGCCAGGCCCGGCCTACTCCTATGCGGCCAGCAAGGCGGGCCTGCACCTCCCGACCCGCGTTCTGGCCAAGGAGCTCGGGCCACAGGGCATCACCGTGAGCGCCATCGCGCCCGGCCCCTTCGAGTCGAAGATGATGGCCACGACCCTGGACGCCATGGGCGAGGCGATCGCGGAGGCGGCTCCGCTGATATGCGACTCAACCGCTGTGCAGGACAACGTCGGCGAGGTCGTCTGCGAGACCCAGCGTGACGACGAGCTGGCGCATGTGAGCCGCCCGAGATCTGGGCCGGAATGGACCTTGGCAAGGAACATCACCACTGCGTGGTGGTCAATGAGCGGGGCGGACGCGCCCTCTTGCACGCCGAGCCACCGTCACGAACGCAAGGCCTGCCGTTCCCTGACCTTCACCGCCCTCGCAGCCACGCTCATCTGCTACCGCAGTCTGACCAAATGAAATGACCCGCCCGTGAAAGGTGGGCCATCAGAGTGAAGCTGTGGCTACGGCCGGAATGGGCTTTCATGACGGGGTATGCATGTATGCATTTGCCATAGCGTCGATAAAAAGAAAGCCTATTTATAGGAGTGGACTGGCATGCCCGACCACGCACAGCGGCGACGGGCGACCGCCTGGATGCGGACAACTGCCGTCGAGGAGGTCGACGCCGCCCGCGCCTCAGCTGCCCTACGCGACACATCCGGTGACTCCCTGGTGGGGGATGACATCGCCGATGGCGGCTGCGGACCCGGTTCCACTGCGCTGGAGCCGGGACGGCTGTACCGCAGGATCAGCGGCAGGGAGGATCGGGCGCGGCCCGTCAGTGATGAGGAACTGGCGGCGCTGGGCGACCCGATGGCGGTCGAGTTCTTCCGCGTGGGCACCTTTCCGACCACCGTGCAGGAACTGCTGTCCAAACTCCCCCCCACGGCCGCCGCCTCCCGCAAGGTGTATCTGGTCAGCGAGTCCGGGCAAATCCCACCGGATGCCATCGGCGAGCGTGACATGCGGTTCGCGATCACCACCGCCGTGGGAGGCAGTCAGGTCGACCTTCTGGTCAGCACCCAGGCGGGCGGCGACCCCAGGCAGGGATTCCTTCAGGTCGCGGCGTGGGATCCCGGGGCGAGGGTCTTCAACTTCTATGCCCGGTTCGAATCCAGCTGGGTATGGGCGGGCCACTCCTGGCATGCGCTGGAGCCGGACACGCGGGGCAAGGGCTGCTTCGACAGTCACGTCAACGGCAGCGCCGTGATGAAGGAGCTGAGAATCCCCTGGATCAACTGGCAGTCAGAGCGGGCCGTGATCCGGCTCGCCGAGGATGACCCGCTGCGCCATGACCAGCTGTACCAGCAGGTCATCGGAGCCGAGCGGCTGGAACTGACCGTCAGGTCCCTCATCACCCGGTGGACGGCCGCCCGCCTGGCTGCGGTGACCGCGAACGGCGTGGTGGACCACCCCGACCGGCTGCTGCGTCACCTGTTCACCAGCACCACGGTCAACCTCACCAGTACAGACCGGCAGAGCAGCACCATCACGGCGGACAGTCCAGACCTGACGCTGCCCGTAGGCTTCTGGCTGAACCAGGACGTCCTGTTCGACGACCTTCGACTGTCCACGCAGGCCGCCCCGCCGAGGGCGCAGGCCGCCCGGTACCTGGCTGGCCTGACGCGGTTTGACTTTCGGCTGGAGGAGAAGTCCAGTGGCTTCTCCCAGCCAGGTGACACGTTTTTCGCGTTCGTTGTCCCCGAGGCTGCCCACGAGGACAACGAGGTGGTCCGGCAGATGGTCCGCAAGGGGCTCATCTCGGCCAGGTTCGCAGCCTGCGTCCTGATGGTGGACTTCTTCAACCCTGTCTTCAGCCCAGCCCGCAGTCTCCTCATGCAGTACGTGCCGACCACTCCGACCAAAGCGGCGGAGTTGTGTGACAAAGTCACCCAGGCCATCTTGGACGCCGCGCGAACGCGAAACCTGCCGGCCGACAGTCCCGAGGTCCGCTTCGCCGCGCACTGGCAGGTACTCGAAGACGCCTGGCAAACAGTGTTCGGACAGCGGGTGGACTCCTATCTGCGCAAGGTCACCCAACAGATCCAGACCGCATCCGGATTCGCCGACTACGTCCGGCTGGCCGAGTCCCGCCGTCGTCAATTCCGCCTCATGAAACTGAATGAGTTCGAGCTCACCCTGCCGGTCACCAACATTCCCCCCGGTGCACCACCGCTGGCGATGCGCGAGGACGCCACCGTCGCAGAGCTGCCATGAAGCCGCCCCCTCATCAGCCGACACGGCATCACCATCAGCGGCGCTACCGGCCGCTGCGTTCCGCCCCTCCGCCCTCACGAGCAAGGAGAACGCCATGGCCACAGTGGATGCCTACGGGCCTCCCGGCAACCTCGACGATCTGGACGACTTCGGCCGCAAGGCCTGGAATACATTCATCTCCGACACGGTCGACGAGGCCATTGCGGGCCCCGACCCCCAACAGGTCCGCAACGACAGCCCGAGACCGCAGTTCTACAACCTGACCCGCACGGACACAGCTTCGGACGTCCAGCGCGCCTCCATCACATGGACCGCGTTCCCCCGCATCATTAAGATCACCTCCGTTGGCGACCTCCAGCGATGGCAGCGCGCCGACGCCAGCCGTGACGTCCAAGACGAGTATTGCGAGTGGAGCGTCACCCGGGAAGCCTCAGGAAAGATCGCCCAAGTCACGTTCACCTGTGAAGGTCCCGAGTATTGGGAGATCCTGGCGCAGACGAACCCGGACAAGGTGGTCGAGCTCTACCACAGATTCATCAGCCCAGACGTGCGCAAGGAGGATCTGTTCTCCCCCAGCGGCAGATACCAGCCGCGCAACAAGTGGAACAACTCCACGAGTCACGGCGCCATGTACTTGATCCAGCAGAACAATACCCTAGGCGCAGAAATCGAATTGGCTGCGGCAGCCACCATCCGGCGCGTCATCAACGGACAGGAGCTGACCACTGAGCAGGAGCTCATCACCTGCAGCAAGTACGGTGCCGCAGAACGCAACAGCGATCCCCATATCGGCGCCGGAGTCAACGCCTTGGCCCGTCAGAAGGCCGACATCAGCCTCGCCGACCCAGTGGGCCTGTACTTCGACGACCTGTCGACAGATGGCTGGGAGACCCCGGACGGCTCCGACCCCAAGAGCTACTGGACCTATTTGAGAGGCGACTCGGAACACCGTGTCCGGGCCGTCTACGAGGTGCCCCCGGACAAAGGTTTCAGCGTCGGGGACATCACCATCGGCGGTAGGCCCATCGAGTTCGGAGCCCAGATCGCGGACTTCATCACCATCAGGCTCACCGGCGTCGCCTGCCGCTTCGACGACTCCACGGCTCAGCCACAGACCGCCTGTAAAGAGTTCCCCGCGGTTGACATGCGGGAAGAGGGCTTCGGCGCAGCCGCGTTCTCCGCCTCCGGCGGCTTCTTGGATCCCCGCCCCACCCTCTCTCACCGCTCCTCCCGCATCACCTGACCACTTCCGTCGCCGAGCGCGTCGCGCTTCACCAGGCGCGGTATGTCGAACACGGAACTTGTGGTGCGGCCTGCGGATAACCCCTGACCGAGCCCGCTCAAGTCGCGGGTCCAGCGACGGGGCTGTGGACCGGACCCGTCGTGCGGCGAGCGACAGTGGCACCGATGCTGGGACAGGCCCGTGACCGTCTACCCACGCCAGGAGCCTTGCCCGGCGGCCTGGTCCACCAGGCGAAGTTATGGCCGAGGTTTGGCCTTGTGCGTTGCCCACGACGGAAACGGCTCGCGGGCGCACCGGCGTGGTAAGCCCCCGACCCCGACGTCGTCGCCGCCGTCCCGGACCGGGTGTCTTCGCCTGCCGGGCCCGAAGGGCCGGGAAGATGGGTCCATGCGTGAGTGGTGCGGCGGCCGACGATCTTGCGCCCCCGGATGGTGAGCGTGTGCACTTCCCAGCAGGTCGGTCGTGCCGGATCCTTCGACGCGGCGCGGGGCCATCTCCGCCTCGAACTCCTCGACGAGCATGAGGTGTTTGCCGTCGCGCCGCGAGCCGCTGCGAACGGCTGATCGTGCCGGACACCGTATAGGTGGCCTGGGGCGTGCCCATGCAGATCTTCACTCGGGGGCTCCTGATCGGTGATCGGCGGCACGCGCCGCTCGTCGGTTCTGCGGTAGTCGCACAGGCCTTCGCGCCATGGCACCCGGTGACGGTCACGTACACGTGAGCGTCGAGGTCGGGCCGGTTATCGGCGCCAGTGCGCACAGTGCGTTGCCGCGGCCGCAGGACCGGCAGCGTCTGCGCTCTGCGCGGCTGCGCTTCGCGGCGCGCTGGGATCCGCTGTCGCGGCGGGTCTGACCCATCACCGCTGCTCAGCGCGGATCCGGGTGCCGCGTCTGGTGTGCGGCTGGTCCATGGGGCGGGGTCTCCGTTCGGGGCCGCAAGGCACCCAACGCCACTCGCCGAACGCGGTTTACGGACCAACGGTGACGGGCGCGACGGACGGCATGACGCAGCCGGCCCCGCCTTCTCTGGTCGCAGAAGGCGGGGCCGTGGGATGAGGGTGGCCTGTCGGCAGCCGGTGTTCCGGGCCTGGCCCTCCGCTCCCGCCGGTCATGGGGTGGATGACAACTGCGCGCCGACCAGGTGGTCGACCGCAGTAAGCAGGTCGGTTGTCGGCATCGTTCCGTCGAGTACGAGATCGGCCCGATGCCGGGAGGGGGCGACGTGCGCTCGGCGGCGCTCCGAAGTGATCATGCAGGCATCGCCGGCGGCGGAGCAGGAGACACCGGTCCCCACCGCGGACTGACCGCACTGCCGCCAGCCGAGGATGATCTTGTCCTGTAACGAGGGTCGGCTCAGGTCCGGGACGGGCGCTTCGTAAAACGTTCAAAGTACAACGGTTCGATTTCTGTACGCGCCAGGGGCTGACACCGGGGTCCTGGTGCGCGATAACGTGCGCGCTCGGCCTGATCATCTTCTGTCCGGGGACTGTTATGCCTGATCCTTCCATGCCGCCGGACGACCGGCCGACGTCGCCCGTGAGGCCCTGTGTGACGGCCGAGTCGTCGGCCGGGTCCTTGAGACGGCGTCTGGTGCTGTCGTCCGTACTGCCGCCGAGCGTGGTCACCGTGACGGGTGCGGTGGCCACCGCGCTAGTCGGCGATGGCCGCCTTGACCAGGCGTACCAGGGCGCTGTGTTCGGTGGCGTCGTGCTCATCGGGACCATGGCGGCCGCGATCGCGGGCATGCGGGCTTCGGCGGAAGCACGAGCAGTCACCGAGCACTGGGCGGAGCTGTCCCGCGCAGCCGACCGAAACCGTGCCGAGCTGACCGAGTTGACCCGTGCCACAGCCGAGGGCAGAGCCGAGCTGGAGTCGCTGTGCCGTCGTCTGCGGGCCGGGGAGCGCCCTGTGCGGGGCCGGCCGCAACTCCCGCCGCAGACCGGCCCCGACCAACTCTCCCGCCTGGGATTCGAGATCGCCGTGGCCCGGCACGAGGCGGAGGCAGCCCTGCTGGAGACCGCCGCCTCCGCCATCGGCGCGGAACACCACTCCCGGCTGGAGCAGTTCGAGGTGTTCGCCAACCTGGCGCGCCGTCTGGAGTCCCTGGTGCACCGCGAGATCGGCTTGCTGGATGACCTGGAGAACGAGGTCGAGGACCCCGACCTGCTCAAGGGGCTGTTCCGGGTGGACCACCTGTCCACCCGGATCCGCCGCTACGCCGAGAACCTGGCCGTGCTCGGCGGCGCGAACACCAACCGCCAGTGGACCCGCCCCGTCAGCCTGACCGACGTACTGCGCTCCGCCGTCGCCGAGATCGACCAGTACGCCCGGGTCAAGCTGATCCCGCCCGTCGAGGGATCGGTCAGCGGCCACGCCGTAGTCGACGTCGTCCATCTGCTGGCCGAGCTGCTGGAGAACGCGACGGTCTTCTCACCGCCCCAGACCACCGTGCACGTACGGGTGGAGCCCGTCGCCGCGGGGGTGGCGATCGAGGTCGAGGACCGGGGCCTGGGCATGTCCCCGGCCGAGCGCGGTCAGATGAACACCGTCTTGAGCGCACCCGACAAGGTTGCGCTGGGCGAACTGCTGCAAGACGGCCGGATCGGCCTGTACGTGGTCTCCGTCCTGGCTCGGCGACACGACATCGCCGTGCAGTTGCAGAGCAACGTCTACGGGGGCACACAGGCCGTCATGGTGCTGCCCGAAGCACTGCTCGGTCCGCAACCGGCAGCTTCCGCGCCGGCGCCCCACACCGTCCCGGCCCCCGAGGCGGAGCCGCACGACCGGACGGAGACCGAGGCGGTGGACCTCCCGGCGACGGACAGGACCGTCGTCGCGGATCCGAGCGTGTCAGATTCCGCACCCGGGCCCGCCCCGGCCCCCTCCGACGGCGAGGACGACCGCCCGCGGCTGCCTCAGCGCCACCGTCAGGACCACGCCACCGAAGTGCCGCAACCGGTCCGCGGCGCCGGTGCTGCCCAGGACATCGAATACGACCCCGGCCTCATGGCCGCATTCCAGACCGGACTACGCAAGGCCGAGGAAGCGGAGACGCCCTGATGGCCGCAGCCGCCCTGAAGGCCCAGGGTCCGTACAGCGAAACGTTTCCTTCTGCCGAATAGGAGTACACGATCGTGGCGAGCGAAGACCTTTCCTGGCTGTTGGCGGGTCTGGTGAACCGGGTGCCGCACACCCGAAGCGCGTTGTTGCTGTCCTCGGACGGGCTGGTGAAGGCAGCGGAGGGGCTCGATAAGGACGCCGCGGACCAGTTGGCCGCGCTCGCCAGTGGCCTGTACTCGTTGGCGCGCAGCGCGGGCCGGCACTTCGACGACGGCGGTGACGTGCGACAGATCGTGACGGAGCTCAGCACCTCGCTGCTGTTCGTCTCGTCCGCCGGGCACGGCGCGGTGCTGGCGGTGCTGGCCGGACGCGATGCGGACGCGGCGGTACTGGGCTACGAGATGGGCATGATGGTGAAGAGCGTACGTCCGCACCTGGCCACACCGTCCCGGCGCCCGGTGGGGTGACCGATGACGCCGGTCCTCCCAGACGGACCGCAGCTCGACGAAGCGGCCGGGCGGCTGGTCCGTCCCTACACGGTGAGCGACGGCCGGACCAGGGCCACGTCCCACTTCACACTGGTGACCACGGTGCGGGCCACCGGCGCCCAGACGCAGGGCGTTTTCGGCCTGGAGCACGCGCAGGTGCTGGCGCTGTGCGAACAGCCCGTGAGCGTTGCCGAGGTCGCGGCCCGGATGCAGGTGCCAGCCGCCGTGGTCAAGGTACTGCTGTCCGATCTGGCCGAGGGAGGCGCGGTGGTCGCGGGTGATACCCGCCCGGCGCCCACGGGCCACTCCCCACGACATGATCGAGACCTCCTGGAAGCGATACGCGATGGCCTCCTCAAACGACTGTGACCCGCTGCCCGCCGACGTCCTGCCGGTGGGCGTCAAGGTGCTGATCGCCGGCGGGTTTGGCGTGGGAAAGACCACCTTCGTCAACGCGCTCAGCGAGATCGAGCCGCTGAGCACCGAGGAGATGCTGACCGCCGTCAGCGCGGCCACGGACCGGCTGGACGGAGTGGAGAACAAGGCCACCACCACGGTGGCCTTGGACTTCGGCCGGATCACGCTCAGTCCGTCCCACATCCTGTACCTGTTCGGCACGCCCGGGCAGGAGCGCTTCTGGTTCATGTGGGACGAACTCTCCGAGGGAGCGCTCGGGGCGGTGGTTCTCGCCGACACCCGCAGGCTGGAGCACTCCTTCGCGGCGGTGGACTTCTTCGAGCGGCGCGGCATCCCCTTCGTCGTCGCCGTGAACGAGTTCGACGGGGCTCACCGCTACCGCGGGGAGGAGGTGCGGACCGCACTCGACCTCAGGCAGGAGGTGCCGGTGGTGCTGTGCGACGCCCGCGTAAAGAACTCGGGCATACGCGTGCTGCTCGATCTGGTTCAGCATCTGATCACGACAAGGAGTTCCCATGGCAGCGACACAGACCAACCCACCGTCCGGGCCTGAGTCCGGGATCGCCCTGCGCCATCTGCTCCTCCCCCCGGAGGACCCACAGGTGAGCGCCCGTTCCGAGCGGCTGCGCGAGCTGGGCATCGATGCTCGTCCGGACGCCGAACTCGACGCCTTCGCACGGGAGCTGGCACAACGCACCGGCGGCTGCTACGCCGGGGTCAACTTCTTCCTCGACGCAGACCGCCAGTACTTCGCGGGGCTGTACAGCGCCGCGCAGGACACCACGGCTCATGTGGGGCCGCCGTTGCTGGAGGAACCGGTACCCGGCCGCGTCATGCCCCGCGACATCGACATGGGCATCTGCCCGCACGTGGTCAAGCGCCGCCGGGCGCTGGTGCTGGAGGACATTCGGGACTTCCCCCGGTTCGCCGGCAACCCGGTGGTCGACGCGATCGGCGTCCACTCCTACCTGGGCGCACCGCTGATAGACAGTACCGGCGTGGTGTTGGGCACCATCTGCGTGGTCGACCAGGACCCACAGCCGTGGGGGCGCGAAGGGCTGGAAACCATCAAGGCCATGGCTGCCGAACTGGTCGGGCGCCTGGAGGAGTCGGCGAACCACCGCGGCTGACCGGCGCACTGCCGGACGCGCACGTGGCGCCCAAGCCGGTGACGGTTGCCCGGCGCCACGAACCTCCGCCGGACATCGAGCGTCTACAGGTGCGTGGGTGCGCACTGACCTCGCGCACCGAGTCGTATTCGAGGGGAACCGAACACGTCATGAAGACCAAAATGGCCACCGTGGCCCTTGCGGCGATCGTCGCCGCCGGCACCGCCGTCGCTGCCGTCCCGGCCTCGGCCGCCACCGCCAAGGCCGCGCCGACGCGTTGCCACACCGCCGATCTGAAGGCCGGTTTCGCCACCGGGGACGACGCGAAGCCGGATATGGGGCGGACCGGGAAGCAGACGCAGGCGTTCATCTGGTTCACCAACAAGAGCAACCGCACCTGCACCCTGTCCGGCTTCGCCGGTGTCGACATGGTCGGCGCCCAGAGGACCGACGGCACCTGGTCCCTGGTGCGCTCCTCCAAGAGGCCCACGAAGATCACCCTGGGGCGGGGGGACACGACGGACTTCAGCATCAACCTGCTCCCCGTTGCCAGGTCCACGCCGCAGAAGGAGAAGTTCGTGCCCGCAACGTTCCTGGTCACCCCGCCGAACGAGACAAAGCACTTCACCCTGAAGTGGCCGTTCGGCGGCCAGATCCTGAAGCAGGACGGCGCCACCCACCCGGGCACCTACCTCAACCCGGTCGGACAGTAATCCCCCGCGGCCGCGCGGTCGGGGCTCCAGGAGGGCTTTGACCGCGCGGCGCTTGTCCATCACCCGGTAGCCCTCGGCGACCTGTTCAGGAGCAGGGTGAGGTCGAAGACCCTGCCCGGCTGGATCCGGCCGGGCAGGACGCGGTCGATCAGGTCGGGCAGGAAGCGGCGGACGGGTGCCGGGCCGCCGCGCAGGCCGACCTGGGAGAAGAACAGCTCGTGTCCGTCGACGGCCACGTCGTGCGGGACGCCGACGTTGCCGCCGGGGCGGGACGAGTGCGGGGCCTGCCGCGCGGACTCGGCTGTGCCGACGCACTCCAGGGCCGAGTCCGCGACGATACCGCCGGTCAGGGCTCCAACCCTTCGGGCGAGCGGCTCGGGTCGGCGAGGTGCTCCTTCCCCCTCCCCCAGGACTGCCTCGGCCACTGCTTTGGCGCTGACGGACGCCCGCCCGCGCCGGCGCGGGTACCGACGGGGCGGCCGTCGTGTACCCCGGCCGCCGTGCCAAGGCCGCGGAACAGGACGGCATGTCCAGGGTGGGCTGGGGGGACGTTTCGGTTGCTCACCGGAACGCACGATTGCCGGTGTGCCGTCATGGGTGAGGTGACCGGACGGAGGCGTCGATCGACCTCGTGGTAGCTTCGCGGCGGAGGCTCTCAAGTGCCGGCCCCGGACGAGATGTGCGCCGTACCCGGTCTGCCAAGACGACGCACTCAGGAGACGTCATGTCCGCAGACACACCCTTCATGGATTTCGACCGCCCGGTTAGCCAGCTTCGCGAGTTGGACGTCCGCTGGATCCACGGCTCACCATCGTCCAAGCACAACACCGACCCGGACATCCAGGTCTACGCCTACGACGAGCACACCGTCATCCTGCGGCAGAACATGGCGATCGACTACGAGGCACCGTTCCTGTTCCTTCTGTTCGGCACCACACAGGCGGTGCTGATCGACACCGGAGCCACCGCGTCCGCCGAGTTCTTCCCCCTGCGCCGAGTGGTCGACGAGCTGGTCGACGGCTGGCTCGCCCGCCACCCGCAACGGGACTACCACCTGCTGGTGCTGCACACCCACGCCCACGACGATCACATCGCGGGCGACCGCCAGTTCGCCGACCGTCCTCAGACCACGGTGGTCGACGCAGACCTCACCACGGCCTGGAGACACTTCGGATTCGATAAGGACCCCAACGCCGTGGCGCGGGTCGATCTGGGAGGCCGCGTGCTCGAGTGCCTGGCCACCCCCGGGCACCACGAGGCAGCGGTCACGTTCTACGACCCATGGACCGGATTCCTGCTCACCGGCGACACGGTCTACCCCGGCCGGCTCTACGTCCAGGACTGGTCCGCCTACGCCCAGACCATCGACCGCCTGATCGAGTTCAGTGAACACAGACCGGTCACCCACGTGCTGGGCTGCCACATCGAGATGACCACCGAACCAGGCATCGACTACCCGGTCCGCACCACCTACCAGCCCCACGAACCCCCGCTCCAGATGACCACCGGCCACCTGCACGACATCCGCGCCGCGCTCAACGAGATCGGCGACCAACCCCGCCGACTCCCCTACCCGCTCTTCATCATCTGCCCAGGCGACTGAGCCACTGGCCCGACCCGGGGCCGGTCATGGAGACGGGGCCGGCGCCCGTCCTCGACGGGTGGACTGTCCGGATGGCCTCCCGGAGGAGCGAAGCCGATACTTGCGACAGGGCCGTGATCGTCGCCGTGGGCGCGTTCTTGATGACGCTGATCGGCGGCGTCGTCGCGCAGCGTATCGGCGACCGCCGACACCTCGTGCTGGGGCTGGCCGCCGGGCTGATGCTCGGCGTGGTCGTCTTCGACCTGCTGCCGGAGGCGCTCAGCGCCCAGCCGCATCAGATCTTCCATGTGCCCACCGCACTGGTCCTGATGGCCTGCGGCTTCCTCGCCATTCACGTCGTGGAGCGGTCGGTCGCGATACACCGTGCGCATGAGGGTGAGTACGCCAGCCACGAGCACGCTCACGCCGTCGGCCGCCGCCACGGCCACGACACGCCCAGCCCTTGGCGTGGCGGCGGCCGGCGCGCTCATCGTGCACAGCCTGCTCGACGGCTTCGCCATCGGCGCCGCCTTCCAGGCCGGCTCCGGGCTCGGCGCGGTGGTAGCCGTCGCCGTCATCGCGCATGACTTCGCGAACGGTTTCAACACCTATACCCTCACCCGGCTGTACGGGAACGAGCGACGCAAGGCGATCGCCCTGCTGGCCTGCGACGCCGCCGCACCGGTGGTCGGTGCGGCACTCACCTTGGCTATCACCATCCCCACCGGGGTGCTCGGCCTGACCGGCTGATCGTCGGGTCGGCTATGCCTGAAGGAACTCGAGGATGACGGGGTTGAGGACGTCCGGGTGGACGGACAGCATCCCGTGCGGATACCCCTCGTAGGTCTTCAAGGTCGCGTTCTGCAGGATCTCGGCGCTCTTCGGTCCCGCGTCCGCGTAGGGCACGACCTGGTCGTCGGTGCCGTGCATGACGAGCACCGGGACATCGATCTTCTCCAGGTCCTCGGTGAAGTCCGTCTCGGAGAACGCCTTGATGCACTCATAGTGCGCGTTCGCGGCGCCCATCATTCCCTGCGCCCACCACCGGTCGATGAGTCCCTGGTTCATCTCGGCGCCGGGCCGGTTGTAGCCGTAGAAGGGCCCGGACGCCACGTCGATGTAGAAACACCTCCACCGGGGTCCCCTCGGGGTTGCTCTCCTTCTTGACCATGACGGGCGGCACCGCCGACGCGATCACCGCCCTGGAGACGCGACCGGGCTCGGCCCGCGCCACGTAGTGGACCACTTCGCCGCCTCCGGTGGAGTGTCCGATGTGCACGGCGTCCCGCAGATCCAGCGCGTCGGTCACAGCGGCCAAGTCCGCGGCGTAGGTGTCCATTTCGTGGCCCGACGACGGCTGGCTGGAGCGCCCGTGACCACGACGGTCGTGCGCGATGACCCGGTAGCCCTTGGAGAGGAAGTACAGCAGCTGGTTGTCCCAGTCCACACAACTCAGGGGCCAGCCGTGGTGGAAGACGAGCGGTGTCGCATCTCTCGGCCCCCAGTCGACGTAGAAGATGCTCGTACCGTCCGCGGTGGTGACCGTGCTCATGGAGTATCCCTTCCGAGGGGTTGGTTCGGTTTCGTCCGCGTGTCTGCCGTACGCCTCGCGCTCTGCCGGTGGGCAGGCAGGTGTCCGGAGCCCGGACCGGTGCAGCCTGGGTACGGGAAGGCGCGCCGCGTGTCGTCTTCATCCGCCGAGCTCGTGACCCGAGTGCGCCGTGACCTGACCCAGGCCGGGTACCGCCTGGCCGATGACGACGACTACCACTCCGGGTGTGCGGATCATCACGAACGGTGTGCTGATCACCTGGGCGAAATCGGACGGCTTCACCGCCATGGCCGCCGAGCAGCACATGCTTACGAGTCCGTGAGATCCTCTCCCGGCCCGCGATGATCGCCAGCCGAGTAGCCAAGGTGCCGTGCCGCGCGGCGCACATCCCTTGCAGGTGCCGCACGGTGCGGCGACGCCAAGTCAGCGCCCTCCGTGGCCGCCTCCGTAGCCTGCTCTGCCTCCGTGGCCGCCGTAGCCGCCGTTATCGCCGTAGCCGTCGTGGCCGCCGCAGTCATCCCAGCCGCCCCAGTTGTCGCAGCTGCGGCTGTGATGGCTGTCGCTGTGAGAGTCGCCGGCCGAAGCACTTCCTGCAACGCCGATCACGGAGCCGCCGGCAATGAAGATGCCCGCCGCCGTGAGGACGCACAGACGCTTCCCGCGTTGTGCTCGCATGAGTAAACCCTTCCGTGCGGCCGCTGTGACTTCGGAGAGTCCACGGCAGGTCCTCTTAGCCGCCTACCTCGCGCGCACACGAACCGGACGCTGAGGATCATGAGGAAGAAGACGAACCCCAGCCGACTCCGCCTACGTACTGCGGCCTTTGTTATTCGACTCCGTACGTCATTCGTCTTCCGCCGTGCCAGTGGATGCATCCCAGTCGTCGACGAATCCTCCAGCCGGCTGCTCAGTGCTCGGCGACCCCGAGAAGATCACCGCCGCTCGACACAGCGGCGGCTCGCGCACGGGCCGGCCGTGCCGCGGCAAATCCGCAGGCGGGGCGCGAGCCGCGAGCTGGTGAGACCGTGGACGGGGGCGGCGCCGACGGGGCTCCGCCCACGGTGTCGTCGGCACCGTTTGACGACCCCAGATGTAACAATTATGGTTACTTCCAAGGAGGTGGTGATGTGGCGGGCAACAGTCAGCTCACCGTGGCGGCGCACGCGCTGACCTGGATCGAGCTGCACCGTCGGATCGGGGACGGAAACGCAACGTCCGAGGGGATCGCGGGCAGCGTGAACACCAACCCCGTCGTGATCCGCCGACTGCTTGGCCGGATGCGCGATGCCGGACTGGTGCAGTCCCGACGAGGCGCCGAGGCGGGGTGGGTGCTCGCCAGACCGCTGGAGAACATCACCCTGCGGGACGTGTACGAGGCGATCGAGCCGCCACCGCTGTTCGCCATGCACCGCTCGGACCCCAACCTCGGCTGTCCGGTCGGTTCCGGCATCCAGCCCGCAATGCGCCCGGTGTACGCCCGCGTCGAAGAAGCCGTCCGCACCGAATTGGACCGGATCACGCTGGCCGACGTCCTGCGGGACGTCCTGGCGTCGCGGTAACCCTCGGAAATCCCTTCCCCCCTTCGAGACGGCTCAGCACCCCGCCGGCGAACCCTCCCGCGTCGGGCCCTGCCGGACTGCGACGTATTCGACCTTCGAGGTCAGCCATGGCCCTTATAGAACTGGAGTTCCTATCATGGGACAGCTTGACGGAAAGACCGCCGTGGTCACCGGCGGCAACAGCGGCATCGGACTGGCCAGCGCCAAGCGCTTCGCCGCCGAGGGCGCGCACGTGTTCATCACCGGCCGACGGCAGGAGGCACTGGACGCCGCACTGGCCGAGATCGGCCCGAACGCCACCGCCGTCCGCAGCGACGTCTCCGATCCGGCCGACATCGACCGGCTCTACGCCGCCGTCGCCGACCAGGGACGGCACGTGGACGTGCTGTTCGCCAACGCGGGCGGCGGTGAGTTCTCCACCCTGGAGCAGGTCACGGAGCAGCACTTCGACACCACCTTCGGCATCAACGTGCGCGGCACGCTCTTCACCGTCCAGAAGGCGCTGCCGCTGCTCAACGACGGTGCGTCGGTGATCCTCACCGGGTCCACCGCGGCGACCTCCGGTGGCGAGGCGTTCGGCGTCTACGCCGCGTCCAAGGCCGCCATCCGCTCGTTCTCCCGTACTTGGGCCAACGAGCTCAAGCACCGGGGGATCCGCGTCAATACCCTCGTTCCCGGCCCCATCGAGACACCCGGGAACGCCGGCCTCGCCCCCGACGCCGACGATGCCGCCAAATTGTGGGGCTTCTTCGCCAGCCAGGTGCCACTGGGCCGCATGGGCCGCCCGGACGAGGTGGCCGCCGCGGCCCTCTTCCTCGCCAGCGACCAGAGCAGCTTCGTCACCGGCACGGAACTCTTCGTCGACGGCGGCCTCAACCAGATCTGAAGCAGATACACGATCTCGGTGCGCCAGTAAGTCCATACCCCGACCGGCCACCGCGCCTGTGCCACCCGAGTGACCGCCACGGCCGAAGGACGTCCTGCGCATGCGGGTGCGCTGAAGGTGGCGACCGCGACGCAGGCCGGATTGCTCCCCCACACCCGGAGACGGCCCCCGCATACTCACCGTCGCACCGGGCCCGGACCGGACCTGACCGCCCACCATCGCACACAGCGTCCCCGCCCCGGATCCGTCCGGCCGCTATCCAGGCGCTGGTACTGAGGGAACCCACGTAGCCGGACAGGTGAGTCGCTTCGAAACGGACGCTGGTGTCGGTGAGGCAGTTCGAGAGGCTCTGCATGCTGCGGCTGGCTTCGGCGCGCGCTTCATGGCCGGTGCCCACCAGGCACATACAGACGGCGTTCTCCGGTCTCGCCTGCCGCTCGCCTTCCTTGTGGTGCCGTGTCCGACAGTGGCCGGGACGGTCTACCGTGTCGCGTCATGACGGTCTTGGTCATCGGCGGCAGTGGCTTCCTGGGCACCGAGTTGATCCGGCAGGCGGCAACGGCCGGGCACGCTACGGCCGCGACCTTCGCGACCAGGCCCGGCACCGCTTCCCACGCCGCGTGGTACCCACTTGACCTGCGGGATCCTGGACGCGTGGAGGCCGTCATGGCCGAAGTCGGGGCAAATCTTGTCGTCAACGCATCGAGCGGCGACGCCGACTGGGCGGTAACGGCGCAGGGGCCCGTCCGGCTGGCGATGGCAGCGGCGAAGTACGGAAGCCGCCTGGTCCACGTGTCCAGCGACGCGGTGTTCTCCGGCGCCCGAGTCCACTACGACGAGTCGTGCCTCCCTGACCCCGTCACCCCCTATGGTGCGGCGAAGGCGGCAGCGGAGACCGGGATCCTCCTCGTGCATCCGCAGGCCGTCGTCGCCCGCACGTCCCTGATCATCGGCGACGGGGATTCCGAGCATGAGCGCCTCGTGCATGAACTGGCCGCCGGTACCCGCGACGGCGCCCTGTTCACCGACGACATCCGCTGCCCGGTACACGTCGCCGACCTGGCCGCCGCCCTTCTGGAACTGGCATGCGGCGACGCGGCCGGCGTCCACCATCTCGCAGGGCCCGACGCCGTGAGCCGTCACGAACTCGGCATCCTCGTCGCCAGACGTGACGGCCTGGATGCCTCCCGGCTGCCCACGGGCCTGCGGGCCCACAGCACACTGCCCGGCGCCCTCGACGTGCGCCTCGACAGCCGAGCCACCCAGCGGAACCTACGCACCACACTGCGCGGCGCCCACCAGTTCTGCACCACACCAGCGTGACCCCTCAGCCGGCACACGTGCACGTCCGCGTGCCGGAGCGCGGCACGCCGGTGCCGTCCGGCACCGGCGTGCCTTGCCGGGAAGGGTTTTTGTTCCACGACCGCGGAGACGGCGGTCAGCGAGACAAACTCGGGAGCATGGATCAGCAACCAAAGATCCAGAACCGCGACACTCACGGCGCCGTGCGCGGTCTGCAGGCGTTGGTGACCATGCGCCGTGCGGCATGTCGTCGAGAGTGACCGTCAGCTCCGGGGTGGAGAGTGCAACCACCCAGCTGACCCTGCTGTCCTAGGAGATATGACTCCCCCCTGGCCGCCGCCCTGGGATCACTGCGACGTAGCGACGCCGGACCCGTGCTCTGGCGCGCGGATCGGCAGTCACACGAAGTGCCTGGCCCACCTCGCACCCGCCGACCGTGCCACCTACCTGGCCGGCCTCGTCCCCGGCGCCGACATCAACCTCTGTGGCACTCGTATCACCGCCGCGCTTCTTGGCCAACTTCTTGCCGCGGTCCGCCTTGACGGGCGTCCCCGGTTAGGGGAAGTCGACTTCAGCCATGCTGACTTCCCCGACGGTGCGGACTTCATCAACGTCGACTTCACGGGAAGCAACGCGAACTTCTATCTGGCTTCCTTCGCAGGCTTAGCCTGCTTCAACGGCTCCCTCTTCACCCGCGGCGTCAACTTCCACGACACGACGTTCTCTGAGGCTGTCTTCCTCGGCATGATCGTCAACGGAACCGCCTCCTTCGTGGGCGCGCGATTCAGTGGCGACGCCCGCCTTGAGAGCGTGACGTGCAGACATGTCCTAGCCCTCTCGACCGCGAAGTTCGAGGGACCGGCACGAATCGATGCGGCTGCGGAGCGCGTGACGTGCCAACAGACACGGTGGGATGCGACCGCCTCGCTGACTTTGCGATACGCGGATCTCGACCTCACCGGCGCCATCATCACCCAGCCCTTCGCCGTCTCGGTCAGTCCCTTCGCCCGCCCCGCAGAAACCGCCTGGTTCAGCACAAGAACTCCGAAGGTCCGTGTCGTATCCCTGGCCGGTACCGATACGACGCACGTGCTCCTGACCGGAATGGACCTACGAAGCTGCCGATTCGCCGGTGCGATGCATTTGGACCTGTTGCGCCTGGAAGGGAGCACACTTTTCGCCCTCCCGCCGACCGGCGTCCACTGGCGACGTGGGGTGCCGCGATGGTGGTCCCAGCGCCGCGTACTTGCCGAAGAACACGCGTGGCGCGCCCTCCAGCAGCCGCCCGTCAACCCGGATGCTCCCACGACCCACGAGTGGCAGCCAGGACCACGCCACACCACGCATCCAGCGCGCACGCCCAACCCCGACGTCTTGGCCCCCCTGTACCGGGCGCTGCGCAAGGGCTCCGAGGACGCGAAGAACGAACCGGACGCGGCCGACTTCTACTACGGCGAAATGGAGATGCGCCG
Organism: Streptomyces sp. WI03-4A; assembly: GCF_033792105.1. Taxonomy (NCBI): domain Bacteria; kingdom Bacillati; phylum Actinomycetota; class Actinomycetes; order Kitasatosporales; family Streptomycetaceae; genus Streptomyces; species Streptomyces sp. WI03-4A. Next base: position 70,646 of record NZ_JARAUO010000004.1, read on the forward strand.
TAACGACCCCACGCGCCCCCGCGGAGAACACATCCTGCTCATCCTGTACTGGGCGCTGTCCGGCTACGCGCTCCGTGCCTCGCGCGCCCTGTTCTGGCTCATTCTCGCCATGACCTGCAGCTTCTTCGCCCTCATCCTGTGGGGCCTGCCCAATGCTGACCCCAAGCCGCAGATCACCGGCAGACAGACCGCCGTCGGCCAAGATGTCCAGCTCACCGTCGACAACCCCGACCCGACGCTCACCACCGGTTACAGCGACCGCATCACCTGGAAACGCGCCGAGAAAGCCCAACGCGTCCTCCTCAACAGCGTCATCTTCCGCTCCAGCGGCCAGAACCTCACCACCGCCGGAACCTATGTCGAAATGGGCTCGCGAATCGCCGAGCCCGTCCTCCTCGGCTTCGCCCTCTTCGCCTTGCGCGGCCGCATCAAGCGATGACGTGTGGTGGCAGCGACTTCGGCCCGGGGGGTGCCCCGATCCGCGCGACCGTGTCCGGCACCCGGCATGATCGTTACCATCACGGCCCGAGCACACCGGTGCCGTCGCTCTTCGCCTTCGTCAGCTAGCCGACGGCCTCCCTAGTGCTGTGACCGAAAACGATCACCGGCTCAGGATGGTGCCCCCGGTGACAGCCCGCAGTGGGGCGACGGCACAATGACGCTGTGGATTCGACCAGCCAGATCATCGTCGCCTTGGACTGCGACAACCGCGCAACCGCCGAAGCCGTCGTCAAGCGGCTGGGCGACGAGTGCCGTTTCTACAAGGTCGGCCTGGAGCTGCTCACGGCTGTCGGCCCGGACATCGTCGAGTGCCTCGTAGCGCAGGGCAAGGAGGTCTTCTTGGACCTCAAACTCTTCGAAATCCCGAACTCGGTTGCTGGTGCGGTGCGCGCCGCGGGAGCACTGGGCGTGTCCATGGTGACCGTGCACGCCATGGGCGGCAGGGGCATCCTGTCCGCCGCGGTCGAGGCCGCACGAGACTTCCCCGGACTGCGCGTTCTTGCCTTGACCGTGGTCACCAGCATGACCGACGCGGATCTTGCCGACATCGGCATCGACGATGCGACGGATGGGCAGGTGCTGCGGCTGGCCCGTCTGGCGCAGAGGGCCGGTTGTCACGGGGTGATCGCCTCGCCGCTGGACGTCACCGCGCTGCGGAGCGTCCTGGGTCCCGATGCCCTGATCGTCACTCCGGGCGTCACGTTGTCCGGCGAATCCCCGGCCGAGCATGCCCGGCCCGACACACCACGTGCCGCCATCACGGCCGGGGCCTCACATGTCGTCGTCGGCCGGTCGGTCACACGCGCCGTGGACCCGGCATCGGCATTTCGTCGCATCCGCGCTGACCTCGTACCGTAACCGGAGACACTCCAGGAAGAATCAGGCCGGAGTGGCGAGGGGGCGGCCACCCCAGCGGATGCCTTTCTCACTGCGGACGCGGGCGCGTTCACGTCGCTGGCGGCCAGCACATCCGGGTGACGGGCATTCTTGTTGCGCCAGCGCAGATAGTGGTGCAACTGACCTGTCTGGACGGTGTGGTTGGGGTGGTTGGAGTTGGCGAGGGTGAACTGACGTAGAAGCCCGAAGTGCGCCTCGATCGGGTTCGCCCAGGACGCGTTGGTCGGCGTGCAGCACAGTTCGACCTTGTTCCTCGCCGCCCAGCGCACGATGCGCCGGTTCTTGTGGGCGGACAGGTTGTCCAGGATCACGTAGATCGGGGCGCCGTCCGGACGGGCCGCGCGGAGCGACTTCAGGGCGGCCCAGGTGGGACGGATGCCCTTGCGACGCCGCACCACGCCCCAGAGGGTGTCGTCACCGACCGAATAGCATCCGTGGAAGTAGCGGGTCCCGTGGGTGCGGTGATACGTGGCCGGCAGCCGCTCGGGGCGGCCCTGCTCAGCCCAGCACGATCCGGTGGTCGAACGGATACCGAGCGGCCCGAACTCATCGAAGGCGAAGGTCCGGTCGGGCCGCTCGTTGATGGCGTACTCGATCCGGTCGAGCTTGGCGTCGAAGTCGGCATCGGATGATTCCTTCCAGGTCTTTGTGCGTTGGAAGGTCACTCCGCGGCGGGCCAGCAGGCATCGCAGGGCCTCGCGTCCGATCTGTATCGGGCGTGCCATGTTGCGGCGCAGATGGTTGGTGAGTTTGCGTATCGACCAGCCGGTGAAGGGTTTGCCGAGCTTTGTCGGGCGGGTGGTGGCCGTCTGGATGACGAAGTCTTCGTCGTCAGTGCTGAGCAGGCGGGGACGGCCTCCCGCCCACCGAGGGTCCAGACAGGCCAGGCCGATCTCGTTGAAGCGGTGAATCACATCGCGGACGGTGTCCTCATCGGCCTGCACCTGCTGCGCGATCACCGGCACCCGGTTCCCGCCCGCCGGGGCCAGCAGCATCATCGCGCGCCGATATCGCACCGAACTCGTACTGCCGCGACGCACGATCCGCTGCAACTTCTGCCCCTCCTGCTCGGTTAGCCCGCGCACCCTGACCGGCTGTGCCATCCCGCCCCCCGCGACGATCGGACGTGTCGTTACATCCAACCGAGGCGGTGTGGATCGGCACCAACAACCGGTGATCGTTTTCGGTCACAGCACTAGCCGGTGACCGCGATGCCACAGCAGGCGGCCTCTGTGGACTTTCCCCCACGGCCTCGGAGGCCGCCCGCCCCAGAGCAGCCCGCCCCCTTGAGCGAGCAGACACCAGCGCAGATGGCGCCCGCCCGGGATGACCCGGCGCAGCGTGGGCAGGTACGACGTAGCCCAGCGAACCCCCGCCCACCGCCCAAGCACCCCTCAGATGGCTTCCCAGACCGCTCGTCGAAGCCCCGCAACAGCCAGCGGCACCCGACCGTGCCGAGCCGCGACGAACATCTGACGCAGCTTGAAGAGGAAGTCACTCGACTCCGCCAGGCCGTCGCTCCCACGCCATCACCGATCAAGCCATCGGCGTCCTCGTCTGCCTGCACCAGCTCAACCCCGCCGACGGCTTCACCGTCCTGCGCGTGACCTCGCGGCTCGCCAACACCAAACTCCACACCGACGCCGAAGCCGTCATCACCTAGGCCCACAACCCTTGCCCACACCCCTCAAAGAAGCCCTCGACGAGGCCCTCAAGGCATAGCCGAGCGCGACACTCCCGAGAACTGATCCCTCCACCCGCCCGGGAGGGCGAGCCCGATCCCCCCTCCGCCCCGACAGGCTCCGTGCTGGCCGACCGGACTGGACTGGCGGGCGCAGCAGGCGTTCTCCGGGTCTGCGCGCTGACGGCAACCAGCGCCATGGGTGCGGACGCCCTTGAAGGCGGCCAGGGCGCGGCGTAGCTCTGCCTCGCGGTCGCCATTCAGCAGGTGGCCCGGTCGGTGGCCGGGCGGCTCGCCGACACCGTGCAGCCGGCCCTTGGCCAGCGGTCCCCGCGCGGCTAGTCCGCGTTCACCTGACGCCGCTGTTTCCAGAAGTGCTTCTGGGCCAGCAGCGTCAGTGTTCCTGCGACGACGATGCCCAGCAGGTTCAGCAGGAGCTGGTTGGTCGAGCCCAGGGTCTGGCTCGTGTCGCCGTAGGCCAGGGCCACCGCCGCGTTGGCGGCGGCCGGTACCGTCGTCACCGAGATGGCCACCCCCACCAACGCGCCCGACTTCGCGGAGGTCAGGGAGAGGGTGCCGGCGATGCCGGCCAGCACTGCCACGATGAACGAGAAGGCGTCGGGGGCGTACACGAAGGCGGTGTTGGGCCTCGCGCCCTCCAGGCCGGATTTGTGGAACAGTCCGGCGGCGTCCATGAACAGGCTGAATCCGACCGTCAGCGCCATGGCCGCCGCGAAGCCCACCAGCAAGGCGATGATGGAACGCCAGGCCAGCCGGGGATGACGCTGGACCAGGGCCGTGCAGATGCCCGCCAGCGGACCGAATTCCGGACCCACCGCCATCGCGCCCACGATGAGGATGGCGTTGTCCAGCACCACACCACAGGCCGCGATCATCGTGGCCAGGGTGATGAACGCGACGTAGGTTACCGACAACGTCGACTCCTCGTGTGTCGCGTCCGTCAGGCCCTCCCAGAGCACCGCGTCGGCGCCCTCGCCCGGTGCCTCCTCCTCAGCCTTGTCGGCGCGACGGGACAGCGAAAGGTCGACGTTCTCCACGGCGATCGACCCAGTCCTGTCCAGCTCCAGCTCGCGCAGTGAGGCGAGGAGTCCGTCTCCCGCCTCTCGCGCAACGTCGCACAGCACCAGGTCTCCGGCGGGATTGCGGGCGGCTCCCGGCAGGACCACGAGGTGGGCGGTGCCGACCGTGTTCTCGATCTTCCGCACCACCTCGTCCGTCTTCTCGGCCGGGGTGATCAGGCGCAGATGCAGCATGACGCCTTTCTAACAGACCGCCAGGTACACGTCACAGCTTGGCAGCCTCAGACGCTGGACCTTGTGGTCCGCGCCCTTGCGGACGATCAGGGTGGCCCGGCCGCGGGTGGGGGCGATGTTCTCCAGGGGCGCAGTTCGGCGGCGGTGACCACGTTCAACTCGCCGGTGACGGGCACCACGCGCGTGACGGGTGCCGGCTGACGGCGGCAAGCGCGGTCGGTGGCGCACGCCCGCGTACGGCCACGGTTCCAGCGAGTGGTGACGGCACCTACACGCTGACCCTCCACGACATCCATGTCCGTGTACGACCAACGGAGCGGACAACGGGGACATCGACGTGGAGCCCTTCTCGGTCGCGGCTTCCGGCTGCTGAACCTGCATCGGCTCGAGGAATGCGCGCCTGCGCGGCATTTGACCGGCCCGGATGCGCGCGCAGCAGCGGTTGATGATGCGGGAGACGTGCATCTGGGAAATGCCGAGTTGCTGGACGGAGATGTGCTCCGGGTGACGTTGGACCCTTCCTCGTTGGACGCAAGGCCTTGCTGCGGGCGCCGGCGGTCGACGTGGCACGCATGCGCGAGGTGCTGCCGCGCATCCTGACGTACGGGCGTCCAGGTGCCCGCCCGAGACTGATCAACCTGTAGCGAATACAGCAACCAAGCCAGGCTGCTCAACGACGACCAACGCGTACAAACGCCGATGGCTCCGCCTCTGATCAGAAACTCCCCCAACCTCAGTTACCGGAGGTCTGAGAGGCATCAAGTCGAAACGCCTGGGCAGCGTCGGGGCCCGACCCGATCACGTCCGCCGTCATGATGTAGCGCGCCCCGGTTCCCTTGGGTGTGATGGGCTCCCGCAGCCGGCTGAGCGGTATCCACATGACCTCGCCATCAGCGGGACCCCCTACCAGCTTGATCCTCACTTGGATCGTGCTGGGAGCCATCAGAGGAGTCGCTTCTGGTGTCGTGGTGCCAGCCCCCGATGGGCTCGAAAGCCGGGTGCCAGGCTCTTGCGTCGGGCCACCGCACGCACTGAGTGCGACGAGTACCGCGATGCCAACCAAGACCTGACGTGAGTACATGACCGAACTGTCTCAGCGCCGAGATACCCAGCCGAGGGCCTTGATCATCTTGTGACCAGGCAAAGCCGTGCCACTCTCGCGCCAGAACGGACGGGGGCTCACGGGGAACCATGGTTCGCAGGAGGAGTTCGCCAGCCTCAGCCCGAGGTAGCGATCAGCGGGTCACGGGCATGGTCGCCCAATCTCACTCCTGAAGCGGTGGTCCGGGTCAAGAGTGTGCCTGCGGCCTGCCAGTACGTTCGCAGCGCAGCAGTTTCCGGCATTGTGCCCCGTGGTTGAGCGCCGAGATCATCGTGGCGAGTGCCTGGGAGAGGGCACCGGGGAGGGTCGTGTGTCGTCCATCGTTCTTGCGATGATTGTCGTGATGGTGTTGCTCCTGAGCGTGACCGGTGTGTTGGCCATGACGACTGGGCGCATCGCGCTTCCTTGGGTGCGCAAGGGGGTGAAACGGCCTCGCCTATGGGGTGCTGGGGCGCTGCTGATCGCGGCGAGCCTCACGATGGCGTGGCTGGTGCCCTTCCGTGGCCAGAGCCTGCTCATGCTGGCTGGTCTCCTGCTGACTTGGCGGGCCCAAGGCTGGCGGCATCGGGAGACGCGCCCCCGGGAACTGATCCGTCAAGAACAGCGCCGACAAACCTGACGCCAACGGCTGACACCAACAGCGGCGAACACGACCGCACGAGAGCCACTCTCAGCGGTTGGTGAACCGTCTTGGGGCTGGGATCCATCCAGCCCTCAGGCCTTCCGTGATCGACCTGAAAAGGATGAGACCAGACCTCAAAGCATTGGCCTCCGGGCGCCGGCCACACCATCGGCCGGCGCCCGTCGCGTTGTCCCGGTCGTTGAGGCTTTCGATCAGGTTTCGCCGTCCTGCTCGGGATGGTGTCCGTCGTCAGTTGGCCAGTGGGCGGGAGCTGACACGAGCGCTTCCTACGAGACGCTTGCCCGCAGTGCTAACTGTGCTGCCGGTGCGGGGGCGGACGGCGAGGGCATGGACGAACAACGCGAGCGCGGCGCAGGCGAGGGTGACCAGGCCCGCGAGGGAGGGCGGTCGCGGCGCCGCCGAGGCCGACGAGCGGGGCAGCGATCCCGCCGAACGCGAAGCGCGCCATGCCCAGCAGCGACGAAGCGGTGCCCGCGATCCCGGGGTAGTCGGCGAGAGCCAGCGAGGTGGAAGGCGGGGTGGTGGTGGCCACGCCGCCGACCATGACAGCAGCATCCCGAGGACGGTCGTGACCAGCTCCACCGCCTGGTTTTCGACGAGCTCGGTGCCCGCGGCGATCTGACTCGTGTTGTGCGGTTGCTGCGGCCGGTTATCACCACGCTCCCTGCGTGAAGATCGCTCCGCCCGTCTCGGCCCAACGAAAGCCACCTTTCGACGGCAGCATGGGCCGGGCTGCATCCATGAGCGCATCGAAACCCGAAGAGGTACGCAGCTGAACTAGCAAGCCATAGACATGGGCGGAGCTGGCCGGGTTCTTCATCTCGTCCCCTTCTGACGCGCTCCCATCAACGCGCGCCTCCATTCGGTGACTGTGGGACATGCCGGTGGGCTCGCCGAAGTCAAAAGGACAGCACAGCAACGCAGTTGGAAGGATTTACTCATGCGAGCACAACGTGGGAAGCGTCTGTATGCCATTACCGCGGCTTGCATCGTCATTGCCGGCGGCGCCTCGATCGGCGTGGCAGGTAGCGCCTCGGCCAGCGAGTCTCACAGCGACAACCATCACAGCCGGAGCTGCGGTGACTGGGGTAGCTGGGACGACTGCGGCGGCCATGGGGGCTACGGCGGCTACGGAGACGGCGGCGGCCACGGGTATGGGGGCTACGGCGGCGGCCACGGCAACGGGGGGCACGGCGGCTACGGCGGCCACGGAAACGGAGGGTACGGCGGCGGCCACGGAGGGCGCTGAACAGGCATCGTCGCGCCGCGCGGCCTAGGGGCGTCGCGCGGTGCGACGGGTCGACGGGCCGACGGTGGATCAAGTGACGCAGAGGGTCAGCGCGGCCGTAGACGCTTGCGAGGGTGTCGGCAGGCGTCTTTCGCCAGCAACCGCATCTCACTGGCCCACCACAGCAGCTCACGTCGGGGAGGTGCCTCTCGCCGAATCACGGGCTCCGCTCCTGATGAGCCGAGCCTCCCATCGTCTCAACCCTGGAGATGGAACGATGACCGAGTCCCTGCGCCCTCCCGAAGAAACACCCCCGGTCGAAGGATCGATCGCAGAGGCCCATCCAGAACGACCGGACGGCGGGGTGTGGGAACACCCCGGGATCTGGCTGACCTTGATCGTACTGGGCTGTCTGATCATCGCTGCGTTCTTCGCGATGCGCATGGTCGACCTGTGAGCCGGCGGACCGAAGGGGAGTCGTTCCGTGCGGGGCACGAACAGTAACCGGAAGCGATTCGCCCAGTGCGGCCAGCGTCCGCAGTCGGCCTCTGTTCCTGGGCAGGCCCGCATCCGGCCCCGGGTGCGGAGGGGAAGTGCCTCAAAAGTCGACAGACAGAAAGAGGACGTAAGGTGCCCCGGACGACTGGAGGATGGACCTTCCTCACATGCCACGCCCGTGTGCTCCTGGCCATCGCCCGGGAACCCCATCTGAGACTCCGTGACATGGCAGCTCTCTGTCACATCTCCGACCGCACCGCGCAACGAGTCGTCGCCGACCTCGATGCGGCCGGCTACCTCAGCCGACAGCGCGAAGGACGCCGCACGCGTTACACCCTCCACCTTGACGGCACCCTCCGTCATCCAGCGGAGACTCACATATCGACACGAGATCTGGTGGCGGCCTTCACCGAGAACACAGTGAGCACTCCCCACCACGAGCAACCCGCAGGATGTTTCCGGCACGGCCAGTGTTGACCGGGGCCCAACCCTACGAGCTGTGGCGCCGGTCAGCGCCTGACGTGCGGCGCTGCCCGCGCAGCGTCTCCAGAAGGCGGAGCCAGATCTCACTCGCGGTGGGGTAACTCGGCACGACGTGCCAGAGGGTGGGCACGGGGACGCGGCCCACGATGGCGGTGGTCGCCGAGTGCACGAGTTCGGCGATGCCGGATCCGACGAACGTCACCCCCACCACCACGTCGCCACCGCGGTCGACGACGAGCTTCGCCCTCCCGCGGTAGCCCGAGCGCATGACGTACGTGCCGGCCAGCGCCGCGAGGTCGTACTCGACGGTCTCCACGTCCAGACCTGCCTCGCGCGCCTGCTGCTCGGTGGCACCGGCGCTGCCGACCTCCGGCGTGGTGAAGACGACCTGCGGTGCCCCGACGTGACCAGCCGCGGCGGACGGCAGGTCGGCGCGGCCGGCGGCGCGGGCCGCGATGGCGTCCCCGGCGATCCGCGCCTGATACTTGCCCATGTGCGTAAGGAGGGCGCGCCCGCACACATCCCCGATGGCGTAGAGCCAGGTGCCGTCCGCCGCCCGTACGCACTGTTGGTCGTCGACGTCGAGGAAGCCGCCCGGGGGCAGCCCGACGGTTTCCAGGCCGATGTCGTCGGTGTTCGGGGTGCGCCCGGCGGCGACGACGACCTCGTCCGCCACGATGATCGTCCCGTCGTCCAGCGTCACGCTCAGCTCACCCCCGTGCACCCGCCCCTCGCCCGTGTCACGGGGGTCCGACCGCTTCACCTGGGCCATGCTCTGCCCTGGGAGCAGACGGACCCCCGCGCCCCGCAGTTCCTCGGCCACGAGCGTCCCCGCGAACGGCTCGTTGCGGGCCAGCAGCCGCTCGCCGCGATGGACGACCGTGACCTCGGCCCCCAGGGCGTGGAGCCAGGTGGCCGCCTCGCAAGCCACCACGCCCCCACCGAGGATGACCACCCGGTGCGGCACTTCGCTCATCGTGGTCACATCCCGAGAGGTCCAGGGAAGCGCTGCGCGCAGCCCCGGCACGTCCGGTGCGGCCGGACAGGAACCGGTGTCGATGACCACCGCGTGCCGGGCCGTCAGCGTTCTGGTCGAACCGTCGGGGCGGCTCACCACGACCAGGCGCTCACCGGCCAGTCGTCCATAGCCGCGCACCACGTCGATTCCGGTGCTCAGGGCCCATTCCACCTGGGACGTGTCGTCCAGTCCGTTGATCACGCGGTCTCGTCGGGCGAACACTCCGGCGGGATCCAGCCGTGCCGAGACGCCGGGCAGGTGGGCGGCGGCGTCGACCACCTCGGCCGGCCGAAGCAGGGCCTTGCTGGGCATGCAGGCCCAGTACGAGCATTCACCGCCGAGCAGGCGGTCCTCCACGAGCACCGAGGACAGGTCGGAGAACTGGCTTGCGTACTGTGCGGCGTTCTCACCCGCCGCGGCGCCGCCGAGGACGATCACGTCCCACTCCGACCGATCCGGGTCCACCGCTGCCGTCCTGGGAGACATTCGATTGTCCTTCCGCCGAGAAGGTCCGCCTGCGGGGCAGGCAGGTGTCATAGATCCAGGACGACGTCCTGCGCGGGTCTGCTGCAGCAGATGAGGATGTTGCCCTCGGCCGGTGGCTCGACCGGGTCCGGGGCATAGTCGACCGCCCCGGACATCATGGCGAGCTCGCAGGTGTGGCAGACGCCGGTGCGACACGACCACTGCACCGGGACGTCGCACGCTTCCGCGAGTTCCAGCAAAGAGCCCTGGTCATCGTTCCAGGCGACGGTCAGTCCGCTGCGCGCGAAGGAGACGGAGGGACCGGCGCCCGGGGCGCCTTCCGGCTGGTGCGGCGCCCTCACCGCGGACGTGCCCTTGATCCCTGGGGTCAGGGAGGGGCCGCCGCTGAAGTTTTCGGTGTGCACGCGGGACGGCCGCAGGCCGGCCTTGACCAGCGCGTCGGTCATGCCGTCCATGAAGGCCGCCGGCCCGCAGACGTAGGCGTCCGCATCGGTGGGCAGGCCCAGACCAAGGATCCGCTCGCCGGAGATGCGGCCCACTTCCGAGTAGTCCTTGCCGCGCTCGTCGGCAGGGTCGGGTCTGCTGTAGTAGACGACGGACCGTGCGTCGGCCAGGAGTGCGACCAGGTCATGGGCCTCCTGGGCGAAGGCATGCTCACGGCCGTTGCGGGCGGCGTGCAGCCACCACACCTGTCTGCCGGATGAGGCGTCCGCCAGTGAGTGCAGCATGGCCAGCACGGGAGTCGCCCCGATGCCGGCGGACACCAGCACGACCGGTGTGTCACCACTGGGCAGGTAGAAGGTGCCGCGCGGCGCGGCGAACTCCAGGCTGTCCCCGGGCCGGACGTGCGCGCGCACGTAGGTGCTCGCCAGGCCGTGTGGTTCCACCTTCACGCTGATTCGGTAGGTGCCCGTGCCGGGCCGGCCCGACAGCGAGTAGCTGCGGATCAACGTCGTCCCGCCTTCGGCCGTGCGCATTTTCACGGTCAAGAACTGTCCCGGCAGCGCGGCGGGCAGGGCAGATCCGTCAGCAGCGGCCAGACTCAGGGAGATGACGTTCTCGCTCTCGGGGCGGACGTCTGTGACCGTCAGAGGACGGAAGCCGCGCCATGCCGGGGGTGGGACGCCGGCCGCGACGGTGAGGGCCGCGCTGCCGGACGACGCGGTCGAGCCTTTGTCGGCTTGTTCGAGCAGGTCGCGCATCGAGCCCTGCCACCCCGGACTGAGAGCGGGTATGCGCAGGGCACGGCGTACCTGGTCCGGCGTGTGACCGGAGAGGTAGAGGAGAGAATCGATCTCTGCGACGGTCATGGCTTCCGGGCCGGTGGAGACCTTGACGATCTCCTGCCCGGCCTCCACCTCACCCTCCTCGATGACACGCAGGTAGAAGCCGGGCCGATGGTGGGCCACCAGCAGCGCCGCCATCTGCGGCTCCTTCAAGCGCATGCCGACCCGGTAGCAGGTCACCCGCGGCTGCGAGACCTCCAGAAGGGCTCCGCCGACCCGGTACCGGTCGCCGATGCACACTTCGTCGTCGGGAAGCCCGTCGACCGTGAAGTTCTCCCCGAAGCTGCCCGGCGTCAGGTCGCCCCGGCCCAGCTTCTCGGACCAGAAGTGGTACGAGTCGAGCTGGTAGACCAGCACGGCCCGCATTTCCCCGCCGTGTCCGCCCAGGTCACCCTGACCGTCTCCGTCGATGTTCAGCCGCCTCACCATCCGCGGCCCGGACACGGGCTGCTTGTACACCCCGGTGTACACGGTCCTGCCGTGCCAGGAGACGTCTTTCGGTGTCCCCACGTTCACTGAGATCAAGGTGGCCACCGCTCACCCTCCTCGTACGCCCTCAGCCGGTCACTCGGCCGAGGAATCCGTGGATGTAACCGCTTATGGCGCCCAGGTGCGTTTCAAGGGCGAAATGACCGGCTGGGAGCAGATGGACTTCGGCCTCGAGAAGATGTTGCGAGAAGGCGCGAGCTCCGTCCGGCCCGAAGATTTCGTCGCGGTCGCCCCAGACGGCCAGAAGTGGCACCTGACTGGTGCGGAAGTACTCATGGAGCTGCGGGTACCCCTCGATGGTCGTCGGGTAGCCCCGGAACAGCGCCGGCTCTGCGGTCCGGTGGTGGGGTAGGGAAGACGGTGACCTCCAGTGGTCACCCTGAGTGATGATTAACTGCTTAACGTTAGATCCGGATGTGACGCCGGGGAGATCCATGCATGCCAATCGCTCCCGTTCGGGTTCCGGGCATCCCTCGGCCGGCAGGCGTCGGCGACGTCCAGCCGGTGAACCGTGCTCTTCCACAGTGAGGACCACAGCCATCCGTCACAAATTGGCGTGGACGTCGTCGGGCACGACCTCGAGACAGCCGTCGGCATGGCCCGGCTGCGCAACATGCTCCACTCCTAGGCCTGATCCCAACGGCATGCCGTCCTCATCCTCGTCCGGCGTGACCCAGGACAGCGAGGCCACTGGTAGCTGTCCTGGACGACGCCGGCCACTTCAACCCCGGCTCATCGCACGGGACGGACTGGCTCCTCACATCGCCGACGGCCACGGCATCCTGCTCGGCGCCGGCGCGCGCATCCCAGAGGCGGAAACCACTCCAAAGGCGGCCCGCAACCGCCTGTAGGCAGCCTGGCATGATCGACGGGTGTCCAATGAACCTGCGCGGCCGGGCCGCATGAAGTGAGTCCTGTGCGACGTCGATGGCACGTTGATGAAGACGGACCCTAGTCGACGATCAGGCGTGCGCCGGTGTATCCGAGGATGTAGTTGATCTCCTGGTACCAGCTGACGTTCTCCAGACCGTACTTGGACAGACACAGCCAGGGTGAGTGGTCGTTGTCCCTCCGGGTCGTCGCCGCTGTCGCAACGCCCTGCGCTTGTCCGCCTGAGAAGTACGGGCCGCCGGAGTCGCCCGGCTCCTGGCAGGAGGTGTTGCGCGTCATGCCATAGAGGATCTTGCCGTTGTCCAGAGGAACCGTCTCATTGCGCCCTCGGATGATTCCGCACGTCACCTTCGTCGTGATGCCCGACTTGCACACGCTGGTGCCGAGGGGCGCCTGAAATGAGCCGTGCACCAGGTAGACGCTGTCGTCCGGCGTGTGACGCGAGATCCACGGCCCCTGCTGCCATTGAGCCGTGTCGACCGCGGTGATGCCCCAGTCGTAGGTGCGGTCGGCGAACCACCAGGGCCCGATCTGTCGGCCGTTGAAGCCGACGACGGGACCGCCGCCGTCGGCGCAGTGGCCTGCAGTGATCATGACGGGGCTGTTGGTGTACATGCGGGCGTTGAACCCCACCGAGCAGGTGCTGAGGTTCGGCATGATCATCGTCTCTCCACCGTCCAGGTATGCGGAGGTGAGACGGGGCAGGTCGTCGCCGACGTTCTCCACGTGCACTGCCGCGCCGTGAGTCCGTGCGGCCTTCAGCACCGCACCGGCCGGGCGACCCTCGATTGCCCTGACGACCACGGTGTTGGTCGGCTCGTCGACCCGCCAACCCGCGAGGCCGGCGGCCGCACGGGGGTCACGGCGCGACAGGTCGTCCAGCTCTGTCTGCACGGCGACGAGCTTCGCGCGGTTGCGCTTCACCACCTTCGCCCGCGCGCCCGCCTCCTCGACGAGCGGTGCCAGTGCCGAATCCGTAAGGGCGACCGTGAGCCTCCTGGTTCCACGGTCGAACCACGCCCCGCCGTACGAGGAGCCGAGCCGCGGAACGAGCCTCCGCTGGATGGCCGCCGCGGCCTCCTCGTCTGCCAGCAGGCGCTCGACACCTGCTCGGTCGAGGCCCAGGTCGCGGCTGAGTTCAGCGATCGGCGCCGCAGCGACCTTGTGGGCCTTCGGCTCCGGGGTTGGCTCGGCCGATGCCGATGCCTGCGGCAGCACGACGAGGCCGGCGAGCAGTAGGGCGAGTGCGGACCGGATGGAATGCGAGTGCCGGAAAGGCTTCCCCATGGGTCTCCAATGAGAAGGTGCCGGTGCGAGGACAGGAAGACGCAGGAAGGGGACGGGCGAAGGGCCGCCGGAAGAAGCTCGTCTCGCGTTCGGTACGTCCCCCCTCCCCCACCTACGCGGTCACGGATAGGGGTAGACATAACCCTCGACACGGACGTACTTGTAGCCGGCCGCGTTCGCGTCGCGGATGCCGGCGGGCGTGGCGGTGAGGAAGTTGTCCCCTCGTTCGGCGCTCCAGTACTGGTAGAGGGCCTGGGTCCCGGGCGCATAGGTGCCCCTGACCCACCCTTGGACGCCGATGTACTGGTATCCGGCGCTTATCGCGGAGTCGACTCCTTCTCGAGTGGCGGTGCTGAAGTTGTCCTGTCGGACGGGATCCCAGAAGAGGTAGAGCTCCACGTACGTGTTGTCGCCGGGGCCCGGCCACAGCCATGCCTCGGTGCGCAGTTCACGGTAACCGGCTGACCGGGCGCTGGCCTCCTGGTCGGGCGTCCCGGTGGCGAAGTTGTCACCGCGGTCCTGGCTCCACCAGCTACGCAGGCGTTGGAGTTGCAGGGCATGGGCTGGCGGCGCCTGGACGCTCACGCCGGTGAGGGTCGCGGCGGTGAGCAGGAGTGCCGCCAGGAGGAAGCGTCGTCGGGACGGGAGATGAAAGCGCGTCATGCGCCACCTTCCTTTGCTGTCGACGGACGGCGGCGTCCAGGAAGGCGCGCCGTAATCGACTGTGGCGGTTCCGCGTCGGCCGCGACAACGGCGTGCGGGAGCACGGAAGGGGGTGTACGGGGATACCCGGCTCATAGCCAGGGTCCGTCAAGCCAACCCGAAGCAGGTGGAGAGTCGGCCACGCGTACCCAGCCGTCAGGCACTGGGGGGTCTCGCTACTCTTACACACGGAACCCCGTTGGAATGTCACTTGTCCGGAGTCGAGCCCCGGTTCAGACGTGACCTGATGGCGGCGGCTGGCCGCATGGAGCAAGGTCCGACCACCCGCGCACCCCCGCAGAGCCCGTCAGGGCCCCATCTCGCGTGGCGTCGGTTGACGTTCCCCAGCCGCCCCCCAGACCGTCTTCGGAAGTCAGCTTCTCGGCGGAGATGATCGTATCGGGCGGCCCAGTACCTCACTCGTCGTACGTGCACCCGGTGCGGTAGGCGACGTCCGGCAGCTTGTCGCGCCAGGTGTCGCGAGACAGCGGTTCGTCGTACCGGGCGCAGATGGTCTGTGCTGGGTCGGTCAGTGCGGATACATCCCACACGCGCAACCGGGAGCCGCCGCCTGCCAGCAGCGTTCCATCGCGGTTGAACGTCAGGGCGTGTACGGCGACACCCCCTTCGCTGAGCAACGGGTCGCTGATCTGGTGTCCCGTGCCGACGTCCCACAGTCGGACGCGGCCGTCGTCGCCGCCGCTAGCCACGAATCCTCCTTTCGGGTTGTAGACCACAGCATCGATCGCGGTGTTGGGCCCGGTCAGGGGCTTGGCATCTTGGCGACGGGTGTGCACATTCCACAGTCGTACCGTGCCGTCGGTTGCGCCGCTGACCAGCGTCCTGCCGTCCGGACTGAAAGACAGCGAAGTAACGTCACCGGAGTTGTCGGTCATCGGCTTCCCGACGGCGCGGCGTCGGGCCATGTCCCACAGTTGGATCTCGCCGAACCCGGCTCCCGATGCGAGGAACTTGCCGTCGGGAGAGAAGGCGAGTGCGTGGACGCTGCCGTGGTGGCCGAGTGGGTAGGTACTTCCGTCGGGGCGCCGGGCCGGCAGGAGCGGTGGAAGTCGACGGTGCGTCGCGGTGTCGTAGAGCCGTACGTCGCCCTGGACATCGAACTGGTTGAGGGTGATGTCCCCGGTGGCCAGCAGCCTTCCGTCCGGGCTGAAGGCGACCGCGCCGATCGCACCTTCCAGCGGCGGACCGGTTGGCTGCCAGGTTTTGGTGTCCCACAGCCAGGCCGGTCCCACGTCGCCGGTGGCTGCGAGCGTCGAGCCGTCCCGGCTGAAGGTGACGGAGAAGTTCTTACCCATCCTGCCGGTCAGCGGGGAGTGGAAGGCCCGGCCTGTGCGCGGGTCCCACAGTCGCACCGAGGTCGACGCACCCGTGCTGGCCAGTACTTTTCCGTCAGGGCTGAAGGCGGCCGACAACAGTTGCCCCGTTCCGTCGTCCATGGGCGCTCCGCGCGGGCGCAGTGCCACAGGGTCCCACAGGCGTACGGTGCCGTCGTCGGACGCCGAGGCGAGGGTCCGGCCATCGGACGAGAAGGCGAGGCTGTTGATGCCTCCGACATGCCCGCTCAAAGACTCGCTGATCGGCAGCCCGGTGCCATCGGCATCGAGGAGTTCCACCCGGTGGTCCCTGGATCCGGTGGCCACGACGGCACCGTCGGGGCTGAAGGCCAGCGCGGTGACGACATCGGAGTGCCGGGTGAGCAGTTGACCCGAGAGCCGGAGCGTGGTGACGTCCCAGAGTTCCACCCGGGGGTTCTCGCGGCCTCCCCGGACGACGGCGAGGCGGTGGCCGTCAGGGCTGAAGGCGAGCAGTTGGGCCCGCTTCCGTCCAGCGGCGGGCAGTCTGGCCTTGGGACGGCCCGTGTGCGTGTCCCACAGCTGGGTTCCGCCGTGGGCGTCGGCCACAGCCAGAAGCCGTCCGTCACGGGTAAACGCCACTGGTCCATGCAGTTCACCCAGATCCCGGTACGAGGTGACGGACGGGGCCTTGCGCAGCTCCCACTGGACGAGCATGCCGTCGGAGGAGACAGCGACCAGACTGCGGTCGTGCGCGCCAAAGGCCAGGGAGAGGACGTACCGGTGACCGTCGGGTATGGGGCGGGCCGGGGAGGGCCAAGGCACGATCAGGGTCTCGCCGACTTGGACGCGGTTCTCCGTGTCCCAGAGGCGCACTGTGCCCTCGTCGTCACCCGACGCCAGTAGACGGCCGTCCGAACTGACGGCCAGGACATTCGGGCTGGACCGGTCGTACGAGAGCTGTGGTCCGGTGATCCGCCGGCCCGCCAGCCCCCAGAACCGGATCCGGTTGTCGTTCCCGCCGGTCACGAGCGTGTCGCTGTCCGGTGAAAAGGCGAGCGCCGACACTCCGTAACGGCCGGCGCGGAGGATGCCTCGACCCCGGTCGGCGGCCGCCCGCAGCAATGCCTCCCGGGTTCTGGGCTCCGTGGGCTGCATCCGCCAAGCGGCGACCGCGAGTTGCTGGGAGATGATCGGGTCGACGTCGGCGAGGTCGCTGCTCAATTCGGCGATCTTGAGGGCGTCTTTGGCGTCACGCTGATCCGCTGCCTCCTGGAGTAGGAGGAACACGACCAGGCCCACGACAGCCGCCATGCAGAAGGCCCACGCCAACCACGAACCGATCCTTTTGCGCTGCCTTCTGACCGCTGTGGCGATGAACTTCTCTTCTGCCCCAGACATATAGGGCTCGTAGTTCTGTCGGGCCTTTCTGTGCCTCCTGAGCGCCGCACCACGGGGCAGGAGGCCGTGGGCATCCCACGCGGCCCGTTCCCGTCTGAGGTCGGAGCGCCACTGGACCAGGTCGCGGTGGGCCTGCAGGTGCTCGCGTGCCGACGGCCAGTTAGCCAGCAGCGAATCATGAGCCAACTCGGCCATGCCCGTGCCATGCGGCCCCGCGCTCACTACAACAAGCCGGTTCTGCTCGTGTGCGAGCATCCTGGCAGCTTGCCAGTCCCGTTCGTCGAGATCGGCTCGAGAGGCGAAATGGCGCAGATAGGCACCATCCCGCCGCCCGGCAGGTTCCACCAAGTGCAGCAGTAGACGTCGCGCCGCGTCTCGCTCGCCCCGGGTCAGGCGAGCCCAGATCAGCTCGACCCGGGCGGTCTGCCAACCGTCCGGCAGGTTCAGTTCGTTGTAATGCGCCGCGCGCAACCAGCCGTCGTCGGACTGCCCCTCCCAGAGGCGGGTCAGCATCGCCTGAAGATCGGGAAGGGTAAGTCGCTGCTGCCCGAAATCGTGCAGGATCCGGTCGAGAAGTCCATCTTGGAAGCGGACGAAACCATCGTGAAGTGGGCCCTCGACCGCGGCACGCAGATGCTCTCCCTGCAAGGGACCCACCCGGACGATCTCTGCGGCCTCCCGCCAACCGGGCAGTTCCAGCACGTCCTGAAGCAGATCGTCGGTCACCACCACGATGACTCGGGCGGCCGGGGTGCCGTCTCCGCCCAGATTGGCCCCGGTGGCGAGTCGATGGAGCAGAGAAGTGACTTGTACCGCTCTTTCCTGGTCGGCCTTGCCTACCCCGGCGCGGCCGAGCAGCGCCTCGAATTGATCTGCCACGAGGATCAGACGCTCTCGACCCAATCGGCTGAGGACCGTGCGCGCCCGAGCCGCGGGCTCCAGGTCGGACAACTCGTGGACGAGGGCGTTCCGCAGGGTGGGCCGACTTCCGGCAGGCGTGGGAGTGCGGTCCAGCACCGCGTCGGCGAGGGCGTGCCACAGAGTTTCGTGCAGGTGGGGGCGGATACTGACTACGGCCGTCCTGTCGTCCGCGGCGAGGCGGGGTAGGACGGCGGCCTGGAGCAGGGAAGTCTTGCCGGCGCCCGACGTTCCCGTGATCACGGTGATCTCACTACGGGCGGCGACGTGCGCAATCCTCTCGGCCAGTTCCTTTCGGCCGAAGAAAACAGCGCTGTCGTCCGTTGTGAACGGTCGGAACTCCCGGTAGGGGCAGGCCCGTTGATATTCGGCTCGAAGGGCCGGCCAACAAGCGAGGATCGCTTTGCCCGTGATGGCGTTCGCATACCACGTCTCCGGGCGCGCGGCCCGGTTGACCAGCCCGATCACACGGCCCGTGACGGCGTCCCAAACAGGGGAACCGCTGAACCCTTCCTGGATCCACAGTTTGTCGATGCGCTCGGACATACCAATGTGGAGCCACTCATCGGTCGCGGATCCGTCAATGGTGGCGGAAACCCAGCCGGCTGCACCCTTCAATTGCCATTGGTAGCCGTAGACAGATACCGGATGGTCGCCGACGGCGTCATCCTGGGCAAGGACGTGTGGCGCCGCTCCGTCGGGCAAGAAGCCCTCGAGGAGGAGGCCGACCACGTCTCCTTTTCCGCTTCCTTGCATGGGCACCCAGACGTCGACCTGGGCGGTGCAGTGCTCGCCGGGCGAGATCAAGGGGAAGTCGAGCAGGACTGGCCGCTTAGGCGGTTCAATCAATGTCTGCGGTTCACGCAGCGCGGTAGCCACCACATGCGCGCACGTGACGATCTTCGTGCGGCTCGCGAGAAGCCCAAAACCGACCGGTCTCTTATCGACTCGATCCAAGATGCGTACCAGCGCGGGACGTAACGCGTCCGTCGACTCGCGCCTGCGGACGACGTCCTCGCTTGTCATCCCGTCGGCTCGGGCTCTGCGTCCGGCGCAGGCTCACCAGCGGGCTCGTCCGCGATATCGGGGGAGGAACGCTGCCACTGGAGTGTCACCGCCAGATGAGCCTCACCGTTCGACTCGGCGACGATCACACCTGTCTTGGCCGACAGCTTCACCCCGAACTGCACTTGGACCAAGTCCGGCGGGCGGCTGCCGGAGCGAAGCCGGGTCAGCACCTCGTCGGAGAAGGAACGGATCCGGTCCAGTCCCTCCGACAGCCGTTCGGGAAGCGCTGCGACTCCGTCCGATCGACGGCTGACGGGCCCGATGGTGTCCCAGTCATCCTGCGAGGTCACCTCCACGTACATGATCTGACCATTGCTGAGCGGGACTTCCAAAGAATGTTCCATGCGCCGCCCTCCCCGTGCCCGGCAATAGCGACCCAACGCCCGACGTCGTGGTGGCCGCCGGGTCGCATCCTATGGGGCGGCCACCCGTCACGCAGCGAAAACAGGCGACCACGGTTTTGCAAGCGCTGTCCCGTGACTGCCGGCCCACTGCTGAGATGATCTTGCGATGCCATGTGTGATCACGGCGTCGGAGTCGTCCTGGATAGCCTCGATCACCGGGCTGAGCCCGCGTGTGTACGCCAAGTTGATGCGCCACCTGCGGCGCCAGGACGAGGACGTACCCAGTCGGGGCCGGCCGTGAACCCCTGCCGATGCCGCTGGAGAACCGGGTGCTGCTTGTCGCGGCTCACGGGGCCGTATCGCGGGGAGGTGAACCCGCGCTGGTGCGTGCGGCGCTCGAAGGCCCCGAGGTGCTCCGCGGAGACCTGCGTCGGATCCTGCTCGACTCGCTGCCCGATTTGAGAGCGTTGCCGGCCACCACTAGAGGTCGCTGGCTGATCAGCGGGCCCGGTGAGCACGCCTCACCCGTACAGTCCGTGTTCGGCGGCACAGCGGAATCGGCGGTCGTCAGGTGGCTGGGGTGAGTTCGGCCTGGCCGAAGAGAAGGGCGTAGCCGGCCGGGAGTTGCTGCAAGATGCGGGCGAGGAGGTCGGGGCCGGCGAAGGCGGCCACGGCGGCGAGGACGGATCCGGTGTCCCAGCGGGTGGTGGCCAGTGAGGCCTCCGCGCGTGCGGCGAGGTCCTTGACGAAGGCCCAGCCGGTCAGCTGACCGTCTGGAATCTGCGCCGTGAGGATGCGGGCGGCCTCGAAGGGGAGGCGGGCGGCGAGCTCCACGCGTTCGTCGCCCGTCAGCTGGCGCCCGAGACCCGCGAGGACGAGGTGGACGGCTTCCTCGGCTCTTTCGCGGGTGGGGTAGGCGCCTTCGTAGCGGACCTTCTGGAGCATCTCGTCGTACGTGCCGGTGCGGAGGTGCTGCAGCGGTGCACGCAGATCGGACGTCACTGCCGTTAATGCCTTTCTGTTGTTGTCGCGGATGCCCGCGATCCGCTCCGGGTGCGTGGGCACCCCGGTATGCCGGCGGATCGGCGGGCCCCGCCAGTGGAAGTGGTCAGTCGGGTTGTGGACGGCCGAAGAGGAGGTCGTAGCCGGCGGGGAGTTGGAGCAGGATCTGCGCCATCAACTCGTCGTCGGCCGCGTCGGCGACCGTGCTGAGAACGGCGCTGACGTCCCAGGCAGCGGTCTGCTCGGTGGCTCCTTCGATCCATGCTGCTGTCGCCCTGACGAACCGCTCCGGTGAGAGGGGTTCCGTCGCCTGGAGCGGGTTGAGGAGGATCAGGGCGAAGCCGTCCGGCAGGCCCGCCGCCAGCTGGGCGCGCACCTCGCCCACCAGGTGCGCGCCCAGCAGCGCGAGGACGACGCGGGCCGCACGGTCCGCCTCTTGTTGGTTGGTGTACTCACCGCGTTCCTTGACCCGGTCGAGGAAGGCTTCCATTCGCAAGGTCACGTCGGCTGCCACCTCTTCTTTCGCCTTTTGAGGCGGAGGACGGGAGAAGGGGAGGGTGCCCCGCCCTCTACCGGTGCTCGGCTTGGCGTCTCCGGCTCAGCCGGAGATCTCGTTGCGGTCCGATCCTTCGCCGATGGAGATCTTGCGGGGCTTGGCACGCTCGGTGATCGGGATGCGCAGGGTGAGCACGCCGGCGTCGTAGTCGGCCTGGATGCGCTCGGTGTCGAGGGTGTCCGCGAGCACGATCTGGCGGGAGAAGACGCCCAGGGGCCGCTCGGACAGTTCCATCTGCACGTCGTCGGCCTTAGCCATCGGTCGGCGCTCAGCCCTGACGGTCAGCATGTTGCGTTCGACGTCGATGTCGATCGCCTCCGCGCTCACGCCGGGGAGATCGAAGGCCACCACGTAGGTGTCGCCCTCGCGGTAGGCGTCCATCGGCATGGCCGACGGCCGCGACCAGGTACCCGGGCCCATCAGCTGCTGGGCCAGCCGGTCCAGCTCACGGAAGGGGTCAGTGCGCATCAACATCGGAAAACACCTCCAGCAGGTTCAGGCAGAAGCTGCCAATGCGCCTCACAGAACCCGTTGTAACATGTCATCCATTGGATGACAAGAAAGAGGTCGTCCATGCGATGACATGAGGGGCCCTTGGTGACAGTCGACCGACCGAACGCGCTCACCGCGGGGGATGATGTCCCGAGCCCGGGCGTCCTTCATCGCGGCTTCGGCAGCCCTAGAGGCCATCGACGACGCCCTGCAGGCCGCCCAAGAGCAAGCCGCACCCACCGACACGGCCCGCATCGGACCGGAGCGGGCGCTGGCGTCCTTGCTGCTGCTGCGGCAGGTTCGCGAGGAGCTCGCCGGCTGGGAGACCAGCCTGATCGAAACCGCCCGTGATGCCGGCGCAAGATGGGCCGACCTCGCCCACCCCCTCGGCGTCGCCGGCCGACAGGCCGCCGAACGCCGATATCTGCGCGGTAGGCCCGGCGCAGCGGGCAGCACCGGAGAGCAGCGCGTACAAGCCACCCGCGAACGCCGCGCAGCCCAGCGCGGCACCAGCGCCTGGGCCCGCCGCAACGCCGCCGACCTGCGCCGCCTCGCGGGCCAGATCACCGCACTCACCGACCTTCCCGCTGGTGCCCGTCAGCCCCTGCGCCAGCTCGACCAAGCCCTCGGCCAGGACGACCCGACCGCTCTCCTCCCACCCCTCAGGGCCACACGGTCACACCTCACTGCCCACCCCGACCTCGCCGCCCGACTCGACACCCTCACGACATCCGCCGTGGCCGCGAAACATCCCGACTGACGCCCCACGAGGCCGGTGTGCCGACGCCAGGAGCGGGGGGCTCCCCCGGATATGGCTGGGGCAACCAGCAAGGCGGCAGCCGCGCTCAACGCGACCGCCGGGATGCTGCCGTGGTCACCGCCCTCGCAGAACTCAGGCGAGCCGGCGGGTACCAGCGCGGCCTCGCCGCCCAGCTCGCGCGCAAGCACGACGGCAGCGAACGCGCCTGGCGACGCGCCATGAGCGAAAGCCACATCGGGTGCGGAGCGGTGCCGGGTAGAGCCCCTGGATGATCTAGAGTTCCGGCGGCGGCAGTCGATCCGCCGATCAGATACTCGACTCAGGGGTGGGGATTGATCACTGCAAAGTCTGCTGCTGCGCAGCGGAGATTGCCGGCGACCGTGCGGCGGGCGGCTGCCTCGTTGGTGGCCGGGGGCATGGCGCTGGTGGGCGTGGGGCTCACGGCTCCGGCGGCACACGCGGCCGAAGGCGACATCTCGTTCTCGAACGTCGTTCTCAACGACGGTAAGCCCATAGTCGTCGGCCTCAGTGCCGAAGTCGAGGCTCCGCTGACCTACACGGTCAAGAGCAGCGTGTCACTCGACGACTGGTGGGTCGAGGCGTACCGCACCAACGGGTCCACCAGGTACCTGCTCGCGATCTCCACGACTCAGTGGGGCTGCGGAACATCCTCCGCGGGGGGCTACACCTTCCGCGACTGCGACGAGACGATGACCATCGACCCGGACGGCATGCCGGGCGGTAACGGCAACCATCTCGTCAACAGTGACGCCGCGGCGTGGAAGACCCTCGGAACAGCCATCAAGAAGAACGGCGGTTACGACACCGACCTGCTCTCCGCGACAGTCCGCCTCCAGCGCGCCTCGCGCATCCAGAACACGAACGCGTCCCCGGAACCCGTCGCGAAGGGCAAGCCGATCACCGTCACCGGCACCGTGCAGCGCGCCAACTGGAGCCGGCACCGCTACGACAACTACGGTGACCGGCTGGTGAAACTGCAGTTCAAGCCCGCCGGTTCCAGCAGCTACTCTACGGTCAAGACGGTCACCGCCAGCAGTACCGGCTACCTGAAAACCAGCGTGACAGCCTCCCAGGACGGCACCTGGCGCTGGAGGTACAGCGGCAACACAACCACCGGTGCCAGCAACTCCTCCGGCGACTACGTCGACGTGACCTAAGACCCGTGCCGCGGTCACCGCGTCGGACCGCACAGTGAAGACCCCGCTCCGGCGGGGTCTTCGCCGTCCCCGGCGCCGCCTTCGCTGGTGACAGGGCACCTCGGTGGCGCCCTTGGTCCACTGGGCGCGGCCCCGCCTCCCGGCTCACAGGTCGTCGATCGTGGAGCCCGGGCTGACAGGCGCGAGCGGACACGGGGCTCCGCCGTCGGGTGGCCCCTACGCGCCGACGCTGCGGCCGGCTGGGCGATGCCGGCGGCCAGCCACAACATCATGCCGATCAGGGTGGCGCCCTGTTTCATTGGTCTGCTCACCATGCTCGGGCGGCCGGCAGAGGGTCACCGTGCGGAGGTCGAGGGGTTGGGAAACCGCCGCTACGAACGCAAGGCCGAGCGCTTCCTCGCCTTCGCCGGTATCGCTTCCGCTCTCATCTGCTACCGGCGACTCGCTGTCGGCACAGGTCATCAGACCTCGACGTGATCTGGACGTGCATCCTCCCGACCGTAAGCCAGCACCCGGGGCAGGACCTCACGGAACCTGGCAATGTCCTCGGCTGGCGCTTCCAGCACCGCTCCGACCTCTGTGTCCTCCAAGCCCAGGGCCGGCAGTGCCGAAGGCTCCAGGGAGACTCGCAGGACGTTCCCGCTCAACACCGCCGCTCGCACGCATCCGTACGCCGTGCCCTGACTGGCCGTGACCAGGCAATGAGTGTCCATCCCGAGGGACACCTCCTGGTCGTCCGGCTCCTTACCGTCGCACATGAACAGCATGACGAAGCCGCTGCCGCCTTCGCCTTCTGCAACACCGGCCTCGATGATCGCACAGGCGCCGCAGGGGCACCCAAACGGCAGATCTAGAAGCGCGCAACGGAGCCAACCTCTCACCGTCGTCGACCGCGGGTTGGCGGACACCCGTGACGAGTGGCCTCACCTGGGTGTATACCATCCCCGGCCATGAAGCGTTCGATGATCGCGCTGGTCAGCGCAGGAGCAATCACAGTCGCCCTGGGCGGATATGCCGTCGGGGCGACCCAGCACAACGGCGCATCCGAACGGTCGACCAGGTGCGAGCAGACGAACCAGGACTTCGAGGCGCGGGCCAGCCAGTTCCGGAAGCAGCAGCAGCGGATCAACCAAGGGGGAGACACCCTAAAGCAGTACGAGATCGCCACGGCACGGTTGAGGATCCTCAGCATGATCGTGGGACAGAATCCGACCTGCTTCGACGCCGGGACCCGCGCGACAGCGGCGTATCTCCAGCAACACCCATCCGAGAGCCAGGAAGATGCGGCTGCGTGTGAACTCGCTGGCATCCCTTCCAAAGACTGCACGATCTCGGTTGGCTGACATGAGCGTCTGCCGTTCGAAGGCTCCGGGAGGCGCCCAGTGAACACCCTCGTTTTCATGCTGCGGAGCGTGCTGGGCCTGGGCGGCGGTCTGGTGTTCCTGTGGGAGACGAACCGCCAGGCTTCGGGACCGGGCTGGAGAAAGCCGCGAGTCTTCTCGGCGGCCGCCCTGGTGCTGCTCGCCGTGCTGCTAGGCGTTTAGCGACTGCCCGACGACGTGCTGCTCCCATGCCCTTTCGGTCAGAATCCAGCGGGGGTGGCAGTCGCCAGCGAACAATGCCCACGAGAACGGTCCGTGGCGGCTCATGACGGGGCGTCCGCGATGATCGGCTCGCGGACCCCTGCCGAAGGCAGCGGCCGTCCGCAGTACCCGAGCCCCGGCCGAATCCGGGATTCCCGTAATCAACCTCGCATGCCGTGATCAGCACCGCATCTCGGATGAGCCGTGCGTAGCCGGGCCGCGCGGCTCTCGCACGAAGCCCACTGCCGTTCCATTGACCGCGCGTACACTGCCGCTCGCAACCACAAAGCAAGGCATGGAGGACGACGGTATGGCGGATGTGTCCAGGTTCCCTGGGCGAGCGGGGCGCGTCGTAGTGCTCGCCTTGGTGTCTTGCGGTTGGGTGGCCGCCCCGATCTCCACGTTCATGGAGGTGCCCCACGTCACTTGGCCCGGGTCGGTCCTGTTTCTCGTGGTCGGCGTGTTTCTTGCCCGGGAGTGGCGACGGGTCTGGCATCGAAAGGCCCCGTACGACGTGCAGCGGCGAGCCCTGGAGCTTCCGAACTGGGGCCGGTCACCCGCGGGGCCGGGCCGATGAGTCGCCGCAGAGGGGCTCGTAAGGTCGCCGCAGCCGTGACTGCGACGGTGCGTGAGTGGAGGGACGAAGAGGGCTGGGGTGTCCTCGACTCGCCCGAGACTCCCGGAGGGTGCTTCGGCCACTACGCCGACATTCAGGCGCCCGGCTTTCGCACGCTGTCACCAGGGCAACAGGTCGATCTCGTCTGGGAAGCGCCCGGCTTCAAGCAGGACGGGTACGACTACCGGGCGGTGAGCATCGTTCCCCGCCCTGTCTGACATCCATGGCTGACATCGACGAGCCCGGACGGCGGCAGAAGTCAGCTCCCCCACACGAACACCGGACCGGACGACGGCGCCAGGGGCGGGTATGGATCGCACTCCGAAAGCGGCAGGTAGGTCTCCAACACCGCTGACACTCCTCCTCATCATGGCCCGTCATCGGGGGTGGAACGCCTATGGCGGTGACCACCTCCGTCAACAAGCATCCGGCAATCTGGACTCACGTGTGATCTGCTGAGGGCATTGATTTGACCTCCGGGGGTTGGCACCCTGAACCAGATGATCAGGCGAATAGTGGTGGTGGGGGGCTGCCGGGTCCGGCAAGACCACGTTGGGCAGGACCCTGGGGACGGTCCTGCAGACACCGGTCACAGATTTGGACTTGCTGTTCCGGGGGCCAGGTTGGAGTGGTGTCGACCTCGATGTGTTCCGTGCGCGGACGCAGAAGGTGGTTGCTGCCGAGCGTCGGGTCATCGCGGGTAGCCACTTCAGGCAGCTCGCCGATCTCGTCTGGGCTCAAGCCGACACCGTGGTTTGGCTTGACCTGCCGCGACGAGTGTCCTACTCGCGTGTGTTCAGAAGGACCGCCCGGCAGGTGGTGCGACGCGAGGACGTCTTCCCCGGTTACCGGCAATCGCTGTGGGCGGCCTGGCGCGACCGGCTGTTCCACTCGGCCTGGCGCGAACCCGGGAAAACCGCTCGCTGATTCCCGAACTGCTCGATCAGCCTGTGTGCGGCCACGTCAACTGCGGGGCGTGGGTGGTCGAAGGTACCTAGGGTCGAGTTGGTGCCTGGCCGAACGCTGCCGGGGGGCCACGTGCACGTCGCAGGCGCTGACCACGCCTGCGTACGACCGCCGCACGGGAACATGACCGGGGGCGGGCGGATGTCCAGGCATCTGCCTACCCGCAGCCGCCGCCATGGGGTCGGTGCATCTGGGGCGGCGGATATTCGCGTGCCCCGAGGGATGCGGGACGCTACCGTCACCGTTATGAACGTCACCGGCACCAGCACCATCGCGACCGCGCGAGCGACCAGCTCGCCGGTTGCCGCCGCCTGACCTTCCCCCTTTTCCCACCGGCGACCGGAAACGGCCCGTCGGTGGTTCCGTGGCGTTCGCAACTCTCCGCCCCGGTGTGACGATCGCACGGTCCCGTTGTCCGGTGTGCCTCCCCGCTTCGGCGCGAAGGAGCCACCCCATGAAGACCGAGCAGCTCATCCGCACATTCGTCGAGTACTTCGAGGAGCGCGGCCACCCTCGGATCACCGGCTCGACGCTTCTGCCACCGCCCGGCGACCCCATTCTGTTCATCACCGCCGGCATGCATCCGCTCACCGAATACCTGGAGGGGCGGCCCCATCCGCTGGGCGGACGGCTGGTCAACGTGCAGCGCTGTCTGCGTACCACGGACCTGGAGGAGGTCGGCGACACCACCCACCTGACCGTCTTCGAGATGCTCGGCACCTGGTCTCTCGGCGACTACGAGGGCCGCGCCAGTCTCGACTGGGGGTACGGCCTGCTCACCGAGGGGTTGGGCATCGATCCCGGTCTGCTGCACGCCACTGTCCACGGGGGCGACGAGCGGACGGGGCCGGACACCGCCTCGCAGCGGCTGTGGCAGGAGCGCGGCGTTCCCGTCGAGCTCACCGGGGAGGACAACTGGTGGTCCAACGGACCGGTCGGCCCGTGCGGTCCGGACTCGGAGGTCTTCCTGTGGACCGGTGACACCCCGCCCATCTCGACGCCCACCCGCGACCATCGCTGGGTGGAGGTGTGGAACCACGTGATGATGCGGCACCGCCGCCTCCCGGACGGCTCCCTCGTGCCGCTGCCCCAGCGCAATATCGACACCGGACTCGGCGTGGAGCGGCTCGCCTCGCTCCTCCAGGGCGGCTCGTCCGTGTTCGACTGCGACGTCTTCGACCCCTGGCGCCGCCATGTGCCGTCCCTGTGGCCGCTGGACGAACCGTCGCTGCGGCTGGTCATGGACCATCTGCGCTCCGCCGTCGTGGTCATCGGTGACGGGGTGCGCCCGGCCGGCACCGGGCGGGGCTATGTGCTGCGCCGCCTGTTGCGGCGGGTGCTCACGGTGCTGTGGCGGGACGACCCCTCGCGCAGCCTGGGCGACCTGCCCGACGAGCCGGTCACTCACGCCCTGGACCACTTCCGGCAGCGGCGGGACACAGCCGACGTACGACGGGTGCTGCTGGAGGAGGAGCACCGGTTCGGCCGGCTCCTAAGGCGCGGCCAGCAGGTCCTCGCCCGCCCCCGCTTCCGGGGCCCGCTGTCGGACGAGGACCTCCACTACCTCCACGACACCCACGGCTTGCCCCGCGACCTCGTGTCGACGATCCTTCGGCGGGAGTGACGTGCGACGGAGTCCTGTCCGCGGGCGACGAAGTCCGCACACCACCGCGGCCGGGCGGGAGGGCCGCACGGCCGTGCGCGCCGCTGAGCATCCTGTCCCGCTCGGACACGATGAACGCACCAGCGGGGAGGTCGAGGATTGTCCAGGGGACGTGGGCGTGCGCGCTACTGGTGCAGGGATGGTGCTGCCGGTTGTTGCGCAGTGCGTACAGGTTGTGGGAGTGCGGAACTGCCCGGCGGCCGCGAGCGCGCTCGGGGCATCGGTGAGGTTCTGCCACAGGACGTCGGTCCCGGTGGCGGCCGGGCCGATGGCGGCCGGGTCGGGAATGGTCATGACAGGGCCTGCCTGAACGGTGAGTGATGCCTACTCGGAGGCGCGGCGGGTCACACGGTCGAGGGCTGGAGTGTGGGCGCGGCACACGGCGCCGGGCGCACCTCGGTGCCGGTCTCCGATCGCAGGGCGGAGGCGGAGGCCGTGGCGGTCCATCGGGCGGGGCCGGGCTGAATGCCGGGGGTGCGGTAGTACGTGCGGCGACTGAGTGAGGACGACGGATAGCGGTCGTCGACGAAATGCCCGGGCCTTCCGGACGATCACCGTGCGTGCCATCTAGGGAAAACGTGAGAGTTGACTCTCACAATGTGTGAGAGGACACTCTCACACCATGGACTCGACCAACCGGTACGGCGACCTCGAGATCAACGACCCCAAGGCCATGCGTGCGTTGGCCCACCCCGTGCGGCTCGCCATCCTGGAACGGCTGCAGCGGCACGGTCCCGCCACTGCCACCCAGCTCGCCCCGCACGTCGGGGCCACCCCATCGGTGACCAGCTGGCATCTGCGCCACCTCGCGGGGTTCGGGCTGATCCGGGACGCGGAAGGGGCCACCGACCGTCGGGAGCGGCGCTGGGCCGCGCTCGCCCGGGGTTTCCGCTTCGACATGCCGGAGGACGAGGACGGCCGGGCGGCGGCCCGCGTGCTGTCCGGCGAGATGTTCGCCCGCTCCGCCGAACTTCCGCTGCGCTGGCTGACCGAGACCGAGCCGCTGCTCGACGCCGAGTGGGCGCGGTCCGTGGGCGCCGCCAACACGCGGATCGTCGTGTCGGCCGAGGAACTGGCCACACTGCGCGACGCCATGGAGGAACTCCTGGCCCCCTACGTCACCCGCGACCGTGCCGACCGGCCGGCGGGCAGCCGGGGCGTACGCATGCTGCTGTACGCACTGCCCGAGGGGTCGGAGGGTACCGAGGGAAGCCCTGGCTCTGAAGGCTCCGGAGGCGAGGAGGACGCGGAAGGCGCGGAAGGCGTGAGCCAGCCGGACGGCGGGACGGGGGCGGAACGGTGACGACATCGTTGTGGCGCGACTCCCGATTCCGGGCTTTCTGGTCCGGCCAAGCGGTCTCACAAATGGGAGACCGAATAAGCGAGTTGGCCTTACCACTCATCGCCGTGGGCACCCTGCACGCCTCGGCCGCCCAGGTGTCCTGGCTTACCGCGCTGGTCTGGGCCCCGAACCTGCTCGCCGTCCTCCTCGGAGCCTGGGTCGACCGCCGGGTCGGTAAACGCGCACTCATGGTCGCGGCCGACGTGGTCCGCGCGGTGCTCCTGCTGACGGTCCCCGCCGCCGCGCTCCTCGGCGTGCTCTCCCTCGGTCAGCTCTACGCGGTCGCGCTGCTGACCGGCCTGGCCGGAGTGGTGTTCACCACCGCCTACCCCTCGTTCTTCACCCGCCTCGTGCCCGCGTCCTCGTACGTCGACGCCAACAGCAAGCTGAGTGCCAGCCGTTCACTGTCCTTCGTCGCCGGACCGGCGCTCGGCGGTGGTCTCGTGCAACTCCTGACCGCCCCGGTCGCCCTGGTCGCCGACGCGCTGTCCTTCCTGGCCTCGGCGTTGTTCATCGGTCCCATCCGCATCCCGGAACCCCCGGCTTCCCGCACCGGTCACCCGCGGCTGATGAGCGGCGCCCGCGAGGGTCTCGCCCACGTGCTGCGGCACCCGGTCCTGCGGGCGGGGCTCGGCTGCGCCACCACC
The DNA here is from genome assembly GCF_033792105.1 of Streptomyces sp. WI03-4A. Taxonomy (NCBI): domain Bacteria; kingdom Bacillati; phylum Actinomycetota; class Actinomycetes; order Kitasatosporales; family Streptomycetaceae; genus Streptomyces; species Streptomyces sp. WI03-4A. Next base: position 100,961 of record NZ_JARAUO010000004.1, read on the forward strand.
GTCAACTTCTTCACGTTCCTCACCGGCACCGGCCTTCTGGTGCTGTTCGCCGACCGGGACCTGGGGCTCTCACCCGGCCTGATCGGCTCGGTGTTCGGCCTCGGCGCCGTCGGCGGCCTCCTCGGCGCGGTGGGGGCGCCCACGATCTCCCGGCTCATCGGGGTGGGCCGCAGCATCGTCGTGGGAGCCGTCCTGTTCCCTGCACCCCTCGCTCTCGTCTGGGCGGCGCAAGGCCCGGTGTGGTTGCGAGCCGGGGTACTGGCGGCCGCCTGCGCGCTGTCCTCCTTCGGCGTCATGCTCTTCGACGTCAACCTCAACTCCGTGCAGGTCGGCGCCACCCCGGACGCCCTGCGCAGCCGCGTTGCCGGCGCCTACACCACCGTCAACTACGGCATACGACCCCTCGGCGCCCTGGCCGGCGGAGGCCTCGCCACCGCCATCGGACTGCGCGGCACCCTCACCGTCGCCGCCATCGGCGGAGCCCTGTCCGTCCTGTGGCTGCTGCCCTCCCCCATCCCCCGCACCCGCACCCTGCAGACCGCCACCCCGGCAGCAAAGACGGCAGCCACGACCGCCTAGGAGGTGAGGGCGTGAGCCACGCCGCTCCGGATCGCCGGCGGCGAAGTCACGGTTGTAGTCGTACGGGGCCATGGCGGCACCGATCGCCTCGGGCACGTCGCCCGGGGCCCACCGGGGGGACGCAGACGGTGACTCGTTCCTTCGCCATGGCCCTTGCGGTTCTCTCTCCTCGTTCGTTGCCTCAGCCTCCCTGCGGCGGGGAGACGTGGGGCTTGGGGTGAACGGCCCGCAGTTGACGGCCGTCTGGCGACCACCGCATGCCGACCCCGCCCGGTGCGCCGCACACGCTACGGAACAGCGACGTGACGGCGTAATTCCGTGCCATGCCGACGTTCGCGCCGACGTCGACGCGTGCGACCGGGAGTTCGGCCTGGCCTAGGATCAGACGGTGATGGAGAGTGCAACGCTGGCCGGAGCGTTCGACGAACTGGCCGAGAGCTACGACCACCCGCACCACGAAGAGATCGCCCGGGCGCTGATCGAGCGGATGGCCCCCTGGAGGGCAGATGCGATAGCGGACGTGGCGTGCGGAGCGGGCGCCGTCGCCCTGCAACTCGCCCGGGCCCGACCCGCCACCGCCCGGGCCGTTCTCGCCGTCGACCTGTCCGCGGGAATGGTGGCGGCGGGCCGGGCCCGCGCCGCCGACCAGGGACTCGCTTCGGCGATCGACTGGCGGGTCGCCGACGCCGTACCGCTGCCGGTCGCCGATCACTCCCTGGACGCCGTGCTCTGCGCCTCCTCGCTGCACTTCCTGGGGCGCCGGGCGCCGGCCGACTGGCTGCGCGCCCTTCGGCCGGGCGGCCGGGTGGGGTTCACGCTGCCGCTGGCCACGCACTTCCGCCCGTCGGGGCGCTTCGCGACGCACGTCGCCCGTGATGTGCCACTGCCCCGCACCGCGGACGAGGCAACTGCCTGGGCGACGGAATGCGGCTTCACCGAGGCCGACTCACGCGTCCTCGTACTCGGGACGCGACGCGTGGTGGTGACCTCGGCGACGAGCCCGGACGCACGCTGACCTCGTAGTCCGGCACGGAGTCACCGCCTGGGAGGCACCGGGCGGGTCAGATAGCTCGTCCGGCGGTCGTCCCTGGAACGGCGCAGCGGGTCCCGCACGACCCGCAGGCACAGTCCCGCCGGCGTGACCACCGCGAAGTACAGCACGGCCAGCCCCATCCGCCCCAGCCGCTCAGTCCATCGGGATCGCGGCACGCCAGTCGTCCTCCTCCCGCCATTCGGGCTGGTCGCGCTTGTCCAGCAGGAAGTCGCCGAGCACCAGCAAATCGATCCGCGTGCGCATGAAGCAGGCGTATGCCTCAGCGGCGTCGCGCACGATCGGCTCCCCGCGCACGTTGAACGAGGTGTTCACCAGCACCGGGCAGCCCGTGCGCGCCCGGAAGGCGGTGAGCAGCGCGTGGAACCGCTCGTTGTGCCCGGCCGTTACCGTCTGCACCCGGGCGGAGCCGTCGACATGGGTGACCGCTGGGATCGTCGAGCGCGGCACCCGCAACAGCTCCAGACCCGTCGCGCCCTCGGCCTCGGCTCCGCACTCGCGCCGGCGGGCCGCGGCGACCTGCGCGGTCAGCAACATGTAAGGACTCTCCTGCGCCAGGTCGAACCAGTCTTTGGCGTCCTCGGCGAGGACCGCCGGCGCGAACGGCCGGAAGGACTCGCGGAATTTGGTCCTCAGGTTGAGCGTGGACTGCATGGCCGGATCGCGGGGGTCCGCCAGGATGGATCGGTTGCCCAGCGCCCGTGGCCCGAACTCCATCCGCCCCTGGAACCAGCCCACCACGCGGCCCGCCGCGAGCTCCGCCGCGACACGCTCCACCAGCTCGCGCTCCGGCAGCCGTACGGCGGGGAGTTTGCCCCGGGCCAGGAACTCCTCGATCTCCCGGTCCGAGCAGGCGGGGCCGAGGAGCGCCCCCGCCATCGCGTCCACTCCCCGTGTCACATGGGCGCGGGGGGCTCCCCGGCGGTGCGACTCGGCCAGGGCGGCGCCGAGCGCCCCACCCGCGTCCCCGGCCGCCGGCTGGACCCACAACTCCTCGCAGACCCCATCCGCCAGGAGCCGGCCGTTGGCCACGCAGTTGAGCGCCACGCCACCGGCCAGGCACAGCCGTCGCTCCCCGGTGCGCTCCAGGGCCGTCCGGGCCAGCCGGGCCATCACCTCCTCGGTCACCTGCTGCACGGAGGCCGCCAGGTCGAACTCCCGCTCCGTGAGGGGACCTTCGGGGGCCCTGCGCGGTCCCCCGAACAGCTCCTCGAAGGCCCGGCCGACCATGGTCCGCCCGTACTGGAACGTGAAGTGCCGCAGATCGAGCCGGAACGAGCCGTCCGGCTTGACGTCGATCAGCCGCTCCCGAATGAGCGGCACGTAGCGCGGCGTCCCGTAGGGCGCGAGGCCCATCAGCTTGTACTCGCCCGAGTCGACCTTGAAGCCGCAGAAGTACGTGAACGCCGAGTACAGCATGCCGAGCGAGTGCGGGAAGCGCAGTTGCGCCAGCGGGACCAGCTTGGTGCCCCGACCATGCCACAGCGTCGTCGTCTCCCACTCCCCCACTCCGTCGACGCACAGCACCGCCGCCGAGGGGTAGGGGCTCGGGAAGAACGCCGAGGCGGCGTGCGAGGTGTGGTGCCGGTGCGCCACCACCGGCGGCAGCGGGCGCCCCTTCGCCAAGTCGCCGAGCCGTGCCCGTACGTCGTCCAGGGCGCGCCGCTTCCATCCGGCCCACTGCGGGAACGCCCGGCGGAACACCGGGAACCCGTGCGGGGCCGTGGCCAGCCAGGTCGCCACGACGCGGCGGAACTTCAGCGCCGGGTCCTCGTAGAACGCCACCGCCGCCAGCTCGTCGAGGCGCAGCCCGGCCTCGCGCAGGCAGAAGCCGACGGCGTGCGCGGGGAAGCCCGGGTCGTGGCGGCGCCGGGTGAACCGCTCCTCCTGCGCCGCCGCGAGCGGGGTGCCGCCCGCCACCAGGGCGGCCGCGCTGTCGTGGTAGTAGGCGGAGATGCCGAGGACCGGTCCGTCCGAGCCGCCGGCCGGGCTGATCCCCATGTCAGAACAGCGGGTAGACGGACGCGTCGTCCTCGGGCTGCGGCCGCAGCCGGGACGGCGGGACGGCGGGCGGGTCCGGCGGGGCGCTGTGGGAGGGTTCGGTTCGGCTCCGGTGCCGCAGCCAGGAGGCCAGGCGTCGGACGGCCGAGGCGGGTGCCGGGCCTCGGTCGTCGTGCTTCGGGTCACGCATCGAGGGGCTCCTCACGCCAGGTCGAGGCGGTCCGCGAGCTGCCGGGCCACGAGGTCGTAGCCCAGGTCGGTGCAGTGCACGCGGTCGATGAACAGCCAGTCCTCCGGCCCCGCGGCGTCGGCCATGGCCACGTTCATGTCCAGGAACGGCACGTCCAGTCCGGCGCACCCGGCGGCCAGCCGTTCCGCGTAGGCGCGACCCACTGCCATGGTGGAGATGTCGTTGTGGAAACGGCGGAAGTTGGAGACCTCGTCCAGCTCCTCGAAGAGCAGCTTCTCCCGGGGCAGCGGCTTCTCGCGCACCCACGGCGCAAGCGGCTGGAGCACGAAGGTCAGCCGGGCACCGAGCCCGTCCGCCAGGGTCTTCCACCCGCCGAGGTGCCGCAGGGTCAACTGGGCCGCGTGCGTGACCCTCTGGTCGGCGGGCGGTACGACGTCGGGGGCGGGACCGCAGTCGAAGAAGGCGCCGTGCCGGCCCTGTTTCTCCTCCGGCAGCCGACTGAGCACCAGGTTGTTGACGCCGGAGAGCAGCACGATGTCCTCGATGGGCGGGAGTTCGTGGAGGAACAGGGTGAACAACATCAGTTCCTGCGCCGAGTTGTGGCTCTGCCCGGCGATGTTCAGCCACGGCAGCCGGGGCGCGTGGGTCTGCCACAGCCGCGCGCTGATCGTGGCCGTGTCGTCGGTGGCGCCTACGCCGAAGACCGCCGAACTGCCCGCGAGCACCCGTGCTGGGCCGTCGGGGCGGTCGTCGCCGACCGTCGCCCGCAGCCCACCGGGGCCCGGTGTCACCCGGAAGCCGTGCCGGTCGGTGGTGTAGACGGGGGTCTTCTCGTTGCCGTACTGGAAGTACCCCAGGTAGGGCTGGTCCTCGAGGAAGAAGGTGTAGTGCTCCATGTGCGGGGTGAACTCGGCGCGGGGTGAGGTCATCGCGAAGGGGCTCCCGTGGCGTGGGTGAGTGGGCGGCGGGCGCTCAGCGAGCCGGCGCCGGGGGCGGCGGCTCGGGCAGCGAGCCGGGGCGGTCCTCCCGGATCAGGTCGGCATTGACGGCCATGGCCGCGAGTCCGCCGCTGGCGGCGGCCATCGCGGCCTGCTGCATGTTCCGGCCGAGATCGCCGGCCACGTACAGCCGGGGCAGACTGGTGCGGCCGCGCTCGTCGGTCTGCACGGACTCCAGGTCCGGGGCCTGCAGCCAGGGACGCAGCGGGGCGACCCGGGGCTCGATGTCCAGGTGCAGGAACATGGCTCCGTAGCTCGTGGACCGGCCGTCCGCGAACACCACCTCGACCCCCTCGGGGTGCGGCCTCAGCTCCCTGACCTGGTCGGCGACGACGGGCACGCCGGCCTTGACGAGCCGGTCCCGCTCGTCCTGCGGCAGCTCGCGCCGATCGGTGAGATAGGTGATGGTGTCGGACCACACCGTCAGCGTCGCGGCCAGACACTCGCTGGGCACGTTGCCCCCGTACACGGCGAAGGTGCGCTCACGCACCTCCCAGGCGTGGCAGTACGGGCACTCGAAGACCGACCTGCCCCACAGGTCCGCGAGGCCCGGGACCGGCGGCAGCACCGAGCGCACACCGGCCGCGTACAGCAGGGTGCGGGCGCGGAAGGTGCCGGACTCCTTGGTGCCGACCACCACACGGTCCCCGTCGGGTTCGGCGGAGACGACCTCGTCATCCCGGAACGTCACGTCGTACGAGGCGAGCTGGGCGCGGGACCGGGCACGGAAGTCAGCGATCGTCGACCCGTCGTTGGTGAGGACGTTGTGCATGACCCCGGCGGCCATGTTGCGGGCGTCGCCCGAGTCGATCAGCAGTACACGGCGGCGCGAACGTCCCAGATACAGCGCCGCGTTGAGGCCGGCCGGGCCGCCTCCGACGATCACCGTGTCGTAGAGCTGTGTGTCCAATGGTCACCCCTTGTCGAGTAGGTCGCTGTTCGCGGGCGGATCGGCGAGCGGGGACGGGTCCTCGCGCAGCGGCGCGAGCAGCAACAGCGCGCCGACGGCCAGGACGGTCCCGCACACCTCGAACACGGCGGGCACGGAGAGGGCTTCGGCGAGCAGGCCGCCGAGGGTGGCACCGATCGGCATGGAGCCCCAGGAGCAGAGCCGGGACACGCTCATCACCCGGCCCTGCAGGTCCTCCGGTGTCAGCCGCTGGCGCAGCGACATCACGGGGATGTTCCAGCCCATCATGAAGACGCCGTTGGCGGCCAGCGCCAGTGCCGCCAGGACCGGTTGGCGTCCCAGCCCCAGCGCGACGTACGCGGCCCCGGATGCCACCAGGGACCACCGGGCCAGCCGTACGGTGGACAGCCGGTCGGCGGCCCGGGGCGCCAGCCAGCTGCCCGCGACGGCGCCCAGCGACCCGGCGGCGAGCAACAGCCCGTACCCGGTCCCGCTCAGCCCGAGGGCGCGCGCGCTCAACAGCACCAGCATCGAGAAGGTCGCCGAGAACACCAGGCCGTACAGGGCGCTCGCGGCCAGCGTGAGCCGCAGGGTGTGATGGCCGAGGACGAAGCGGAGGCCCTGCCGGATGTCGCGCAGCACGCCGCCGTGCGCCCTGGCCGAAGCGGACCGGTGGCGGGCGCGGGCGAGCGGGGAGAGGCCGACGAGCAGCAGCGCGGCCAGCGCGTACAGCATCCCGCCGGTGGCCAGCGCCGCGGCGGCGGCCAGGCCGGCGAGCAGACCTGCGACGGGCGGCCCAACCATCTCGTTGAGCAGGATCTGGGCCGCCGACAGCCGCCCGTTGGCACGCTCCAGCTGCCGCTCGTCCACCAGGCGCGGCAGCATCGCGGGCGCCGCCGTGTCGGCGAGGGTCTCGGCGATGCCGAGCACGAACGCCAGCGCGTACAGGAGCGGAAGCGGTCGGTGGGCGGCGAGCACCGGCATCGCGCCGAGCAGGGCCGCCGCGCGCACCAGGTTGCTGCCCAGCACGATCCGGCGCCGGTCCACTCGGTCCACCAGGACGCCGGCGGGGAGCGCGAACAGCAGCCAGGGCAGCATGTTGACGGTGGTCAGCCCGGCGACCGCCGCCGGTTCGGGATGGTGCGCGACGACCAGCAGCGGCAGCAGGGTACGGGTGATGCCGTCGCCCGCGTTGGAGGCGGCGGCCGAGCCCCACAGCCACCGGAACGGTCGGCCCAGGTCCGCCCGGCGGTCGTGACCGGTCCCTTGTCTGGCGGTGTCAGCCAACAATGCTCCCCTCGGACCACGTGCGCAGGCCCAGCAGTCGCTCGCCGAGTTCGCTCAGCGCCGCCCGTCCGTACAGCTCGGACTCGTCCTTGCGCATCCCGCCCTCGGGCGGATGCGGCGGGATCCGGTCCCGCCAGAACCGCACCCGCGCCTCGCGCAGTTCGGCGTTCTCCTCCCAGGCGGGCGCCATGGTCAGGTACTGGGCCATGCGCACGCGGGACTCGGACACATTCGGGTGCACGCCGTGCGGCAGCAGGCTGTTGAATATGATCAGGTCACCCGGCGCCACCCGGGGTGTGGTGACCGAGTAGCCGGTGATGTCCGGTGTGAAGGGGTCGCGGTCGGCGGGCTGGCCGCTGACCCACTTCTCCCACTCGGTGAAGATCTCCGGCACGCACTGGAAGCCGCCGATTTCCTCGTCACCGTGGGTGAGGGACAGCACCGCCTGGCAGCTCACCGGCAGCGGGTCGGCCGAGGTGTCCACGTCCCAGTGGACGAACCCGTCGAAAGCGCGCGATCCCCGGTTGGGCGGATTGACGTTCGCGAAGTCGATGGTGACCCACAGGTCCGTGCGGTCCCAGACGTCGGCGAACGCCTCGTAGACGCGCGGGGTCTGCCGGACGTCCCACTGCGCCTGGTGGTTGTACATCTCGACCAGTCCGCTGTGGCCCGGCAACCGGTCGTTGCCCGTGTGCGGCGAGGTCCAGGTCGAGGGGTCGTCGGGGCGCATGTCGAGGAAGGAGCTCAGGCCGTCGACGAGGGCCGCCACCGCCTCCGGCGGCACCGCCTGACGGACGATCACATAACCCTGGGTGACCCACTGTTTCCAGTCCGCGGGGGACAGGACGCGCAGCGGCTCCTTCTTGTGGATGTCTCGCAGTTGGATGGCGGCCACAAACACTCTCCAGGGTGCTGTACGGGATCGGGTTTCACTCGGCGATCAGGCGGTGTTCGGGCAGCACCACGGCGTCCAGCTCGGTCTCCAGGAGCAACTCGACCGCCTCGTCGAGGCGGTTGAGAATGGGGCGTCCGCCGCCGTTGGCGCTGGTGTTGATCAGCACCGGCAGCTCGGTGCGGGCGCCGACCGCGTGACACAGCCGGTGCAGCAGGGGGTGCTCGACGGGCCGTACGGTCTGCAGCCGGGCCGTGCCGTCGATGTGCCGTGCCTCGGCGAGCTGCCGAGCCCGGTCGGGCCGCACCCGAACCGCGAACAGCATGGCCTCGGTGTGGTCCAGGGGCCCGGTGAAGTACTGGTCGGCCACCTCTTCCGGGCAGATCGGCGCGACCGGCCGGAACCACTCCCGCTGCTTGATCGTCTGCGAGACGTACCTGCGGGCGCCGCTCCAGTGGGCCGAGACCAGCAGCGAGCGATGACCCAGCGCGCGCGGCCCGGTCTCCATACCGCCTTCCAGCCACGCCACACAGCGCCGGCCGGCCAGCAACTCGGCGACGCTCTCCAGGAACTTCTCCTCGTCGTCGGTGCGGCGCACGGCCAGCCCGAGCTCGGTCAGCCGCCGTGCGAGGTCGTCGGCCCGGGGCCTGCGACCGCCGTCGGCTTCGTCCAGGCCCTGCAGCGGTGGTCCGGCGTAGGCCAGCGGCGCCCACCCCGAGCGGCCCAGCAGGGCCGGCCGGTCGGAGGGGTCGGCCACGGCCAGCGCCGCGCCCAGCGCGATCCCCGAGTCGTCGCAGCAGGTCGGGATGGACACCCGTGTGAACTGGCCCGACTCCGCGAGCAGGCTGTTGGCGGTGATGTTGAGCGCGCAACCGCCGGCGTAGCAGAGCGTGGCGTAGCTGGGAAAGCGCCGGCTGATGCCGATGACCAGCCGGGTCAGGTCCCGTTCCACGGCGGTCTGCAGGGTGGCCGCGAGGTCCCGGCACACCCGCTCGTCGGGGGAGGTGCCGACCGGCGTGGTGCGGCCGTCCGCGGTACGGATCTCGTCGGGGAAGACCGACCCAAAAGAGTGCACGACGTCGTCGTCCGAGGAGTCGGCCAGGCCGGCGTCCAGATATCCGCCGCTGACCGGGTCGTACTCCCACCAGGTGTCGGCGTAGCGCAGCGCTGTCCCGGTCAGCAGGTCCTCGTCGAGCCGCTCGTACAGGTCCGGCGAGGCCCGCCGGGTGGACTGCGGGACGAGCATGGCGCGCAGGACCGGCAGCAGAGAGAGGTCTGTGTCCCCGGTGGCCGTCAGGCCGAGCAGTTTGCCGGTGTCGAACTGGCTGCCGTGGATGCGCCGGGCGAGCGCCTCGTAGACCAGGCCGAAGCGGGGCCCGGTGCGGTTCGTGAAGGACATCACCGGGGTGAGCTGGTCGCCGTCGCCGAGGCAGACCATGCCGCACTCGGCGTAGTTGCCGGTCCCGTCCAGGGCGAGCACCAGCGCCTGGCGGGCCCCGGAGGTGTAGTAGGCCAGGGCGGCGTGCGCGTAATGGTGGCGCACCGCGGTCAGGGTGACGTCGTCGAACTCCTCGGCCAGCGGCCAGTCCAGGGTCTTGATCACCCGGGTCACCGCGTCGGCGAGACCCGTGCCGCCGGTGGCCGTCCAGCGGGCGTCCTCGTTGACCAGCTCGACCAGGGCCGGCGGGAGCACCTCGCACCTGGGCGTGTACCAGTCCGCCACGGCGATCCGGGTCACCGGACCCGCCGCCCGCGCCCTCAGCTCCGCCAGCCATTCGCCGGCGGCCCGGGGGAAGTCGCCGTTGCCGCCGCACACATGGCGGAGGCCGAGGCGGCGCTCGGCCTCGATGACGTGGTACCCGCCCTCCTCGGTGAGCGCGGCACCGGCGTCGTGGCCGAAGTGCATACCGATCGTTGCCATGGAACCAGTCACCCTTCCTCGGCCCGGACCGAGGTCGCGGGGGCCGGGTCGTGGCTTGGCGGGCCGCCGCGCGGGGCGGCCCGGTGCGGGGAGCGTCGGGGCCGGGTCAGGAAAGGGTGGCGAGGCTCTGCGTGTGATGGCGCTCCAGGAGGCCCTGCACCACCTCGCGCATGTAGGCGCAGTAGCCGGGCGACATCAGCTGGATGGAGCCGTTCTCCTCCTCCAGCGCGCCGGCGGAACCGCCCGAGCAGGTGCCCTGCAGCTCACAGCCCTGACAGCCGGGACCGTTGGTGTAGGCCCGCATGCCGTAATCCTGGTAGGCGGCGGAGGAGAAGATGGCGCGCCAGTCGTCGATCGTGCCCAGCTTGCGGGCGGTCGCCTTGCATGCGAAGACACTGCCGTTGGGCTCGATGGAGAGCTGGCGGCCGACCGCCGGGCAGGTCTTGTAGTCGGCCTGCTCGGCCCACTTGGCCTCGTCGATGATCATCTGGAAGGTCTGGTACCAGTAGCCGCTCAGCTGTACGCCGCGCTCGCGGCCGTAGTCCACGGCGGCCAGCAGCCGCTGCGCCACATCGTGCGGGCTGTGCTTCTGGAAGAACTCCTTGGCCTGGAACGACACGATGACGTCCAGGCTGTCGAGTCCGGCCTCGGCGACGAAGTCGATGAGCGGGGTGCCCCACTTGTCCCATGTGTACTGGGAGAGCACCGAGGTGATGCTCACCGGGACGCCCGCCGCCTTCATGTCGAGGATCGCCTTGCGGACGACGGCCCACGGAGTGCGCTGCTGCTGCCCGCCGCGGAACTCGCCGGTCTCCGGGACCAGGTAGTCGATGGAGACGGTGGTGTCCACGCGGTGCTCGGCGAGGGCCGCCAGGAGTTCCTCGTCGATGCGGGAGCCGTTGCTGGTCAGGTCGTAGGAGAGGGTGACCCCGTCGTGGCTGTCGCCGAAGGTGCGCAACACGTGCAGGATGGTGCCGCGCGCCAGGGTGGGTTCGCCGCCGAAGAACGACACCGTCAGGTGGCCGCCGCCGTTGGCCTTGCGCAGTCTGATGGCCTCCTCGACGGTCTTCTCGGCCACCTCGCGGGACATGTGCATCGAGGGGTTGCGGCCCTCGTCCGAGCCGTGGTTCCAGTCGCCCTTGGCGAGGGTCGGGCCCGAGTCCTGACGGACGGGGGCCGTGTCCTCGCGCGAGCGTCGCAGTTCGACCAGGACCGGACCCGGCTTCACCGACTCCCCTGAGGTGTTGCGCTCCTCGACACCACCGTCGAAGTTGTACGCGAAACACCCCTGACAAGAGAAGTTGCAGGCGTTGGTGAGGACGAGCTGGATGGAGGAGTGGAACACGCCGGTGCTGAGCGCGCCCTGCCTGCTCTCCAGCAGCGCGTCGATCTCCCTGGCCTCGTCGTGGCCCGCCTCGACCAGGAATCGGGCCTCGACGAGGTCCCGCAGTGACGCGTCGTCGACCCGCTCCCGCAGCCGGTCCCAGCTCATGCCCTGGGAGGCCTCCTTGAGGAGGTCCACGATGTCCCGGTCGATCAGCCGCGCATTTCCGAAGAGTGAATGAAAGGCCATGGTTCGCTCGTCGTCCGCGTATGAATCGAGTCGGCCTCCGAATGACGCGAAATCCCGGTCGTCCACGGCGCGCAGGGTGCGGACGTAGCGCGAGGACTGGTACATCGAATTCTGCATGGCTGAAGACTTCTCCCTGCGTGTCACGAATTCCGGCGCGGCGCGCATCGCGGCTCGGTGCGCGGCGAACGGCAAGGCGTCGGCGAAAAACACCCCGGCGCGCAGTCGTTGGCCACGGACCGCTCCCGCTCCCGGCACGGCCCGCGCGACAGACCGGGGCCCGGCCAGCGGGCGGGCCCCGGGGTACCTCAGCCCTTAGGCCGGTTCGCACTCTTTCCGCTGCTCAGCGGTGGCCGTGACGGTCTCCACTTGCTTGCGGACCGGAGTGATGGTCGGAGCGTTGCCCTTGTCCGGTGACACGAACGCGCACGGACGGGACGACGCGGTGACCGCAGGACGGACCACCTTCTTGACTTCGGCCATGTGACCTCCTCAGTGGGTGTGATTCACAATGCGCTCCACTGAAGCAGATGCAGGCAACATCCAATAAGGCTTCAATCGGTCATGATTGAGAGATCGTTTCCGTCGGACCGCCCGACGGAATCGATCTTTACGTTTTCGGCGTGCGCCGCACTTGTGCTCCGATTCACCTGCATTCCCCGCATGACGCCACGTGTTCGGGCGCATATCCATGCGCCAGGGTGATTCCCGCGCGCCGGATCCATTCCGGCCACTCCGGCCCGACCGGCCGAGGGCCAGGCGCATGATCGCCAGGTCGAGCCGACGGTCGAATCGCTTGGACAACTACTTCGGCCGGCACGCCTGCGTTCGGCCGCGAGGGCCGCACCATCAACGACCTGCGCCCTTACCAGCTCAACGGCACCACCCACAGCCTCCGCAACGATGACGCGGGCGAGTTCGTCGAGGAGGCGCGGCCGTTTCCGGTGGCGGAGCGGTTGATGCCAATGTGGCCGTGCAGGAAGTCGGTCACCGCTACGGGACGGAACGCGAGATCGGCGGAGGCCGTCAGCGTCTCGAGGATGCCCTGGACGGATTGATGGGGTGACCCGGGCTGTCGTCGGCCGACTACGCGAGGCGCATGCGACGCGCACGCGTGTGCAGTTCGGCTGTGAGTTCGCCCTGGAATCGGGTTCCGTCGTGGCGGTCGTGGGCAAGGCACGCGGCGCGTCGGCCTTCACGGTGGAGTTGGAGTGCTAGGAGCGGACCGCACCGTGACGTTTGCCGCGGACAGTTGGGAAGTCCTAGCGCACGTGGAGTTCGCTCCACGAAGTCGGCACGCCGCGGTTGTTTCCCTCTTCTCGTGCGGTCACTGGCAAGCGGTCACTGGCAAGACAACGGGTTGGCGCCTTCGATGACCTGCCGTCCGGAGGCCAGGGTGCCCGATGCGAGGTGCTGGACGCCTTCTTCTCGAAGCAGCACGAGGGCGGTGACGCCTGCAGCGCACGTGGACGGTGGCCTGTTCGAGGGAGGCAACGATGACCCGCTCGATCTGTACTTCCACGCTGCTACGACAACCGCCCGAGCTTGCGATCTCACCCACGCGGCCGCCCCTCCCGCTCGATCAGGACGCCGTTCTCGAACCGGACACCCTCACGTGGATCAGGCTAACTGCCGCCTTCGTCGTGGAGGCCGCCGACCACAACTGCCGCACCTGGACCTGGCGGGTGCGCCTGAAACCTCGGGGGCCTTGGCCCCAGGCACGCGCTGTTCGAGCAAGGCCGGTTCAAAGGTTTCACAAGGCGATCAGTCCTGCCGCTGTTTCCTTGAGGCCACAGGCATCGAAGTAGAACGACCGCAGATGCTCCTCGAAGCCGACATGCAGCCAATGGCACCCAGCGGCACGGCATCCTTCGGCAGCGACCTTGATCAGCGCGGCTACCACGCCGTCGGTGATGACGCGTCCGTCGGCAGGCGCGGCTTATTCGCCTGCGGTGTCCTCGGTCTCCCAGCGCAGCAGGTCGCCTGGCTGGCATTCGAGCACCTCGCACAGCGCGGCGAGCGTGGTGAAGCGCACCGCCTTGGCGCGGCCGTTCTTGAGTACCGCAAGGTTGGCGGGCGTGATCCCCACGCGGTTCGCGAGTTCACCCACGGGCATCTTCCGCCTGGCCAGCATCACGTCGATGTCGACGATGATCGGCATCAGATCACCTCGTTCAACTCGGCCTGCATCCGAGCCGCTTCGACGTCACGCGCGACGGCCTGGGCGAGCAGCATCCGCAGCACGAGCACGATGAGCGCGACCCCCAGGATGGCCACGCCGACCCCGCCCATGATGAGGGTGACGCCCGGGTCGTCCCGCTGGCCCGGCGCATTGATGGCCGTCACCGTGAACCACACGAGAGCGGCCGCCACGATCGCGCCGATCACGATGTCCACGTATCGGAAGGCGGCGTGGGAGAACACGGTTCCACGTCGCACCATAGACACCAGCCGCCATACGCAGACCACGACGACCTGGACCGACACCATGCCCAGGATCGTGATCACGCGCAGTGGGGTCAGCGGGAGCGACCCGTCCTCCGGATCGCTCCCGGTGACCAGCGCCCACACCATCCCGGCCTGGACGAATCCGGTGCCGGCGAGCATCACCACCAGCACGGCGCGCAGCGCTCCCACGGTCAGCTTTCCCATGCCCGTCCTTCCATCGATTTACGACGAGAATCTATTGATATTCGATAGGGAAAGCAAGAGCTGGGACGCAGGCGGAAGGGCTGGGACGCGGGCGGCCGGACTCGCCCTATGGCGGGGCACCGCCGCACCCTCGCGATGCACGGCGACGCGGGCCGAGCCACCCGGTCGTGTGCCGCCGCAAGTGAACGACGCCTGTCCGGTGTGTCAGGTCAGGTCAGGACGGGGCGGCCGTGGTGTATACGGCCGCGTGGACCGGCCCGTGCCAGCAGGGCCCCCACAGGGAGCGGGGGCCGGCGAAAGCGTGGACGTCGTGGCCCGGACGGGGCGAACGTGTGGCCACGCAGACCGCGTCGGTGGGTGTGCCGGAGCAGTCATAGCCGGCCCCGACCAGCGCCTGCACCTTGGCCTCGGTGGCCGTGGCGACCGCATTGACCAGCGCCGCGTCGGACAGCGCCACGGGAAGGGCGGGCCACGACGATGTTGACCGTGCCCACCCGCAGCGGGACAGGGGCCCTCGGCCGGTTGCGGCCCATCCCCGTACTCCAAGGCCCGCGGTCGCCACCGCGTCGACTCCGCCGTCGTACCGTATGCCCGCACGTCGGCTGCCGTCATCAGCCCCAGCCCCTCGCCGTGCGCGCCGGCTTCATCGGCAAGTACGGCCAGGTGCCGGGCCGGATCGGAACGCCGATAACCGTGGGAGACCTGCGCGTTGAGGATCCAGGAACGTTCCCCGATGCCTCCGCCAAGAACAGCGCTGCTAATCATCCGCCATCCGGGCCCCGCCGCCACAGGAGAGCGTGCAGCCTCTGCCCGTCCTCGACTCGGGACAGCTGCTGCACCCGCAGCAGTCGAGCGATGTCGCGGGACGACAGGACGACGGCACTCACCTGGCAGGTATTCCTCAGGATGGATTGAATCGGCCGATCGTACGGACAGTTCGCCGGGGCGGGGGCGGCGGCCACGCGCGATTCCGCACAGGACTGCGCCGCAGACCAGCACGAGGGCCGACCGGGCCGTGGTCGCAGACGTGCGCAGGGCAGCCGCGGACGACACCCTGCCCGACCTTGACTCCGGCTCGCCGGCGCCCTTTTCCTCAGGTTGCCGGCGGGCAGACCTTCACCCGACCGGTCAGCGCTTCCGGTGCGGCATGCCGCCTCGGGCAGCGCACACGAGGACGACGGCAGGATCACCGCTGCCGGCCCGCCGACGACGGGCCAGCGGTTTCGATGGGCGAGGGAGGACTGCGGCATACAGGGCGGTGGCGAAGGCACACCATGCGCTGCATAGCCACACAGGACGGCCCGCAGCCTTGTCGGCCCGTGCAATCCGGCGGACGAGGTGGCGGCCATCGGGCTCCCCGCCGACCTGGTGGGCGACGGCGTCGACCTGCTTGCAGGCGATGCCGGAGCCGGACGCGGACATGCCGCCGGCCTCAGAGAGGGGTTCCAGTTCGTAGCGGCGATCGGTGAAACTCGCGTCCGTAAGCCGGGAGTGGGCCAGGAGTGGGGAGTGGGGTGGATCTCCGCCTTGGCGGCCCTTATGAGACGTCAAGCCACGGGCTCGTAGCAGTCGTAGTTCCGCTGAGCGATGATCTTGCCGTCACGGAATTCCAGGAAGGCCGCGATGTGTGCGCGCATGACATGTCCCGTGGGCAGCTCCCCGAACGAGACGGCCAGTGTCCCGGACCACTTGACCTCGAGCGCCACTTGGTCACCGGATGCAACCGCGTTGATCACTTCGTACTGCTGACCGGCCAGCAGCGTGCGGGCCTGCGTCGATGCGGCGAGGGTCGCCGCGAGATCACGCTCGAGGCCGCGGGGAAAGAGCGAGTTGGGCAGCTGGGTGTGGACCATGTCCGGGTGCAGGAACCGTTCGAGTTCCTCGGGTGCCGCCAGTCGGGCCACCGCCTCGTGGTAGCGGACAGCGGTGCCGAGGTTGGGGTGTTCGTCGAGTGACCTCATGTACACAACCTTAGTTGCACAACCATGGTTGTCAAATGGATGCTGTAAGCATGCACGCCTCACCTCATCCATCCGACCTGGACATCGGCAGCCTCTCTCTCTTCGTCGGCTTCGCCGCCACCCATGCCATCCAGGAAGACCTCGCCTCGCAGGGCTTCGGCGACCTGCGGACGTCCCACGGGTACGTGTTCCAGCACCTGATCGACGCGCAGCCGACCGTGAGCGACCTGGCAGCACGGCTCGACATGACCCAGCAGGGAGCCTCCAAGGCCATCGCGGAACTGGAGCGGCTCGGCTACGTCGAACGCACACCGAGCGCTCACGACGCCCGCATCCGCCACGTCGCCCTGACCCGCCGCGGCAGGCAAGCCGTCAGCGCCGCCCGGCAGGCGAGGGAACGACTCGAGGCAAGCCTGCGCCAGCGCTGCGACGCCACAGCCTTCGAAACAGCCCGGACCGTACTCGTCGACCTTCTGGACGGACTGGGAGGCACAGCAGCAATCCACCGCCGCGACATCAAACCACCACGCTGACGAACCGGCTGCGATCACGCCGGCGCTCATCCATCGGGCCTGTCCGGGGCCTTTCACGCGAGCCCACCCTCGCAGGCGTACGGCTCGCTCACACGAGGAGGGCCAAGACGGCTCCCCCGGCCGTCCGATCACCGTCGCAGAGCGCAGCAACCAAGTCGTCTCCTGCGCCTGGGGCGGCAGCGGTTGTGGCCGGGTACAGCTGAGGAGTTGGGGCACCCGAGCAGCTGGGAACAGGTGCGGGGATGAAGTCACTCCGTCACGGGCAGGCACTCGGCGAGCAGGTCGACGACGTCCCGCCAAGCTCGCTGCGCGTGCCGAGGGTGAAAACCGACCCCAGGAAGCACGATGTGGTCGACCGGTGGGTGATGGAAGGCGTGCAAGGCGCCGCCGTAGACCACGAGGCGCCAGTCAACGCCCGCAGCCTGCATCTCGGCAGTGAATGCGTCCCGTTGCGCGGGCGGCATGATCGGGTCTTCCGACCCGACCCCGGCCCACACTGCGCAGTGAATGCGCGCCGTCTCGCCTGGTCGGCCCGTGGTCAGTCCGTTGACTGTCGCGATCGCGCGCAGGTCGACACCGTCGCGCCCGAGTTCCAGCGCGATTGCGCCCCCGGTGCCGTAGCCGACGGCGGCGATACGGTCCGGGTCGGTCCGCGGCTCGGCGCGGAGCACGTCGAGCGCCGCGTGGCCGATGCCTCGCATCCGGTCGGGGGCGGCGAGCAGCGGCATGCAACGGGCAAGCATCTCCTCAGGGTCGCCCAGATAGCGCCCGCCGTGGAGGTCGAAGGCCAGCGCCACGTATCCCAGCTCGGCGAGCGCATCGGCCCGGCGGCGCTCGACGTCGCTGAGCCCCATCCCCTCGGGGCCGACCAGAACAGCGGGCCGGCGGTCGACGCCGGCCGGGAGCGCGAGATGCCCGAACATCGTCAGGCCGTCGGCCGCGTATTCGATCGTGCGCGTTGTAACCGTCGTCATGAGCCTGGACTGTAGTGATCGTCGAGCCAGGTCGGGCCGGTGCTCTGCCGCTGGCAGAAGGCAGGTCTCTGGCGTATTCCGGAACCACCCTGTCAGCAGTTCAGCTCAGAGCCTGTGAACAAACCGCCGTCCGCCCGAAGGGCGGGCGCACCGAACGCCGCTGCTCGCAGACCCCGTGCCGACGGTGCTTGGCCGAGTAGTCGGCCCGGCCGTCACCGAGGCGGTCGCACTCGGCCAGGGGGATGTCCTGCAGGACGAAGTCGGAGTCCGCCTCCCGCAGAGCACGCATAGCCCCGAGGTACGGGCGGCCGGCAGCTCGATGTCCGCGCTGGTGTAGGCGTGCGCGAATGACCGCACGGTCGGTCGGCCCGGCCATGAGCAGTGGTCGCCGGTCCCCGATCAGAAGGTGATCGTCTCGCCCTTCGGCTCGGCTCGCCGGGCGGTGTAGGAAACGCCGTGAACCTTGAGGCCGTCAGGGCCGAGGAGGGTGATGGCCCCTCCGCCGTCGCCCAGGTGGAAGTCACCGGAACCGGGGACGGTCAGGGTCTCGCCGGGCTGAAGACTGACGTCGGGCAGGGGGAGCCTGCGCTTCTCCTGATCCGCGAGCTGCCAGTCCGTGAGGCTGACGGGGGTACGGGAGGTGTTGATCAGGGTGACGGTTTCGCTCTCCTGTCCAGGCCCGAGGGGATCGACCAGCGCAGCCACGATCCGCACAGGGACTCGTCCCTCGTCGGTGCGACGGGGGGCGGTCTCGATGGCGTGGCCGGTGGTGTCGTCCGTGTGCCATGCCTGAGACTGGAAGGCCAGGAAGATCCCGACCCAACGGGACTCCCCGGGTAGGTGCAGCAGGAGTCCGCCGTCCTGCCAGACCCCGTCGTCACCGTGGAACCGGCCGCTGTTGCCCTGGTTCATGTGGATGTCATGGACGCCGTTGCCGGGCTCGAACCCGAAGATCTTGTCGGGCTTGCCTTCTTCGCGGCCCCAACGCTGGCCGAAGGCGTACAGGCAGATGGCCGGGTCGTTGATCGCCCGCTGGATGTAGTGGTCCAGCAGGTCGGCGAGGTCGTTGTCAGGACCCGGCAGGTCCGGGGGCAGCAACCGCATCTTGGCGGGGTCGAACAGGTTGCCGCGGATGAAGTCGAGGCCTGCCGCTCCTGGTTGGGACGGCAGCCCGGTCCAGCCGCTGCCGGCGGCCGGGAGCATGTCGGTGAGCGGATGGTGGAAGTCGTCGTCAGCCAGGTACAAAAGCTCCGAAGGGGCCTGCTGTGACTGCACGTTGACGGCAGCGCGGTAGTGCGTGTCCGTGTCGTCGACAAGGTGGACCTGGTAGTGCGGGGTGCCACTGTGCCCTTCCCGGCGCCTGTCGACTACGTGGGCGGCCAGCACTCCGTACTTCTTCAGTGGCATCTGGATCACCTTTCTCATCTCCGGCCGGCCCGGACGCTCCGAGGTCGGCACTCCGGCGGTGGGGGACGAAACGTCATGGGAGACGCAGTACGGCCGGGTTCGGAGCACGGGGGTGCGTCCCGCCGTTCGTCATGATCCTGTCCTCGTGCTTTCACCCGGGTGCTGTTCCACCGATGCGGTTGTCGGGTGAGGTGCGAGCCGAACCGCGACGCAGGCCGGCCTCCCCCGGTGTGGCGTTGCGGCGACGGCGGCACGACACCGGAGAACATGCCTCACGCGGGCAACGAAGCGAGCCACGCGCCGCCACCTTCGCAGCCTCGGCCCTCACTGCCGCGCGGTATGTTGCTTGAGCCATCGCAGCAACGCCGCGAACTCCGCAGACATGGTCGTATCCGACTGCACCAGGACGGACGCGTGGCCGCCCTCCTCGACCGTGATCGAGTAGCTCATGGCGTCTCTCGCGAGGCTGGAGGGCTCCTCGGTCCCTTCCGCCACCGACCGGGCGGCTGCGGCCACCAGTCGGTGCAACTCGGCAGCGGTTCCTTCGGACAGGGTGTCCGTGTCCAGGACCTGCGGCGGAAGCTCGGCGAGAACTGTGGAAGCCAGCCCGCCGTCTGTCAGCAGGGTGATTTTCATGGCACCTCACGGCCATCCAGCGCCCTCCGCCGTTCCGACGGAGGGCGCAGCGATCAACGGCCGCTCGTCACACGCCCCTTCAGCGTGGCCAGATCCCGGCTCAGTTCCTGGACCTGGCCTGCAAGCGTCTGAAGCTGCCTGGCCACTGCCGCCACGGAATCCTGCTGGCCCGCGTCACCGCTCACGTCGACCATGCGGCCCTGTTCCTTCGCGATCCCGGCAGGGACCCCGGTGATGGTGATGCCCACCTGCTGCCACGCGCCCAGTACGGCCTGTTGCTGGGGGCCGCCGACTCCGTAGAGATCCCCCGCCTTCTGGTAGGTGGTGTCTGCGAATTCCTGGAACCGCGTCTCGCTGTTGGACGCCTTGAGGGATTCGTACCAGATCATTCCCGGAGCCTCCCACGCGTGCCCGCCGATGGCGGTCGCTGTCAGGTAGAAGGCTTTGTTCGGGATTCCGGAATTGTAGTGCACCCCACCTTGGTCCCCGGACATGTGAACGTAGTTCGACATGTGGTCAGGCTGAGGGTCCCGCGCCCAGGCGTGCCCCGGGGCCTTCATCGATCGCAGGGCGTCCTTCTGGACCTTGGGTGTGAAGACCTCGCGGCCGATCAGCCAGTCCGCCTGCTCGGCCGTCTGATTCAGCGTCCATTGCTCGACCAGCGTCCCGAACACGTCGGACATGGACTCGTTGAGAGCCCCGGACTGGTCGCGGTATGCGAGTCCCGCGGTGTGCTCGGTCACTCCGTGCGCCAATTCATGGGCGATCACGGAAATCGAGCCCGTGAGATCGGAGAAGACGATTCCGTCACCGTCGCCGAAGCACATTTCACGCCCGTCCCAGAACGCGTTGTTGTACTTCTCGTCGTAGTGGACGTAGCCGTCCAGGCGCATCCCTTGACCATCGATGGAGTTCCGGGCGAACACTCGCTGGAAGAAGTCTCGAGTGCTGCCGAGGGCCTCGAACGCGCGGTTGGCGGCGCCGTCGGAGGACGGCGGCCCGTCCTCCGACCGGGCCAGTACCGCGAGGGCAAGGTCCGTGCCGTTTCGGCAGTCGAAGACCGTCCTGCGCCCGTTCCCGGGGGTGGCGGCGCCGGGGAAGGCTGCCAGAACCGACCGCGCGCCCCTGAGACGGGCAGTGGTGAGCAGGGTGTTCAGGGCCGCCTGCCGCACCTCACGATCATCGCTTTCCAGAAGCTCCTCGAGGATGTACGGGGGAATCGCGCAGTTCACTCGAAGTTCGCTCGTCATGGAGGGCTCCGTGATCCCAAGACGTAGGTTGGTTGATAATTCTCCGATCGCCGTCCACCGAGACGGCCCAAGGCAAGGTGATTAGTGGCCTTGCAGGAGCGTCCAGATGGTCTGGGACCTGAGACTGGGACCTGAGACGTGGGCGATCAAAGGAGCCTGACCGCCGACCACTTCCCATGTGTCACGTTGTGGGTTTCCCTCAATATCAGCATTGCAGGGTTTCAGGCGCGGTGCCACATTTTACCGACCCAGCCACAGAAAGAACGTTTGACTTTTTCGATTTCACACAACTCCCCGGCGCACCGGATATCTCCGATGCCCCAGCGCACTTGCTGAATGATCACCAAGGCCAATGCCTACGAACTGGCATGGTCTGAGCGCGGGTGAACTCGGCGCGGCTTTGTGCAGCGTGTTCGGGAGTGCGGGCGTGACGTGTACCTACGTCCAGGTGTCCATCACCAGGTGCGCTCCGCCGAACAGGTCGCCGAGGCCGCTGTCGTCGGTGACGACGGTGTAGCGGGGGGGGTGTGCTCGGCGGGGATCTCGGCGAAGAACACCGTGTAGGCATCCGAGGGAAAAGTGACGGCCAGGCCGACGGCGGGCAGCGTTTGCGCGAGTGCGATGCGCCCCGAGAGCAGGCTGCGAGTCGACTGAGGAGTGGCCTGGCGAAGCAGCTCGCTCGCAGCGTCCGCGCCGGACAGGACTGCCGGCCCGCTGACGGCAGGTACGCCAGCAGGCCGATCACCCAGCTCGCGCCTGGGCGGAACGGTCGCGGGCCGATATCGCTCCGGCCGCGTAGGTCAGCCAAGTCCGGCATGGGCCGGGAGGGAAGGAGCATGACTCGACGGGGGGCGGGGCGAAGAACCTTCGCGGGTCCAGCAGTTCACCGTCGCCCAGCCGCGGACCTGCCGGGCCCACACCGGCGCCGACTGGGTGTACCTGAGCCCCCGGCCGTACTGGAACCCGGTGAGCGCACCGGCCGCTACCGGAGCGGCACCGGCACCCTGTTCCTCGGCGCCGACGGGGAGTCCCGCATCAGCGCCGAGGACCTGGCGGTGGCGGTGCTGGACGAGCTTCGGATCCCAGCCATCGACCGGCACTTCACCGTCGTTCACGCCACCGGATGAGCTAGTCGACGTTCACCGGACCGTTGTCCGACGTCCGCTCCTTGCCCGAGCGCAGCTGCAGCAGCCCCTTGGCGCCGGTGTTGCCGTCCGCCTTCGAGTCCTTGTCCTGCCCGCTCATGTTCTGCCGCACCGAGTCGAGGATCGTCAGACCCTGGGACACCAGGCCAGCGGCGATCTCGCCGAGGCCGTCCGCTCCGTTCAGGACGTTGACGTTGGCGCCGGACAGGCCGCCTGCCGCCTCCTTCACGATCTGCGGAAGCTGGTCGATCAGCATCCGGTCCAGCGCGACCCGGTCGTACGAGGCCGCCGCCTCCGCCTGGATCTTCATGCGCTGGGCCTCGGCGGCCGCGAGGATCCGCACCCGCTCGGCCTCGGCCTCGGCCGGCTTGACGACCTCGGCGACCAGCTGCTGCTGGCGCAGCTCCGCCTGCCGCTCGGCCAGTTCCGTCTGGGCGGCGAGCACCTCCTGCTGGGCGTGGGCCTGGGCCAGCGGTCCCGCCTGTGCGGCCTCCGCCTGGGCCCGGTCCACCTCGGCCGAGTACTCGGCCTTGACGATCGCGGTCTGCCGGGCGTACTCGGCCTGCTTCCGGGCCGCCTCCTGCTCCGCCTCGACCGCGGCCTGGGTGGCCTGCGCCTGGGCGATCTGGGCCTGCCGCTGGATCGCCGCCTTGTGCGGGGCCGACATCGCGTCTATGTAACCGGTGTCGCCGTCGTCGATCGACTGGATCTGCAGGGAGTCGACGATCAGGCCGATCGTCGCCATCTCCGTCTTGGAGGTGTCCAGCACCTCGGCGGCGAGCTTCTGCCGCTCGGTGACGATCTCCTCGACCGTCATCGAGCCGATGATGGACCGCAGATGGCCGGCGAAGATCCGGCCGGTGAGCACCGACATCTGCTCCTGGTCGGAGAGGAACCGCTGACCGGCGTTGATGATGCTCTCGGGGTCGTTGCCCACCTTGAAGGCGATGACCGCGCGGACGTGCAGGGAGATGCCCTGCTTGGTCACACAGGTCTCGGTGACCTCCGCCTCGCACATCGACAGGGTGAGGAAGCGGACCTTGCGAAAGACCGGGAGCACGAACTTCCCGTGCCCCGTGACCACTCGGAACGGCGCGCCCCCCAGTCCCCGCCGGCCCCCCGAGATCAACATCGCCTCGTCGGGAGCGGGAACGCGGTATCCGAACATGCTGTACTCCTCAGCTTGCGCCGGCGGCTTCTCCGCCGAGCGCGTCCAATGGATCCACCCACTCAATGACGCCGACCTTCCGGCATCCCCGTGATTCGATCACGAGGACCGTCGCGCCCGCGGGCAGGGGGTCCTCGGACCAGGCCAGAAAGGTCTCGGAGCCGCCTCGGACCCGCACCAGGACCTCGCCGGGGCCCGCGGATCCCCGCGTCCCGATGAGCACCTTGCCCGTGCAGCCGATCACGGCGTCGTCCTGCGGCATCACCGGCCGTCCTCCTCGTCCTGACCTCAGAAGTCAGACGATAGACCCAGCGGGGTCGCGACCCAACGGGTGGGAGGGGCGTGGAGCGTTCCCGCACCCGCCAGGCGCTGGTCAGCAGGGCGGTGTCCAGGGCCTGGACGATCGGGGCGAGTTGGGTCTCGGCGTCGCCGGCGAGGAGCAGGAGGCCGCCCACGGCGTACAGGATCTCGGCGCTGTCCTCGGTCTCGGTGCCGTTCCAGGAGTGCACGACACGGTGAACTTGGTGCCGGGGGCGTCGTGGGCGATGGCCGCGTGGAGATGGGTGCGTCCGGCGGTGGTCGTGGGCAGCGTGATGGCCATGGGTGGTTCGCTGCTCAGACCCGACCGGGCCAGCCACCGCAACCCCTCGTCCATGGACCTCCCACCGTTCCATCAACAGGGGGGATGAACCGTCACGGCCCACCCCCGAAGCTGAGCGAGAAGATCGCTCTGCTGCCCGGGTCGGACAGGAACCCGGCGAAGGACGTCGGCGGGCACCGCGGTAGACAGCTCGTTCAAGGCGGAGTGTCTGCGCCAGGCGGCCCGAACCACGGGGCCGTGCAGGCACACGGCGCCCCCACGACCCAGCGACGCCACCTCGACGGGGTCGTCCGCGAGCGGGCCGGCGCCGCCCTGGCAGCCGGCATCGACCCGGCCTCGCGCCAAGCCGATACGTTCGTCGCGGCGGTTGCGGCCCACTACGCCCGCCTCCTCTGCCGCCCCGGCGATGCGGGGCTGCGCCGACGGCCCCGCTGCAGGGCACGAGCGACCCGCGCCGCGACCGGCACCCCCAGCTGCTCGCAGTGATCAACGGCCGGTCGGCCCCCGCAGAGCCTGGCGCCGTGTGCGCATGGTCCGTCCAGGCCGTCCGCGCCCGAATCGAGCGGTAGTGGGCCGGGATCATCGGCGCGGGCGCGCCACCCCGCTGCCATAGGATCGGCCGGTGAACGACACCGTCATCCTGCATGCGGACGCCACGCCCTCCGCTCCCGCCCTCGTCCTTCGCCCGTGGTGCACAGAGGACGCTGCCGCACTTGTCGAAGTGTCCCGGGATCCCGCACTGCGCCGCTGGACCAGCCTGGCCGTGGAGAACGAGGCCGACGCGCTCCGGTGGGTGCGGGGCCAGGAGCGGGGCTGGGCAGCGGGAGATCGCTTCAGTTTCGCGGTGGTCGAAAAGCAACCCGGCTTGCCCGACGGGCGGTTGATGGGCCACGTGGTCCTCAAGGAAGTGGCTCTCGGCAAGCCGTCGGCCGAGGTGGGCTACTGGACCGCGGCGCATGCCCGCGGCCGGGGAGTGGCGCCCCGCGCTCTTCAGGCGCTCACCACCTGGGCCTTCGACGGCCTGCGGGCGGGCACGCTGGAGCATCTGGAACTCCTGCACCAGGCGGGCAACGCCGCCTCCTGCCGCGTGGCCGACAAGAGCCGGTACCTCCTCGACACCGTCCTGCCCGCGACGCCGCCCGCATTCCCCGGCCAGGGGCATCGGCACATACGGCGCAGGGACACCTGAGCGGGCGGCATCCCGGTGCTGCGCGTCCTCACCTCGCCCGCCGTCCACGGGGTGCGGGTGCCTCTCCTGCAAGGCCCGGCGCCAGGGAGACTCCCAAGATCGTCGGATCCGGAAGCACCATTCGCCGGCCGGTGCGGCGGGGATGCGTGACGTACTCGACGTCGTGGTTCCGCAGTCCGACTGCGCTCGACCATGGGTCAGGGGTGGCGGCGGCGGTGGTCATCGCGCTGAGGAAGCGCTCGGAGGTGTCGAGCTCCGCCGGGGTGAAGGCGTCCATAGCGGTGACCAGCGCGCTGATGGCCGGCCGAAGGACGACCAGCCGAGGTCGACCGCCCGTCGTTCCGTGGTGAGCCGGACCCGCCGGCGGTCGGTGATGTCGCGTTCGCGCCGGACCTGGCCGAGCCGCTTCAGCCGGTCGACGAGGGTGGCCGTGCGGGCGGAGTTGAGGCGGAGCCGTTCCCCGAGTCGGCCAGGCGTCATGGGTCGTTCGGCCCGGGCCTCGGCCGAGGTGAATCCTTTTCGGATCCCCCGGCCTCTTGTCTGTGTACCGGCCGAACGGGCCGGTAGAACCGGGAGGAACCCCCAATGATGGTCACCAGCCTCGTAGTAGTCGGAGCTCTGCTCGTGAGTGCGTGCAGCTGGCACCTGATGCGGCGCTACAAGAGCCGAAGCTGACCAGCACCTGCCCGTAGGGCGCCTTCCGGGTAGGAGTCTCAGATGAACCAACGCTTCACTTGGCCGGACGAGCGGCTGATCAAGGCCGCTCAGGACGGCGACGTCGCGTCGCTCACCACCGTCGTCATGAAATCGCAGCCTCACGTGCGCAAGTTCGCCATGTCGCTCTGCGCCTCACCGCAGGACGCGGAGGACGCGGCACAGGAGGCACTGATCATCCTCTACCGGAAGATCGGCACCTTGCGGGCCACTGGCGCGCTTGCCTCATGGATGTTCCGGATCGTGCGCAACGAGTGCCTCCGGCAGGTACGGCTGCTCGCCTCACGAAGCGAGGAGGCGACAGCCGAACCGCAGACGAATACGGAACCGTCCGCCGAGGACGCGGTGCTGCACAGGCTGGAGGCGGAGCGGATCGCGGCTGCGGTCAGCGTCCTTCCCCGTGACCAGCGGCAGGTTCTGATCATGCGGGACGTACAGGGCCTGCCCGGCAAGACCGTTGCCCGTGCGCTCGGTTTGAGCAACGCCGCAATGAAGTCCCGGCTGCACAGAGCACGCACAGCACTGCGTCACTCTCTGGCAGGGACGGGGCAACCACTCGGTCAAGCCGCCGATCGGGCGCGCGAGCAAGCTATTGACCAACCAGTCGGAGGAGTCTCACGACCTTGAACGTCGCGAACACAGTGGAATCCGCGCAGGGCGCGCAGGCCCAGCCCGCCGCACCCGAAATGAACTACGCCAGCAAGTCAGTCCCGCGCCATCTGGCGCGCGGCGCCGTCGGCTTCGGGCTGATCATCGGTTCGATCGCCCTGGTGCCCGTCGCCGGTCCGGCCACCCTGCTGGCGGCGCCGCTGGCCCTGATCGCCTTCCGCGGCTGCCCAACCTGCTGGATGGTCGGCCTGGCACAGACCATCTCCCTCGGCCGTCTGGAGCGCCAGTGCGTGGACGGCGTCTGCACCCTTGCCAAGCCGCACAGGGCAGCCCCGAAGAGTAGATCCCAAGGGGTGGTGGGCTGACAGTGCGCTCGGCGTCTGCCCATGAGAAACCGGCACCTACCAGGTGCCTGCCCGGGGGATCTTGTGGAGGTCGTGGGGCAGGCGGCACTTTGCGGACACTGCCTAAGCACTGTCGCGGCCGCGATGCCGCTCTTCGCCTCCTGCCTGCCCCTGCGGGCCGGGAGCCCGGACACTGCACTCCCGGCCCTGTACCGTCGCTACGGTCGTTCCTTCACCTCTACGCAAGACAGGAAGGCGATCACGTGGCCGAACTGCGCCTGGGACCTCTGTTGAGGTGCACCGACGGCTCGTGCGCGACGGTGTGGGTCGAGACCGGCGAGCCCTGCACGGTACAGGTGCGCTGCTCCGACGGCGCGGGTGGCACGGCCCCCACCTTCCAGGTGGCCGGGCACCATTACGCGCTCGTCACCGTCGCCGGCCTGCGCCCCGGTGACTCCCCCACCTACGAGATACTCCTGGACGGCACCCGGGTGTGGCCTCTGCCCGACTCCCCGTATCCGCCCTCCGTCATCCGTTCGCCGGGCACCGGCGACACCGTCCGGGTCACCTTCGGATCGTGTCGCTGGGCCGCACCCCCGGCCGACGGCAAGGATCCGGTCGGCCCCGACGCCCTCGACACGCTCGCCGCCCGTTTGCTGGCCGACCCCGGGACCGAGCCCCCCGACGTTCTGCTTCTGCTGGGTGATCAGATCTACGCGGACGAGACGTCCGCGCGAACCCGGCGCTGGCTCGCCGAGCGCCGCGATCTCGACAAGCCGCCAGGCAGCCAGGTCACCAACTACGAGGAGTACTGCCACCTCTACTACGAATCATGGCTTGACCCCGAGGTCCGCTGGCTGCTGTCCACCGTGCCCAGCTTCATGATCTTCGACGACCACGACATCGTCGACGACTGGAACACCTCTGCCGCCTGGCTCGCGGACATGCGGACCGAGGACTGGTGGCAGGAACGGCTGTTGAGCGGCCTGATGTCCTACTGGGTCTACCAACACATCGGCAACCTCTCCCCGGCCGAGCTGGCCGACGATCCCGACTGGGCCGCGGTCCACGCCGCGCCGGACGGCACCCCGGCACTGCGCGCCCTGGCCGAGCGGGCCGACGCCGATTCCGCCTCGGTCCGCTTCAGCTATCGTCGCGACTTCGGCCGGGTGCGGGTCGTGATGGTGGACTCCCGGGCCGCGCGGGTTCTCGCCGAGGACCACCGCGCCATGCTCGACCCGGGCGAGGCCGCCTGGTTGCGCGAGCAGGTCCTGGGCGACGAGGGTGCCTACGACCACCTCCTGATCGGTACCTCCCTGCCCTGGCTCCTGCCCCACCTGGTGCACGACACCGAGGCCTGGGACGCGGCTCTGTGTGCCGGGGAGCGCGGAACACGCTGGGCCCGCTTCGGCGAGTGGCTGCGCCGCGGAGCCGACCTGGAGCACTGGGCGGCCTTCCCACGCTCCTTCACCGGTCTCGCTGACATCATCGCCGAGACCGGGACAAGCCCGGCCGCTCCGGCGACCGTGTGCGTCCTGTCCGGCGACGTTCACCACGGCTACATCGCCGAGGCGTCATGGCCGTCCGACGGGCCGCGCTGTCCTGTCGTACAGCTCACCTGCTCGCCGGTGCACAACTCCGTGCCCTTGATGATGCGGATCGGTTTCCGCTTCGGCTGGAGTGCACCGGCCCGCTTGTTCGGGCGCCTGCTCGCCCGGCACGGCCGCTGTCCCCGGCCACCGATCACATGGCGCAAGCAAGGCGGCCCCTGGTTCGGCAACCAGTTGATGACCCTGACGCTGCGCGACCGCTCTGCCCACCTCCGTCTGGAGAGCACCACCTCCGACGCGACACTGCAGACCGTGCACGAGGCCGTCCTGACCGCCGACGGGTAGTGCTTCGTTACGTCGAGTGCTCTCGCCCGGTGGTGGGCATCTTCACGGTGCGAGGGCGCTGATGCTGGACGGCCGGCGCAGGTCGATCCAGCCGATGGCCCAGCGGCTGCCGGACGGCGACATCCAGGCCTTGCAGCAGTTCGTTGTTCGAAGCGGTCAACGGGTCGTCGCACCCGTAGCCGACGTCGGACAGAGCGGCCTTCTGCCGCTCCCTTCGGACCGTCCAGAAGCGCCGTTACCCATCCCGTTGGGCAGCCACCTCAGGGATGACGGCAAGGGCCTCGGTGAAGCGGCCGTGCCTGACCAGCAGTTCGGCCAGGTCGTTTGCAGCCCGGTTGCCAGGAAGCCGGCGCAGGCAGGCGATGGCCTCCTCGACACGGCCGCCTTGGGCGAGCAGCCAGGCAAGGGTCAGCTCGCGGTCGTCAACGTCGCTGGCCGGCAGCGCCTGGATCTCCGCGATCGCTTCCCGGGCGCGTCCCGACTCTCCCATGAGCCACCACCGGTTGGACCGGAGCCAGAGCGCCTCGTTCTCGGCGAGGAACTCGGGGCTGCGTCCTTCCGTGAGTCCAAGGGCTTTGTCGTGCTGGCCCTGGTCGGCGAGGATGATCATGGTTGCCTGGAGAAGGTTCTTGTCGTAGAGGTCGTCGAACGTGTGCTCCACCGACTCGATGGCTTCATCGAACCGACCCTGGCGGATGAGCAACTCCATCAACGTGCTCTCGTGCCAGCCCGGTCGCCCGGCGGCGATGAGGCCGCGCAGGTACGCCTCCGCTTCTCCGGCTCGGCCCAGGTTCTCAAGGGCCGTCACGTACGGGCGTACGGCGGCGTACGCGTGGGTGTCGGCAAGGGCGCGAAGTTTCTCGATCCGACCGTGTCGGGCCAGCAACTCCGCATAGAACTCGACGTTGTTCTGCGGCCCGAACCGGCGTGCGGCCACGTCCGCGCCGAGCAATCGGATTGCCTCGTCCGCGCGACCGGACCGCTCCAGGACCCGGGCCTGTGCGGGCAGGACGTCCCACAGGTCACGGATGCGGGGCTCCTCCGGGTTACGCCGGAACTCCTCGGCAATCGGGGTAAGTAGCTCCAACAGCCACTCGTCGCACCCCTGCCCCTCGGTCATCCCCACCAGGGCGGCCAGCACCCGCCCGGAGCGCAGGTAGGGGCCGAGAACGCCGATCGCGTCCTCCACCCGCCCCGCCCGGACCAGCGCCTCAGCGTAGTCCCGCCACGCCTCGACCGCGTTCTCCTGCGGCTCCTTGGGGTGCGCCAGATCCAGCGCCTGGTCGACGCGCCCCCACCGCAACAGGACGTCAACGCCCGCCCGCACCGCCGGCTGCCAACAAGTGGCCACGAACGGCTCCAACACCTTCCAAGCCCGACCGAACTCCCCCGTCGCGCACAGACCTCGCACCGCACCCGCAGCGCAGAACCAGTCCTCGCGCTTCCGCGCCGCGTCCACCAAGGCCTCCAAGCCGCCGCATTCGAGGATCCCGTCCACGATTCGCGGCTGGACACCGCCGAGGTTGCTCAGCTGCCATTGAAGATCATCCACATTCACGGGGACACCGTAAGAGATGTCCAAAGCCGTGCCGTACCCGCGCCGGGCACGGCTGGTCCCGTCGGCAGGCCTTCAGGCGTGACGTCCGGGTGGCACGAAGTGCGGTACCCATGTGTGCTTCGGTCGGCGGCATTCGCCGACCGAAGCACTCCGGAGTGTCCGCCCGGCCAACCAGCACGATCGCAGGCCGTGCAACGCTGCGGTCAGGCGGTCAGCTCCGCAAGCTCCACGTTGGCGCGGTCGGTGACCAGGGTGAGCACGCGGCCGGCTGCCGCCAGGTCCTCGGCGGATATCCCGCCCCAGATGCGGGCGGAGATGGGGGCGGTCTCCGCTCCGACTGCGGCCAGCAGCTCTCGCCCCGCGTCCGTGGGGCGAAGGTACGCGCCGTCCGCGGCGAGCAACTGCTTGGCCAGCAGTTCGTCGAGAGTGGCGCGGACATCGACCGGATCAGCCTTGAGGGAGCCCCGAACTTGGGTGACTACATCGTCCGGTGCCTGGGGAGCGTCCGCGGTGGCGACGGCGCGCAGGGCCACCTGCTGCAGGAACGTGACGCCGCGCCGGGCCAGCACATGCTCCAGGACGCCGCGGGCGGCATAGTGGGCCAGGCCGAGCAGGCGGGCGTCGGCCGCGGGTGGCGTAGTGGTCATGGTGCTCTCCCCTGAGTGGTGTCGTCGTTCGGTACGGATGGAGTCAGAGTCGCGCCGAGGAGGGTCCTCAGCTCGTCGGTGAATGCGCGCGTCCGCGGGGCGTCGAGGCCGCCGAGAGGCTCCAGCAACTGCCGCTGCATGTGCTGGACCACTGTGATGGCCTGCCGCGTAACGGCTTGGCCCTGCTCGGTGAGGGAAAGCTGCACGGCGCGCGGGTCACGGGGATCGCGGGTGCGCTCGATCAGGCCGGCCGACTCAACGGCCCGCGCCAGCTTCGAGACGTACAGCGCTTCCAGGCCGATGTGGTCGGCCAGTCGGCGCTGGCTGGGCCGCTCGCCGGCGCGTTGCATGCCGTATAGCGACGCGATCAGTGAGTACTGCGCGTGGGTGAGGCCCAGCGGAGCCACCGCGCGATCCACCGCGACACGCCACTTGTTGGCGAGCCGCCATACCAGGAAGCCAGGCGTGGGACCTGGCGAGCCCTTGCTCATGAACATAGATTACATGGCTACTATGTCCATGGCTATTATCTTCTGGCGGAGGCGCAGGAACCCGGAGACGCACCGTCCACGGGGGGCTGCCCGTCCCGCCGGGGCGTCCGGGGTGTGGCCAGGGCCGCTCGAGGGCGGCGGATAGCTCAAAGGTGCTCGTTGAAGAACGGGATGAGCGCTTCGAGAACGGGCCCGAGGGCTGCGGGCTTGTCGTAAAGGTCGTTGTGGAGACGTCCGGGATCACCAGTCCCTCATTGGAGGCCACCGCGGCCCAGCGCACCGCCGAGGACTGACCCGCCGCCCTGACGGCCCTCGCGGGCGGTGGTCAGTGCCGGCGCAGTGCTCCAGCGGTCAGGAGGCGCCCGGCGCGGCATCAGTTCGCTCGAACGTTCTGGCCCTGCCGTCGGCTACCCATCCCGATGGCCTGATGTGACAGATCCTGGTCATTGCAGCCATGTCGGGTCGGGCGGAATGATCAGGGGCATGCCCCAACCGCACCGCGTTTTGATCGTCGCCTTTCCCGGCATCGAGCTGCTGGACGCCACCGGACCGGCCGAGGTGTTTTCCGTCGCCTCCCGGGTCGGAGGAGCCGACCGGCCCGGCTACCTCGTGCGGATCGCGACGGCCGACGGCGCCCCGGTGACCACCTCCAGCGGGGTGCGGCTGATGGCCGACCTGGCCTTCGACGATGTGGCCGGCCCGATCGACACCCTGCTGGTGCCGGGGGCGATCGAACTCGTCGACGGCGGCGTGGAGCCGGTGTTCGACCACGAGGTCACCAGCTGGCTGCAGCGTGCGGCACCCCGGGCCCGGCGGATCGGGTCGATCTGTGCGGGGGCGCACCTGCTGGCCGCTGTGGGGCTGCTGGAGGGCCGGCCCGCCACGACGCACTGGCTCACCGCGGACAGGCTGGCCGCCGAACACCCAGGGGTGCGGGTGGAACCTGATCCGATCTTCATTCGGGACGGGCGGGTGTGGACCTGTGCCGGCGTCACCTCGGGGATGGACATGGCGCTGGCCATGGTCGCCGAGGACCACGGCCAGGATCTCGCACTCGCGACCGCCCGGATGATGGTGATGTACGTCAAACGCTCCGGTGGGCAGAGCCAGTTCAGTGTGCCACTGTCCGTCCAGGGCGCCTCGGACGACCGGATCGACGAACTGCGCAGGTGGATCGCCGAACACCTCGCCGAGGACCTGTCCCTCGAAACCCTCGCGGCCCGCACGCACCTGAGCACGCGCCACTTCACCCGTCTGTTCCATCAGCGCACCTCCACCACACCGGCCGCCTACGTGGAGGCGGCCCGCCTGGAGGCCGCGCGGCGCCTGCTGGAGGACAGCGACCACAGCCTGTCCGAGGTCGCCGCCGTTAGCGGCCTGGGCTCCGTAGAAACGCTGCACCGCGTCTTCCGTCGGCGGCTGGGCACCACCCCGGCCGAGTACCGCCGCCGCTTCTGACCCTCACCACCCGCACCGCCCGCCGGGCACGCCTCCCGCCGGCCGAGCTTCGCCATGCCCGCACGCGCCATCGACCAGCACCCTTCAAAGGAGAACCGTGTCCCACACGAAGGTCGTCCCTATCCCGGTCATGGGCCGGCACAACATCAACGCCTACCTGCTGCTCGGCCGTCGTCCCGTCATCGTCGACGCCGGAACCCCCGGCAGCGGCCACAAGATCCACGATCGGATCACCGCCCTCGGCGTCGATCCCGCCGACGTCTCACTGATCGTCATCACCCACGGCCACATCGACCACTTCGGCTCCGCCGCCGAACTGCACCGGCTCACCGGCGCGCCCCTCGCCGGCCACATCGCCGACCTCGGACCGTACCGCTCGGGCCGGGTCCGCGAACCGTATCTGCCCACCGGCCCGATGGGCCGTCTCATGGCCCGCAACCGGAATCTCCATGTCCGGGCCGAGCCGTTCGAGCCCGCGGTGCTGGTCCGCGGCGAGACGAGCCTGGAGGACTTCGGCCTCGCGGCGCGCATCATGCCCACCCCCGGCCACACCGCCGGATCGGTTTCCGTCCTCACCGACGACGGCGACCTCGTCGCCGGCGACCTGATCGCCGGCTCCTTCATGGGGCTCATCCCCGGCAGGCCCGCCAATCCGCCCTTCCATGACGACTCCCTGCAGAACCTCGCCAGCCTGCGCGAGATGCTCGCCCTCAACCCCGCTTGCCTGCACGTCGGCCACGGCACCGCCCTGGATCCCATCCGGGTGCGGCGGTGGGCCGAGAAGGAACACGACCGCCTCGCACGGCTCAACGCGGCCGGACGCCTTGCCACGCGCGACGAGTGAGGCGCCAGTTCGCTCGGGAGGGGGTAGCGCAGCCCGCTTCCGGCCCGCTCGCTCCACCCGGCGTGCTGCGGACCCTGCCGACCCTGGATCGGGCGGCCCGGGGCCGGCAACCCGTCAGCCAACCTGCGGCATGTCCTGCATCGTGTGTTGATCTGCCCGAGAACAGGCAGACGGACCCCGACCGTATCATGAGGTGCTGTCCTGTCAGGCGCAGGAATGTCTCCTGGGTCATGCACGGGCGCTGTGCCACCGAGTCCGGTCGGCCTGGCGCGCTGGTCCGCGACCTGCAACACCGACCGGCCCGCCAGGGGAACCTTGCCTCCCCCGGCAGGTCGTGCCGTGCTGTCCGTCAGCGTTCTTGCAGGGCTTCGCGCCAGGCGGGGCTGTCGATGTAGTGGTTGTCGTAGCGCTCGGAGGAGTCGCGGATGTCCTGCACGGTGGCCTCGCCCCGGGCGACCCGCTCCAACAGCCGGTAGTAGTCGAATCGGGCCAGTCCTGGGGTGAAGACCACCAGTACGTCGGCGTCCCGCCCCGGCACGGGGGCGAAGGCGTGCGGCAGGCGCGGGGGGAGCAGGAGGAAGTCCCCTTCGGTCAGGGTGTGTACCTGATCTCCGGCCAGGGCCCGAAGCTCGCCCCCCAGGACGAACAGCAGTTCGCTGGCGCGGGTGTGGAAGTGCGCGGGCGTTCCGGCCGAACCCGCCTGTAGCGTGGCGCGGTTCGCGGTCAGCGCGCCGTCGGTCGCTTCGGCGTCCGCCAGCAGGGTGATCAGGCTCGTGGGGCCGTCGGCAAGGGTCTCGGCCTGGGAGGCACGTACGAGCACAGCGGACGGGGTGGTTGTAGCCACGGTTGTTCTCCTTGTATCGAAGGGTGGATCGGGGCAGGCCGGCCAGTACATGGCGTACGGCTGGAGCGCCCACGGGCTCGTCGGCGGCCGCAGGGCGCCCGGCAGGGCTATGGGGGCGATGGCCGAGCGGGTGGTCGCAGGCGGGACGGAGGTGCCGCGCACGCCGAGGCCGAGGCGGTACCGGCCAGTGCGACCAGTGGCAGCGCCACGGCGGTCGCACGTTGGCCCATCCAGGTCACGAAGGTCGTGCCCGGCATGGCGGCGATGTCCCGTCCTGTGTTCACGTCTCGATCTTCCGGCAGGCGAACAACCGCTGGTAGCCGGAGAATCAGCGTGACTCCTCATAACCTGAGCCTATGACCTCATTACCTTCTGTCTCGGATCTCAGACTCGTCGAAGCCGTCGCGCGCCACGGCTCGCTGGGTGCGGCCGCACGGGAACTGCTCATCAGCCAGCCGGCCGTGAGCACCCGCCTGGCCGCCCTCGAACGCCGCATAGGAGAGCGGCTCTTCGACCGCAACACCACCGGGGCCAGGCCTACACCGGCTGGTCGCGCGCTGTGTGTGGAGGCAGCGCACGTGCTCGACCACCTCGGCACGATCTTCGACCGCACCCGGGCAGCAGCACACGCGCGCACTTTCACCGTCGGCACTTTCAGCAGCCTCGCGCCGTGGCTGTTCCCCGCCCTGGAAGAACTGCTGAAGGACGCCACCATCCACCAAGTCGTCGAACACGGCGACCGGCTGACGGCCGACGTCGGTGAAGGATCACTCGACGCGGCCTTCGTCGCCGTCGCCAACCAGATGCGCCTGCCCGCCACGGTGAGTGCGGTGCCTGTCGGCAGCGACAGGCTGACCGTCCTGACACCCGCCGGCGTGACGGTCGGCACAGGTCGGCGCCCCTTTGCCGGCCTCGATGCCGTGGCCTACACCTACGACATGTCGACCGACGCCATGCATGAACGACTGAGTGAACTCGGCGCCAGAGTCCGCTCCGCCGCCACCGCGGAGACCGCCGTGCGGATGGCCCGCCTTCTGCAGTGCCCGGCCGTACTCCCCCGCGGACTCGCACGCGCCTACGCTCAACAGACCGACCGCCTGTCCCCCGCTCCCCTGCCCGGCCACCTCACCCTGTTCATGGTCACCCGCCGACCCCCCGCTCATGAACTCGCGGCAGTCGCCCCCCAACTCCCCGCCCGTCTCGGGCTACGACGCGTACCGGCAGCCGGCGCCCCCGACCCGAGTGAAGCAGCAGTCGGCCAAGGCGGTGCAAGTTCTTGAGTCGGGCAGGTTCGAGGTCAACCATCACAGAGCCCTGTTCGTAGCGCGAGGCGACGAACTGGAAGAAAGGGTTCGCGGCGTGGGCCGCGGCCGGGCGGACGATCCAGTTGCTCGCGGTGTCGAACGGGGCCGATCCACCCGCCTGGGCGACCTTGAGTCCCAGCCCGATGGCCAGGTGTGTCTTGCCAGACGGTTTAGCTTCCCCACCCGCACGCGTCCTGCCCAGTCGGCCGTGTTGAAATCAGCGACGCACGGGTGGGGAGACAAGAGTGGCAATCCCCGGCGCAGTTGCGGAAGTCGCTCACCAGGTGACGGGCAGTTCGGTGAGGGAGTGGAAGACGGGATGCTCGCGAAGGCGGAGCTGACCGACCTCGCAGGCCAGGCGGAGCGTCGGCAACGCGGTGAAGAGCGAACCGAGGGCGAGCGTCACCTCCAGGCGCCCCAGCGACGCGCCGAGGCAGAAATGAGCGCCGTGGCCCCACAGCAGATGACCGGAGGCGTCCCGGTGGATGTCGAGGCGCTCGGGACGGGGGAAGACCGTGGCGTCGTGGTTGGCGGCGAGCAGGCTGATCATCACCGACTCGCCCTCGCCGACCAGGGTCTCCCCGATGCGGACGTCCTCCGTGGCCTGGCGTACGACGCTGTCCTGGATGATCGACCAGAACCTCATCGACTCCTCCACGAACGCCGGCAGCAGGGCCCCGCCGTCGGCGAGGACCTCCGCGCGCAGCCCGTCGTCGGTCAGCAGGCTCAGCGCGCTGAAGGCGATCTGCGTGGCCGTCGACTCATGGCCCGCGATGAGCAACAGTTTCAGGATTCCGAGAAGGTCGGCGCGGTCGAGTTCGCCGGTGGCCACGTGGTTGGTGACCAGACGACTGACCAGGTCGTCGCCCGGTTGCTTCTCCTTGGCGCGTGCGGTCTCGTCCAGGAAGGCGATGATCCGGTGGTGCGCCGCCAGGGAGAGCGCCGGGTCGCCGTCCGTGAGCAGGATCCGGGTCTGCTCCAGGAAGAAGGCGGTGTGCTCGTCCGGTATCCCCAGCAGCCGGGCGATGACCAGCGCCGACACATGGGCCGCGAAGTCCCGCACCAGGTCCGCGGGGTGCGGACCGGCCGCCAGGGCGTCGGCCGCCCGGTCGGTCAGCTCCTGGAGCCGGGGCCGCAGCATGCGCACCCGGCGCGCCGTGAACTCGGGGGCGACCATTCTGCGCAGCCGGCCGTGCTCGGGATCGTCCATGCGCAGGAACCCGCTCGGCCGGTCGTCGGTGGGCACGGGGATGCGCAGCGGAAAGCCGGGCCGGGTCTCGTCGGCGCTCAGCCGGGGATCCTTGAGCGCGGCCTTCACGTCCTCGTAGCGGGTGATCAACCAGACCCGCTGTTCCTCACCGGCGACCGCCGGCAGCCGGACCAGCGTCGGCGGCCCGTCACGGACGACACCCAGGGCCGGTGGCGGCGACAGCGGACAGACGCGGGCCAGCGGCCAGTCCAGCACAGCGGGGTATGCAACGCGCACGGTCTCCCCTTCCTGGTGAACGAATGCCCGCGCCACACGTCGTCCCCGGCGGCGGTGCTCCGACCGGAGAACACAAGCACCGCCGGCTGACATCCCGGTGACCGGCCACTGACCCGGCCTCCCACACACGGCCGGGCCGGCGTCGCCAGGAAGGGCCGGTGGCTGCAAGCCAGCTCGGCCCTTCTCCCGGTCCTCCGGATGCTCGTGATGATGTTTGGCGACCGGAGGCGGGGTCGGTGCGCGCAAAGGTGCGGGAGCCGCTCAGAAACCGGAGCGCAGGAGAGACATCACACTGCGATACTGCACCGGTGATCAACGTGCCTACTGCTGTGCTGGATTCCTTGTACGGACTCGCGTTCGGCGACGCCTTCGGTGACCGTTGGTTCGGCATCCTGCGCAGGGACGGTCTGACAGCACTGGAGGCGCGGACGTTGCCCTCGGAACCGCTGTGGCGGTGGAGTGACGACACCGCTCAAGCACTGGTGCTCGTACGGGAACTCGTCGAGGGCGGCGGCACCGTCGACCAGGACCGCCTCGCCCTGCGCTTCGCGGCCGCCTACGCCGAGGACACGCACCGCGGGTACGGAGCCTCGATGCATGACGTGCTCCGCCGGATCGGCGCGGGCGAGCCCTGGCAGGAGGTGGTCGCCGAACAGTTCGGCGGACAGGGCTCCTGGGGCAACGGCGCAGCCATGCGCGCCGCTCCGCTCGGCGCCTGGCACAGCGCCGACCTCGATGCGGTCGCTGAGCAGGCCGCCCGGCAGAGCGCGGTGTCGCACCAGCATCCGGAGGCGGTCACCGGTGCGGTGGCGGTCGCCCTGGCCGCGGCGCTGGCCACCCGCAGCCGGGGCGGGACCGCCCCGGCCAGGTCGGACTTCCTTCAGGCAGTCGCCGAGCGGCTCCCCGACAGCGACGTCCGGTCGGGCATACGGATCGCCGCCCGAATGCCGGAGCGCGCTTCGGTTCGGCACGCCGCGGAGGTCCTGGGCTCCGGGTACCGGATGTCGGGGCCCGACACGGTCCCGTACGCCCTGTGGTGCGCGGCGGGGCACCTCGACGACCTGCACGAGGGCCTGTGGTTCACCGTTGCGGGGCGCGGCGACATCGACACCACCTGCGCCATTGCCGGCGGGGTGATCGCCGCACGCACGGGCGTCGCTGCGCTCCCCCCTGCCTGGCACGCCGCCTGTGAACCGCTGCCCCCTCTCGTGACGGAGTGAGAACCCCTGTCAGGATGAGTTCAGGCGTCTGAGGGGGCGCCTCGCTGCTTATCGAGCAGCGTCCACATCGCACAGCCGAAGTCACGGAGAATTCAGAGATCAGTGGGCCGTCCCGCCTCCGAACGGGCGCGGACGGCCTCGAACAGTTCGTCGTCAGTCACTGAAGCGGTCTTCGTACGTCCCTGGGGACGCCGGTTAGAGCACGGCTGGAGGATCACGGGATCAGTGGGGCAGGCCGATGTACTGGCCCATGGCGGTGGCCGCGTGGGTGAAGAAGGCGGCCGGGTCGGCGGCGACGCCGGCGATATGGCCGTTGACCTCGAAGCCGACCATGCCGTGCAGCTGGGTCCAGACGATCAGCATGCGGGTGATGACCGGGGTGGGCAGGCCGCTCAGCATGCCCTGGGCCAGCGGCTCGATCGTGCGGGCCATGCCCTCGGACAGCTCGGGCGCGGGCACGTGGTCCACGGCGAGTTCGCCGGCCGCCAACGCCTCGCGGACCAGGCCGAGCAGGACCAGGACCGTGCGGGCGCCCGCGGCCATCGTCTCCGGCGGGGCGTCGTAACCGGGCACCGGGCGGCCCCAGATCAGCACGTACTCCTCGGGGTGGTCGAGGGCCCACGCGCGGACGCCCTCGCAGCACGCGACCCAGCGGCCCAGCAGCTCGGCCCCGGCCTTCTCCGCCTCGGCCGCGGCCCGCTCCGCGCTGTCGCCCATCGCGTTGTAGGCGGCCAGCACGAGGTCGGTCAACAGGGCGTCCCGGTCCGGGAATCGCTCCTCGATCAGGGTCGGGTCGACGCCGGCCGCTCGGGCCAGCTCGGCCGGGTCCAGGTCGACGCGGTGCCGGGCCGCGAGGCGGCCGCCCGCCTCGGCCTTCAGTCGGGAGACGGCCGCCTCGGGGCTGTCCTGGTGGGTGTCATGGGCTTCGGAAGTCGTCATGATCCCGACCCTGTCAGAGGTACTGCATCGCGTCGATTACGTGGCGGGTAATACGGCGTGATTGCGGCCAGTTCTGGCCAAGGGGCCCGTTACCAGGGTCCGTTGGCGCGGAACGGTGGCCAGGTTCTGTCTGACGAAGGATCTTGGGTGAGTTCGCGGAGCCGGAGGATACGGTGCCGACGGGAGCGCCAAGGAGCGGGGTGGGCGCGGTGATGTCCCGCTGCTCCACGGACCGCTCCGTCGTGTCCTCGCCCGGCCGCGGGGTGCCGTTCTCCTCGGGGGTGGCGGCCCGCGGCAGTGCTGCCGACGCTCGGTGGTGTACCAGGTGCGAGTTCGGCGCCGGCCGCCGGAGCCGGTGCTGGAGGAGTGGCTGGCCCGGACGGAGTCGGTCGTGCGCTCCCGCCAGGCCGAGCACCTTTCTCAGGCGTCCCTCGAACATCTCTTGCTTCCCGCCGGCGTCGGGACGCGTGGCGTATCCGGCCGGCGGGGCTGGGCCGGGGCCGGGTCACCGGCGGTTCCGGTCATGACAGCCGAGCGCACGGCCGCGTGGACGGCTCTGGCCAGCCGGGCGCCCCACAGCGAGCGGGGTCCGGCGAAGGCCTGCGCGTCCTGAGCGGCGTCCGGGGTGCGGGCGGCGACGCACACCGCATCGGTCGGCGTACCGGAGCAGTCGTAACCAGCGCCCAGCAGAGCCTGCACCTTGGCCTCGGTCGCGGTGGCGACCGCGTTGACCAGAGCCGCGTCGGTCAGGGGAACGGGAAGCGCGACGATGATGTTGATGGTGCCGGGGTGGTCGGGCGCGAACGTTTCCTCGGCCGGGACGGCTGCCCAGCCCCGCACCGCGATTCCCGCGGTGACGACCGCCTCGACGCCCGCGTCGTGTGCGCGACCGTACGCCCGGACGTCGGCCGCTGTCATGACTCCGA
Organism: Streptomyces sp. WI03-4A; assembly: GCF_033792105.1. Classification (NCBI taxonomy): domain Bacteria; kingdom Bacillati; phylum Actinomycetota; class Actinomycetes; order Kitasatosporales; family Streptomycetaceae; genus Streptomyces; species Streptomyces sp. WI03-4A. The sequence continues at coordinate 141,155 of NZ_JARAUO010000004.1, forward strand.
CGCCGGGACCGGACACCCCGGCCGCTCGGGCCAGGTCGGCGAGGTGGCGGTGGGGGTCGGTGCGGCGATAGCCGTGGGCCACCTGGGCGTTCAGTACCCACTCACGCTCGCCGAGACCACCCCCGAGTACGGCGCTGCTGATCATCCGCCACCCGGCGCCCGCCCGCCACAGCAGGGCGTGCAACTGCTCGCCGTCTTCGACACGGGTGAGCATCCGTGTCGGCAGCAAACGGCCGCCGACCGTGCGGGGCGGCGGAATGACAGCACTCATCGACAGGACGTCCCGCATTCGGCCGGCTCCACTTTCACGGCAAAGCCTAGTAGGTGTTCCGCACCTGCAAGGTCGCGCCGCCGGCGTCAGTGCTGGTCCGTCGTCGGGATCACCACCATCTTGCTCACGGTGCCGTCGTCGCCGACCACGTCGCGTACGTGGCGGAAGCCCAGTCGGCGGCACATGGCCAGGCTGGCGGTGTTGTCGCCGCCGACCATGCCGTACGCCTCCTTCAGGCCCAGGTTGTCGGCGGCGTGGCGCAGCAGGCCGCGGACCGCCTCGGTGCCCAGGCCCTGGCCCCAGTGCCCGGGGGCGAGGGCGGTGACCAGTTCGTGGCCGTCGACGTTGCCGGTCTTCTTCACCTCCGCGTGACCGACGTAGACCTCCTCGTGCCACAGTCCCCAGACGTCGAATCTGCGCTGCGGGTAGACGTCGGTGAGGATGGCGCGGAACAGCGTGCGGATGTCGGCCTCCGGCACGCGTTCCTGGCCCATCCAGCGGCAGACCTCCTCGTCGCGCAGCAGGGCCACGAAGACGTCCTCGTCCTCGGGGCGGTAGGGCCGGAACGTGAGACGTTCGGTGTGCAGGACCGGTGTCATGAGGGCTCCCCCTGAACGGACGGACAGTCGAGTGGGTGGGTGGAGAGGCGGGGCGGGAGCCGGGGTGCGTGTGCCAGACGCACCCGGCCCCCGCCCCGGCCCGTTCCTCGTGGCGGCGCGGAACGCGTCAGGCTTCGGCGCTCTCCATGCGCTCGCGCAGGCTGCGCGGGCGCATGTCGGTCCAGACCTCGTCCACGTAGGCGGAGCACTCCGCCTCCGTGCCCTCCTTGCCGACGGGCTGCCAGCCGGCGGGCACCTCCACGTCGACGGGCCAGAGCGAGTACTGCTCCTCGTCGTTGCGCAGCACCTGGTAGCGGGTGTTCTCGTCCATGTCTGTCGGTCTCGCTCTCTCGGTTCGGGGCGGCTCGGATGTGTGGCGGGCAGCGTGTTGGGCGGGCGGCGGTGGGGCGCGGGCCGGCGGGCGGGGTCTCACCGGCTGCCGCGGGCGTGGTGGGCGATGTGGCGCAGGGCCTCGGCGAAGTCCTCGGCGACACGGCGCACGGCGTCCGTGGCATGGAGGGCGGGCCGGTGGTGCCAGGTGAAGGAGAGCCGGCCGCCCTGCACCGCGCCGACGACCTCCAACGGGTGGGAGCCGGTGTCGCGCGGGTCGTGGTGCCGGCCGAACGAGCCGTGTTCGGCGCGTACCAGACCATCGCCGGGGTTCTCCGGGCGGGCGTCCCACTGGCCGAGGTAGTTGAAGACGACCTGCCCGTGCGCGGCGCGTCCGAGCCGCTCGCGCACCTCGGGCGGGCCGAAGGTGCGCAGGGCGCCGAAGCCCAGGCCGTTGCCGGGTACGGCGCGCAGCTGGCGGCGGACCGACTTCACCAGGGTCCGCCAGTCCCGGCCGGGGCCGAGGTCAGCGGGGTCGGGCACGTGGAGGGCGACGGGGTGGACGGTGGTGAACCAGCCGACCGTGCGGGAGAGGTCCACCCCGTCGAGGATGTCCTCGCGGCCGTGTCCCTCCAGGTCGAGGCGGACCCCCTCACGGCCGGTCCAGCGGGCCAGGGCCAGGGCGAGGGCGGCGAGCAGCACGTCGTTGACGCGGGTGCGGTAGGCGGTCGGCGCGGCGCGCAGGAGTGCCTCGGTGTCCGCCTCGTCCAGTGCGACGGTGAGCGTCTCGACGAGGCCCGCGTCCGGCGCGGCCGGTGTCCGGGCGGGCAGCGGCTCGGTGTCGACCGCCCGTTCCCAGTACGGCAGTTCGTCGTCGAGGGAGCCGGCCGCGACGTGCTCGGCGAGGCCCCGGGCCCACTCCAGGAAGGAGGTGCTGCGCTCCCCCAGCGTGACGGGCTCGCCCTGGACGGCCTGCCGATAGGCGGCCTCCAGGTCGTCGCGCAGGATGCGCCAGGACACGGCGTCGACCACCAGGTGGTGGGCGACCAGGAGGAGGAAGGCGGGCCGGTCGCCGTCCGCGGTGAACAGGGCCGCCCGCAGCAGGGGGCCGCGCGCCAGGTCGAAGCCGGTGTGCAGGTCGTCGGCGGCCTTCTCCATCGCCGCGTCGGCCTCGGCGGTGGCCAGGCCGCTCAGATCGTGGCGGGCCAGGAGCCGGTCGCGGTCGGTGTCGGAGGGCGGCGGGTCGAACTGGTGCCAGCCGGTCTCGTCCTCGGTGAAGCGCATGCGCAGCGCGTCGTGGTGGTCGAGCAGGGCGTCGAGGGCCGTCTCCAGGGCGGCGGCGTCCGGGGCGGTTCCCAGTTCCAGCAGCAGCGACTGGTTGAAGTGGTCGTGGCTGGCGCGCGGGCTGGTCAGGAACCACTCCTGGATGGGGGTGAGCGGCACGTCCCCGCTGACCGGTCCGGTCTCGGTGTGCAGGGGCGCGCCGCCGGCGACGGTGGCCAGTTCGGCGACGGTCTGGTGGGTGAACAGGTCGCGGGTGGCCAGGTGCAGTCCGTCGCGTCGCAGCCGGGAGACGACCTGCATGCTCAGGATGGAGTCGCCGCCGAGGTGGAAGAAGTTGTCGTGCGCGCCGACGTCTGCGACGCCGAGCACGTCGGCCCAGATGCGGGCGATGCGGCGTTCGGTGTCGGTGCGCGGCGCGGTGCGCGGCGCGGTGCGCGGCCCGGCGGCGGCGTGCGTGGGGCCGGGCTCGGGCAGGGCGGCGCGGTCGGTCTTGCCGTTCGGGGTGAGCGGCAGGCGCTCCAGCGGCACGAACGCCGACGGAACCATGTGTGCCGGGAGCAGCCCGGCGAGGTGGTCGCGCAGCTCCGCCACCGGCAGCTCCTCGACGGTGCCCCCGGCGGGTACGACGTAGGCCACGAGCCGTCCGCCGGACCGGCCGTCCGGGTCGGCTCCGCCGCCGCGCACGGTGACGACCGCGTCGCGCACCCGCGGGCTGCCGCGCAGCGCGCCCTCGATCTCGCCGGGCTCGATGCGGAAGCCGCGCAGTTTGACCTGGTCGTCGGCGCGTCCCGCGAAGCGCAGGTCGCCGGAGGAGTCCCAGCGGGCCAGGTCGCCGGTGCGGTACATCCGCTCCCCCGGCGCGCCGAACGGGTCGGCGACGAAGCGGGAGGCGGTCAGGCCGGGCCGGTTCAGGTAGCCGCGGGCCAGACCGGGGCCGGCCACGTACAGTTCGCCGGTGACGCCGGGCGGGACGGGACGCAGGGCTGCGTCGAGGACATGGACGTGGGTGGCGCCGGCGGGGCGTCCGATCGGCGGGGCTCCCGTACCCGGGGTGAGGGGGCCGGTCCAGGTGGCGACGACGGTGGCCTCGGTCGGGCCGTAGGAGTTGATCATGCGCCGGCCGGGTGCCCACCGTTCGACGAGGTGGGCCGGGCACGCCTCGGCGCCCACGATGAGGGTGCGCAGGTGCGGCAGGGTGTGGGCGGTCTCGGGGTCGACCGTGGCGAGGGCGGCGGGCGGGATCAGGGTGTGGCTGATACGCCGGTCGGCGAGGACCTGGGCGAGCCGCTCGCCGACGAGGGGGCCCTCCTCCCCGGTGACGAGGGTGGCTCCGCCGAGCAGGGAGACGCACAGCTCCAGCACGGAGGCGTCGAAGCTGGGCGAGGCGAACTGCAGGACCCGGTCGCCGGGTCCCGCGTCGTAGCGTGCGGCGGCGGCCGCGGCGAAGCCGGCCAGGCCGCTGTGCGTGACGGTCACGCCCTTGGGTGTGCCGGTGGATCCGGACGTGTAGATCACGTACGCCGGGTGGGCGGGCGTCAGCGGGGCCGTGCGGTCGGTGTCCGTGGGCGCGGTGTCCGGCCCGTCGGCGTCCCGTACGGCGGCGGGGTCGTCCAGCACGAGCCAGGCGTTCGCGTCGCGCAGCATGAACTCCCGCCGCTGCGCGGGGTAGTCGGGGTCGACCGGCAGGAAGGCGCCGCCGGCCTTGGCCACGGCGAGCTGGGCCACCACCGTCTCCGCGCCTCGGGGCAGCGCCAGTGCCACGATCCGCTCCGGGCCCACACCTCGGCCGATGAGCCGGTGCGCCAGCCGGTTGGCGGCCCGTTCGACCTGCGCGTACGTCAGCTCGCGGCCGTCGGCGTCGGCGAGGGCCACGGCGTCGGGGGTGCGGGCGGCCTGCCGCTCGAACAGCTCCGGCAGCGTCACCGCGGGTATCGGCCGGGCGGTGCCGCGGCCCTGGTCGAGGACGGCCTTGAGGGCCTCGTCGGTGGCGAGTGGCAGGGCGCCCACGGGCCGGCCGGGGTCGTCGGCGACGGCGGTCAGCAGGGTGCCGATCTGCTCCGCCATGCGTTCGGCGGTGGCCGTGTCGAACAGGTCGGTGTTGTAGGTGAGCAGGCCGTGGAGTTCCCCGGCAGCGGTTTCGGCGAACTCCAGGGTGAGGTCGAACGCCGCGTGCCGCAGGTCCGTGTCGACGTCGCTGACCTGGATGCCGGGCAGGTCGAGGTCGGCGGCCGGGGCGTTCTGCAGGACCACCATGACCTGGAAGAGGGGGGTGCGGCTGGTGTCGCGGACGGGTTGCACCTCGTCCACCACGCGTTCGAAGGGCGCCTCCTGGTGAGCGAAGGCGTCCCGTACGGTCCCGCGCACCTCGGTGAGGAACTCGGGGAAAGGGCGGCCGGGTTCGACGCGGGAGCGCAGGACGAGGGTGTTGACGAAGAATCCGACGAGTGATTGCGTCTCGGCGCGGTCGCGGCCGGAGGTGACCGTGCCGACCGTGATGTCCCGGCCGCCGGTCAGGCGGAACAGGTAGGTCTGCGCGGCGGCGACGAGTGTGGTGAAGAGGGTGGCCTGCCGGTCCCGGCCGACCTGGACCAGGCGGCGGGTGGTGGCGCGGGGCAGGACGAGGCGCACGGTGGCGCCGTCGTGGGTGCGCACCGCCGGACGCGGCCGGTCGGTGGGCAGGTCCAGCGTCTCCAGGCCGGCCAGGTGCTCCTTCCAGTACGCGAGGTGCTCGTCGGTGGCGGCGCCGCGCTGCCAGTGGGCGAAGTCGGCGTAGCTCACGGGCAGCGTCGGCAACGGCGCGGCATCGGCGCCCAGTTGGGTGCGGTAGAAGTGCGCGAGGTCGCCGGTGAGGACGCCGGTGGACCAGCCGTCGGTGACGATGTGGTGCAGGGTCAGCGTCAGGACGTGCTCCTCGTCCGAGAGCCTGATCAGCCCCGCGTGCAGCAGCGGGCCGCGCCGCAGGTCGAACGTGCGGGCGCGCTCGGCCTCCAGCAGCTCCCGCAGCCGGTCCGCGCGGCCGCTCTCGCCCGTCGCCGTCAGGTCGTGCAGCTCCAGGGGCACGTCCTGCGCCGGGTGGACGATCTGCACGCCGCGGCCGTCCATCGTGTCGAAGGTGGTGCGCAGTGCCTCGTGCCGCTCGGCAAGGGCGCGCAGGGCCGCGGTCAGGGCGGGCGTGTCGAGCCGGCCGTGCAGGCGCAGGGCCAGCGCGGTGACGTACTCGCCGCTGCCGGGCGCGAACTCCTCCAGGAACCACAGGCGTTGCTGGGCGTACGACATCGGAGCGGGCGTGTCGCGGGGGGCGGGGACGATCGCGGTGGGCGCGGCGGCGCCGGACGGCTCCGTGGTGAGGAGCGCGGCGAGGGCGGCGGGGGTGGGGTGGGTGAACACCGCGCGCGGTGACACATCGGTGCCGAACGCCTCGGACAGGCGGACGGCCAGCCGGATGCTGAGGATGGAGTCGCCGCCGAGCTGGAAGAAGTCGTCCTCCACACCCGGCCGTGGAACGGCGAGGACTTCCGCGAAGACGTCGGCGGCGCGCCGTTCGGCGTCGGTGCGCGGTGCGACCGGCTCGCGGTGCCGGTCGCCGCTCGCGGGCTCCGGCGCCGGGAGGGCGGCCCGGTCGACCTTGCCGTTGCCGCTCAGCGGCAGCGCGGGCAGGGCGACGAAGGCGGAGGGGACGAGGTAGTCGGGCAGCGAACGGACGGCGAACTCCTCTATGTCCGCGAGGTGTTCGGAGCCGACCACATAGGCCACCAGGCGCCGGCTGCCGGGCCGGTCCTCTCGGGCCACCACCGCGACGTCCGCCACGTCGGGGTGCGCCGCGAGGGCGGCCTCCACCTCGCCGGGTTCGACGCGGAAACCGCGGATCTTCACCTGGTCGTCGACGCGGCCCAGGAACTCGACGGTGCCGTCGAGGCGGCGGCGGACCAGGTCGCCGGTGCGGTACATGCGGGTGCCGGGCGGGCCGGCCGGGTCGGCGAGGAAGCGGGCGGCGGTGTCGCCGGGGCGGCCCAGGTAGCCGCGGGCCACGCCCTCGCCGGCGACGTACAGTTCGCCGGCGCAGCCCGGCGGCACGGGCCGCAGCCGGCCGTCGAGGACGTGGACGCGCATGTCGTCGAGCGGGTGGCCGATGGGCACGGTCCCGGGAACGGCCGTGGCGTCGGTGAGTGCGAAGGACGTCGCGAACGTCGTCGTCTCGGTGGGGCCGTAGCCGTCGACGACGGTCAGTCCGGGGCAGGCGGACAGTACGCGGCGCACGGCGGCGGCGGGCACCACGTCGCCGCCGGTCCAGACCTGGCGCAGGCCGGCGAAGCAGTCCGGCGCGTCCTGCGCCAGCAGCCGGAAGAGGCCGGCGGTCAGCCACAGCGCGGTCAGGCCGCCGTCGCGGACCAGGTGCCGCAGCTGGGCCGCGTCCATGGGCCGAGGCGGTGCCACGACCACGCAGCCGCCGGTGAGCAGGGGTGCCCACACCTCGAAGGTGGCGGCGTCGAAGGCCACCGGGGAGTGCAGCGGCACCCGGAGGCACACCCCGCCGGTGAAGCGGCTGTCGGTGGCGAGGGCGGCCACGTCGCGGTGGCGTACCGCGACCGCCTTCGGCTCGCCGGTCGAGCCGGAGGTGAACATCACGTACGCCAGCCGGTCGGCGTCAGCGGGTACGGGTGCGGGCGCGTCGGGTACGGGGGCGGCTGCGGCGGCGACGTCCGCTGCGGTCAGCTCGGCCGTCGCGCCCGCCCGCCCGATCAGCGCGCGGCGCCGGTCCTCGGGGGCGCGGGCGTCCACCGGGACGTAGGCGCCGCCCGCCTTGAGGACGGCGAGCTGGGCGACGACGAGTTCGGCGCAGCGGTCCATCAGCAGTGCCACCCGGTCCTCCGCCCGCAGGCCACCGGCGAGGAGCCGGGAGGCCACGGCGTCGGACCAGTCGTCGAGGCGGCGGTAGGTCAGCTCGGTGTCCCCGTCGCGCACGGCGGGTGCGCCGGGGGTGCGGCGGGCCTGTTCGGCGAACAGCTCGACGGGGCTGCGCGGCGCCGGCTGCCGGGCAAGGGCGCTCCACCGCTGGAGGAGGGCGCGGTCGTCCCCGGTCAGCAGCGCGAGGCCGGTCACCTGCGTGTCGGCCTCGATGCCGTCGGCGAGGGCGGTCAGGACGGCCGCGAGCCGGGCCGCGAGGCGTTCGGCGGTGTCCGCGTCGAACAGGCCGGCGTCGTAGGCGAGGTCGATGCCGAGCCGGTCGCCGAGGTGGGCGCGCAGGCACAGCGGGAACGTCGGGGCGTCGTCGGCCCGCACCTCCTCGACGCGCACTCCCGTCCGGGCCGTGGCGGACTCGTCGACGGGGTAGTTCTCGAAGACCACCATGCTGTCGAACAGCGCCTCGCCTGCCGGGACCTCGCTCAGCGCCTGGATGCGGGGCAGCGCGAGGAAGTCGAAGCGGCGGGCGTCGCTCTGCCGCTCCTGCACGTCCCGCAGCCAGGACACCACCGACCCGTCCGGGACGCGGATCCGGGTGGGTACGGTGTTGATGAACATGCCGACCATCGCCTCAACGCCCGGCAGTTCGGCCGGGCGGCCGGAGACGGTCGTGCCGAACACGACGTCGTCGCGTCCGCTGTGGCGGGCCAGCAGCAGCGCCCAGGCGCCCTCGATCACGGTGTTCACCGTCAGCCCGGCCCGTGCCGCCGTCTCCCGCAGCCGCGCCGAGACGCGCTCGTCCAGGTCTCGGTGCGCGGTGGCGGCGGCGCGGGCCCGGTGCGCCTCGGCCGGGGTGCGGTCGTACGGCAGCGGGGTGCGGGCCGGGAAGCCGGCGAGGGCGCCGGCCCAGTGCGCCTCGGCCACCTGCTCGTCCTGGTCGTGCAGCCAGCGCACGAAGTCGGAGAACGGGCGCCGGACCGGGACGGGGGCCTCGCTGCCGCCGGTGAGCGCGGCGTAGCGTTCGCACACCTCGGTGAGCAGCTGCCCGGTGCTCCAGCCGTCCAGGATCAGGTGGTGGGAGGACCAGAGCAGCAGGATCTCGTCGTCGGGCAGTGCGGCCAGAGTGATGCGGGTGAGGGGTGCGGTGGTGAGGTCCATGCCGGCCGCGCGGTCGACGGCCAGCAGGTCCTCGGTCTCCCTCTCCTGCTGCTCGGGGGTCAGATGCCGCCGGTCGAGATGGGTGACGGGCAGCTCCACGCGGTGGTGGACGATCTGCACCGGGTGCGGCAGGCCCTGCCAGTGCACGCTGGTGCGCAGGGCCTCGGTGCGGTCGGCGACCTGCTGCCAGGCCGCGGCGAAGGCCCGCGGGTCGCTCACCCCGGACAGCCGGACGGCCGTCCGGTCGAAGTAGGCGCCGGCCGTGTCCACCAGGCCGTGGAAGAGCATGCCGGCCTGCAGGGGCGTCAGCGGCAGGACGTCCGCCACGTGCCGGCCGTCGCCGACGAGACGGTCCAGGTCCCGTTGTCCGAGCCCGGCGAGGGGATAGTCCGACGGCGTACGGCCGCCCGCGTCCGGACGGGCGCAGTGTGCCGCGATGTCGCGCAGCGCCGCGCACATCTCGTCGGCGAGGGCGCGGACGGTGGACTCGTCGTAGACGGCCGGCGGATAGGTCCAGCCGAGTTCGAGCCTGCCGTCCTGGACTACGCCGGTGAGGTCGAGCAGATAGGGGCGCGGCGCGTCGGGGTCGGTGTCGGAGCCGGCCGGGGGCAGCGCGGCACGGTACAGACCGCTGCCGTCGCCGCCGGTGTCCCACTGGCCGTGGTAGTTGAAACCGACCTGCGGAGCGGGGGCACCGGCCAGCGGGCTGTCGGGCAGCAGGTGGCGCAGCGCGCCGTGGCTCAGGCCGTGCAGGGGCACCGCGCGCAGCTGCTCCTTCACCGAGCGCAGGGTGTCGTGCCAGCCGGCGTCGGGCACGACCGTCAGCGCGAGGGGGTACTCGGCGGTGAACCAGCCGACCGTCCGCGACAGGTCCAGGTCGTCGAAGAGGTCCTCGCGGCCGTGTCCCTCCACGCCGACCAGCACGGTCTGGCGGCCGCACCAGCGGGCCAGGGTGCGGCCGAGGGCGCTGAGCAGGACGTCGTTGACCTGCGTGCGGTAGACCTCCGGGACGCGGCGCAGCAGGGCGTCGGTCGTCTCCGGGTCCAGTTCCACGGTGACGGTGGCGGCGGTGCCGTGGGTGTTGGGGCCGGGTCGACCGGCGGGCAGGGTTGCGGGGGCCGCGGCGGTGCGCTGCCAGTGCGGGAGGTCGCCGTCCAGGGCGCCGGAACGGGTGTGCGCCTCCAGCCGGGCCGCCCAGTGACCGTAGGCGGTGGTGGCCGGGGGCAGGTCGACGGGTCGTCCGTCCGACGCCTGGCGGTGGGCGGTCTCCAGGTCGGCCAGCAGGATTCGCCAGGAGACGCCGTCGACAGCCAAGTGGTGGACGATGAAGAGGAGTTGGGCGGGCAGGTCGGGGCCGCGGTCGAAGAGCAGGACGCGTGCCACCCGGCCCTCGGCCGGGTCGAGGCGGTCCCGGGCCGCGTCCGCGGCGCGCCGCACCGCGGCTTCCAGCGCGGCACCGTCCAGGCCGGTAACGTCGTGGTGGGTGAGGATGCCGTCGGGGACGTCCGGCAGGACGTCCTGGCACCGGCCGTGACCGGTCGGGCGGAAGCGGGTGCGCAGGGCCGGATGGTGACGGACGAGTGCCTCGACCGCCGGGCGCAGGGCGGACAGGCCTGCTCCGGGGGCGAGTTCGAGCCGCTGCGACATGGTGAAGCGCAGCGGGTCGCCGGGACGGCGGCCGTCGAGGTACCAGCGCTGGATGGGCGTGAGCGGTGCCTCGGCGGGCGGGGTCGTGTGCGCCTCGGCCGGGGCCGCCTCGGTGACGTGGAGGGCGAGTTCGGCCACGGTCTGGTGGCGGAAGACGTCCTTGGTGGTCAGCGCCAGTCCTGCCCGGCGGGCCCGGGAGACGATCTGGATGCTGAGGATGGAGTCGCCGCCGAGCGCGAAGAAGTTGTCCCGCGCGCCCACCCGGTCGACCCGGAGGACGTCCGCCCAGATGGCGGCCAGCGTCTCCTCGGTGCCGGGGCGGGGTGCCACGTACGCCGTGGCGGGGTCCGGCTGGGCGGGCGGGGCGGGCAGGGCGCGCCGGTCGGTCTTGCCGGTGCTGGTGCGCGGGATCCGGGCCAGCGGGACGTACGCCGCCGGCACCATGTGGTCCGGCAGGGTGCGCCGCAGCGCGTCGCGCAGGGCGTCGGCGGCCGGGACAGCGCCGTGGGCGGGCACCACGTAGGCCACGAGCATGAGCCGGCCCGCGTGTTCGCGTGCCGTCACGACGGCCTCGGACACGTCCGGATGGGCGAGCAGCGCGGCCTCGACCTCGCCGGGTTCGATGCGGAACCCGCGGATCTTGATCTGCTCGTCGGCCCGGCCCAGGAACTCCAGCAGCCCCCGCTCGTTCCAGCGGGCGCGGTCACCGGTCCGGTACATCCGCGCCCCCGGCGTGCCGAACGGGTCGGCGAGGAAGCGGGACGCGGTCAGGCCGGGGCGGCCCAGGTAGCCGCGGGCCACCTGCGCGCCGGCGAGGTACAGCTCGCCGGGCACGCCGGGCGGCACCGGTCGCAGGGAGCCGTCGAGGACGTAGGCGCGCAGGTTCCGGCCGGGGCGGCCGATGACCGGCCGGTCCGGGTGGTCGGCGCAGCGCGCGTAGGTGGCGTCGACGGTGCACTCGGTGGGCCCGTACATGTTGTACGCGGTGACGCCGAGGCCGGTGGCGTCGCACAGCTCCCGCCAGGTGCCGGGGCCGGTCGCCTCGCCGCCGACCAGCAGGACGCGCGGGTGGTGGCGGCCGGGTGCGAGGAGTCCGGCGGCGGTGAGTTCGCGCAGGAAGGACGGGGTGACGTTCACCAGGTCCAGGCGGTGTTCGGCGACCTGGGCGCAGAACGCGTCGGGGTCCAGGCGGACGTCCTCGTCGACGAGGTGGACCTCCTGCCCGAGGGCGAGGAGCAGCGGTCCCTCCCAGGAGGTGTCGAAGGAGAACGACGCGCTCAGTGCGGCGCGCAGCCGGCGCCCGTCGGCGCTGTGCGGGGCGACGAGTCCTTCGCGGTGGTCGTGGCAGAGGTTGACCAGGTGGCGGTGTTCGACGACGACGCCCTTGGGGCGGCCGGTGGAGCCGGAGGTGTAGACGATGTAGGCGGCGTGGTCGGGGCGCAGCGGGGCCGGGCGGTCGCGGTCGGTGGGGTCGTGGGCGGGCAGCCGCTCCCACGGTGTGTCGCGCAGTGCCTCGGCGGTCAGCACGGTGTGCGGGGCCGCGTCGGCGAGGAGGTGGGCGGCGCGCTCCTCGGGCAGGCCGGGGTCGAGGCAGAGCAGGGTGCCGCCCGCCTTGGCGACGGCGAGCACCGCCACCATCAGGTCGGAGGTGCGCGGCAGGCGTACGGCGACCACCCGCTCGGGGGCGACGCCCTGGGCGAGGAGGTGGTGGGCGAGCCGGTTGGCGCGCTCGTTGAGGGCGGTGAAGGTGAGCGTGGCGTCCCGTGCCACCAGGGCGGTGGCGTGCGGGGTGCGGGCGGCCTGCCCCTCGAACAGGGCGGGGAAGGTGGTGTCCGGCACGGCGAGGCGCGGGCCCTGCCAGTCGTGGAGTACCTGGTGCCGCTCGGCCGCGGTCATCAACTCCAGCGCCCGTAGGTCCCGGTCGGGGTCCTGGACCGCCGACTGGAGCAGCAGCCGCAGGCGGTCGGCCAGGCGGCGGACGGTGTCCTCGTCGAACAGGCCGGTGTCGTACTCCAGGTGGCCGGTGACGCCGCCGTCGCCCTCCACGAAGTCGAAGGACAGGTCGAAGGTGGCGTTGCGGACCGGTGGCAGGACCGGCTCGACCTCCAGGCCGGGGAGGGCGGGCGCCTCGGCGCCCAGGTTGTGCAGGGCGACCATGACCTGGAACAGGGGGGTGCGGCTGGTGTCCCGCTCGGGCTGGAGGGCGTCCACCAGCCGTTCGAAGGGCACGTCCTGGTGGGCGAACGCGTCCAGGACGGTGCCGCGCACCTGCTCCAGCAGGGCGCGGAACGTGCTGCCGGGGCGCACCCGGTTGCGTAGCACCAAGGTGTTCACGAACATGCCGACCACGTCGTGCAGTTCGGGACGCTCACGGCCGGCGGTGACGGTGCCGACGGCGAAGTCGTCCTGGTCGGCCCAGCGGGACAGCAGAGCCGTGCAGGCGGTCAGCAGCGTCATGTACAGGGTGGCGTCGGTCTCCCGGCCCAACGCGCGCAGTCGGTCGGTCAGGTCGGCGGGCAGGGTGAACGTCACCAGGGCGCCGTCCCGGGTCCGTACGGCGGGACGCGGCCGGTCGGTCGGCGGCTCCAGCGGGGGCACTCCGTCCAACCGCTGGCGCCAGTCGACGAGTTGCCGCTCGACGCGGTCGGCGCGGGCGCGCTGCCAGATGGCGTGGTCGGCGTACCTGACGGGCAGTTCGGGCAGTTCGGGGCGGCGGCCGTCGTGTGCCGCGGTGTACAGCTCGCCCAGGTCCCGGCCGAGGACACCGAGCGACCAGCCGTCGGTGACGATGTGGTGGACGGCGAGGACGAGGACGTGCTCGTCGGCGGCCAGGCGGGCCAGCCGGGCGCGCAGGAGCGGCCCGGTCGCCAGGTCGAAGGGTGTGGCGGCCTCGCGCTCCAGCAGCGCGTCCACTGCGGCCCGCGCGTCCGGGGCGGTGGCCAGGTCGTCCACGGGCAGGTCGACCCGGTGCGGCGGGTTGACCACCTGCCGTGCCTGTCCGTCCTGTTCGGTGAAGGTGGTGCGCAGCGCCTCGTGCCGGGCGACGAGCCCGTGCAGCGCGGTGTGCAGGGCGCTCTGGTCGAGCGGTCCGCGCAGGCGGAGCACGGACAGTGTCGTGTACTCGGTGCTGCCGGGCTCGAACCGGTCGAGGAACCACAGGCGTTGCTGGGCGTACGACAGCGGCGCCGTGGTGTGCGGGGCGGTCGCCGGTATCGCGTCCGCCTGCGCGGCGGCGGCCGTGTCGGCCGCTGGTTCACCCAGCTCGGCGGCCAGGGCGGCGACGGTGGGGTGGGTGAACAGCAGCCTCGGGGAGACGCCGGGGCCGAACGCGGCGCGCAGGCGGGCGGTGACGCGGACGGCGAGGATGGAGTCGCCGCCGAGCGCGAAGAAGTCGTCTCCGGCGTGGACCTCGGCCGCTCCCAGGACGTCCGCCCAGGCGGCGGCGACCAGCCGTTCGGCGGGGGTGCGCGGCGGGGTCAGGTCGGTGCCGACTGCGTAGCCGTCCTGCCCCGGCGCGGGCAGTGCGCGCCGGTCGAGCTTGCCGTTGACGGTGAGCGGCAGCGCGTCCATCGGGACGTAGGCGGCGGGGACCATGTGGGCGGGCAGCAGGCGCTCCAGGTGGGCGCGCAGCTCGGCCGCCGTGGGGGCCGCGCCGCCGGTGCCGACGACGTGCGCCACGAGCCGGCGGGTGCCGGAGGCGTCCTCGAACACGCCGACCGCGGCGTCGGCGACGCCGGGGTGGGCGTGCAGGGCTGCCTCGATCTCGCCGGGCTCGATGCGGTAGCCGCGGATCTTGACCTGGGCGTCGGCGCGGCCCAGGTACTCCAGGGTGCCGTCGGCCCGCCACCTCGCCCGGTCGCCCGTGCGGTACATGCGGCTGCCGGGCCGGCCGAAGGGGTCGGCGAGGAAGCGGGCGGCGGTGAGGCCGGGACGCCCCAGGTAGCCGCGGGCCAGCCCCTCCCCCGCCACGTACAGTTCACCGGTCGCGCCGGGCGGCACGGGCGCCAGGTCCGCGTCGAGCACGTACACCCGCAGGTCCGGGATGGCCGTGCCGATGGGGCTGGCGGGGCCGTCCGCCGCGGTGGCGGGGTCGAGCGGGGCGTACGTGACGTGCACGGTGGTCTCGGTGATGCCGTACATGTTGACCAGCCGCGGGGCGGCGGCCGCGTGGCGCGTCCACCAGTCGGTCAACCGGCCGGTTTCCAGGGCCTCGCCGCCGAAGACCACCGTGCGCAGCGCGAGGCGGGCGCCGGTGTCCGGGTGCTCGGTGGCCGCGCGGATCAGCGGGTAGAACGCGGACGGCGTCTGGTTGAGGACGGTGACCCGCTCGTCCGCGAGCAGGCGCAGGAAGTCCTCCGGGGAGCGGGCGGTCTCGTCGGGCACGACCACGAGCCGGCCGCCGTGCAGCAGCGGGCCCCACAGCTCCCAGACGGAGAAGTCGAACGCGTAGGAGTGGAACATCGTCCACACGTCGTCCGGGCCGAAGCCGAACCAGTGGCCGGTGCGGGTGAACAGCCGGACGACGTTGGCGTGCGGGATCACCACGCCCTTGGGGCGGCCGGTGGAGCCGGAGGTGTAGATGGCGTAGGCAGGGCTCTCCGGCAGCGGGCGCCGGGCCGGGGTGGGGCCGGTGGCCGGGCGGTGGGCGAGGTCGGCCCCGGTGTCCGGGTCGTCGAGGAGGAGGGCGGGCACACCGGTGCCGTCGGTCCGGGCGGCGGTTCCGGTCGTGGTCACCAGTGCCACCGGGGCGGCGTCGGCGAGGAGGTGGCCGATGCGTTCGGCGGGTGAGGCCGGGTCGATCGGCAGGTAGGCCGCGCCGGTCTTCAGTACGGCGAGGATCGCGACGACCTGGTCGACGGAGCGGGGCAGGGCGAGGGCGACGAACCGTTCGGGTGCGGCGCCGAGTTCGGCGAGCCGGTGGGCGAGCCGGCCGGCGCGGGCGTCGAGCGTGGCGTAGTCCAGGTGCTCGTCGCCGCAGGTGACGGCGACGGCGACGGGCGTGCGGGCGGCCTGTTCCTCGAACAGGTCCACCAGGGTCCGGTCGGGGCGGCCGTGTTCGGTGCCGTTCCAGTCGGTGAGCATCCGCCGCCGTTCCCCGGCCGTCGTCCAGGCCAGGGCGCGCAGCGGCCGGTCGGGGCCGTCGGCGAGCTCCGTGAGCAGCAGGCACAGCCGGTCGGCGAGGGAACGGGCGGTCGCCGCGTCGAACAGGGCCGGGTCGTAGGCGAGGTCGAAGCCGAGGCGTTCACCGTGGTAAGCGCGCAGCACGAGGGGGTAGTTGGTGGCGTCGCGGGAGGTCACCTCGGCCAGGCCCACCCCGGAGCCGGCGGTGCGGGCCTCGTCGAAGGGGTAGTTCTCGAAGGCGACCATGCTGTGGAACAGCGGGCTGCCGGAGGGCACCTCGCTGAGCTGGGTCAGCTCGGCCAGCGACACGGCGGCGAACCGCCTCGACTCGGCCTGGGCGTCCTGCAGTTCCCGCAGCCAGGCGCGGGCCGTGCGTCCGGCGTCGACGCGTACCCGGGTGGGCACGGTGTTGATGAACATGCCCACCATCGACTCGATGCCGGGCAGGTCGTCGGGGCGGCCGGAGACGGTGGTGCCGAACACCACGTCGTCCTCGGCGCCGTAGCGGGCGAGCAGCAGCGCCCAGGCGCCCTGCACGACCGTGTTGAGGGTGAGTCCGGCCTCGCGTGCGGTGCGCGCCAGCCGGGCCGACGTCGCGTCGTCCAGGCCGGCCGTGTGCACGCCGGCGGAGCGGGCCAGGTGGGCGTCGCGCAGGGGGCGGTCGGTGGGCAGCGGGGTGGGGGTGGTGAAGCCGGTGAGGACGCCCTGCCAGTGCGCGCGGGCGGCGGCGGGATCCTGCTCGGCGAGCCAGCGCACGTAGTCGCCGAAGGGACGCCGTACCGGCGGCCGGGATTCGGCGCCGGCGGTGAGCGCCGCGTACTCCTCGCACACCTCGGTGAGCACCTGGGCGAGGCTCCAGCCGTCCAGGATCAAATGGTGGGAGGTCCACAGCAGGTGCACTCTCGCCCCGGGCAGCCGGACCAGGGTCAGCCGCATCAGCGGTGCGGCGGCGAGGTCGATGCCGCGGGCCAGGTCGTCCGCTCGCAGCCCGGCCAGGCGATCGGCCCGCTCCGGCTCGTCCAGGTCCCGCCAGTCGAGGTGGGTGACCGGCACCCGTACGTCCCGGCGCACGACCTGGAGGGGCAGGGGTACGTCCTCCCAGACCACGCAGGTGCGCAGGGCGGGCGTGCGCTCGGTGACGCGCTGCCAGGCCGCGGCGAAGGCGTGCGGGTCGGCGACGCCGTCCAGCAGGAGCGCCGCCTGGTCGACGTAGACGTCGTCGTCGCCGCCGACCAGCCGGTGGAAGAGCATGCCCTCCTGGAGCGGGGTCAGCGGCAGGATGTCCTCCACGTCCCGTCCGTCGCCGGCCAGCCTGTCCAGGCGGTCCTGGTCGAGGCGGGCCAGCGGGAAGTCGGACGGGGTGCGGCCGCCCGCGCCGGGGCGGGCGCAGTGCTCGGTGATCGCGACGAGCGCGCGGGTCATGCCGTCGGCCAGGGCGCGGACGGTGTCCTCGTCGTGCACCTGGTCGCTGTAGTGCCAGGTGATCTCCAGTTCGCCGCCGGCGACCACGGCGGAGACGTCCAGCAGGTGGTCCAGCGGTTCGCCGGCGGCGATGTCGCGGCCGGGCACCTCGCCCGCCGGGGTGAAGTCCCGCCCGTCGCCGGCCTCCCACTGGCCGTGGTAGTTGAAGCAGACCTGCGGCAGCGGGAGGTCCCGCAGGGCGCGGGCGGCCGGGTCGGGAGAGCCGAGGCGGGCCAGGGCCTCGTAGCCGAGGCCGTGCCGGGGCACGGCCCGCAGCCGCTCCTTCACCGCCTTGAGGGTGGCGCCCCAGTCGGGCGCGCCGGACGGTCCCGCGGGCGTGAGGGTGACGGGGTACTGGGTGGTGAACCAGCCCACCGTGCGCGACAGGTCGAGCGTGTCGTCCTCGCGGCCGTGGCCCTCCAGGGCGACGGTCACCCGCTCGGTGCCGGTCCAGTCGGCGAGGACCCGGCTCAGCGCGCTGAGCAGCACGTCGTTGACCTGGGTGCGGTAGACCGCGGGCACCCGGCGCAGCAGGGCGCCGGTGGTGGCGCGGTCCACCCGGGTGCGCAGGGTGCGCACCGAGCCGGCGAGCGGGGTGCCGGGACGGTCCACGGGCAGCGGGGTGCGAACCTCGGCGGCCTCGGCCGTCCAGTGCGCCAGGTCGGCGTCGAGGTCGCCGGCGCGCACCCGGCGGGACAGGTGCGCGGCCCAGTCGGCGAACGGCGTGGCGACGGGCTCCGGTTCGACCGGGTCGCCCTCGGCCGCCTGCCGGTAGGCCCGGGCGAGGTCGGTGAGGAGGATGCGCCAGGAGACGCTGTCCACCGCCAGGTGGTGGGCGGTGAGGAACAGCCGGGGGCGCTCGCCGGGGCAGGTCAGCAGGGCCGCGCGCAGCAGGGCGCCGGTCTGCGGGTCCAGGGCGGCGCGGGCCGTCTCCGCGGCCTCATCGCGGGCGGCCGCCGGGTCGGCGGCGCGGGACAGGTCGAGCCGGGTGAGCAGGCCGGTGGCCGGGCCCTCGCCGGGGTGCTGGCGCCAGGTGTCCCCCGTGCGCGCGAAGCGGGTGCGCAGCGCCGGGTGGTGGGCGGTCAGTGCCTCCAGGGCGCGCTCCAGGGCCCGTTCGTCCAGGTCGTGCGGCAGGTCCAGCAGCATCGACATGGTGAAGTGGCGCAGCGGGCCGTGCGCGGCGAAGAACCACTCCTGGACGGGCGTGAGCGGTGCCGGGCCCTCCTCGCGCGGCCGCCGGGGCGCGGGCACGGCGGCGGTGCGCGCCGACGCGGCGGCGGCGAGGTCGGCGACGGTCTGGTGGCGGAAGACGTCCCGCGAGGTCAGGTGCAGGCCGGCCGCGCGGGCGCGGGAGACGGCCTGGATGCTGAGGATGGAGTCGCCGCCCAGCTCGAAGAAGTTGTCCGTGACTCCGACCCGGCGCGCGCCCAGCACCTCCGCCCAGATGCGGGCGAGGGTCTCCTCCTCGGGCGTGCGCGGGGCGACGAACTCCCTCTCGCGCTCCCCGCCGTCGAGGTCGGGCGCGGGCAGGGCCCGCCGGTCGACCTTGCCGCTGACGGTCGTAGGCAGGGCGTCCAGGACGGTGAAGGAGGACGGCACCATGTGGTCGGGCAGCACCCGCCGGCAGGCCGTCCGCACCTCGCCCGCGGCGAGCCGCGCGCCTCGGTCCGCGGGGACGAGGTAGGCGGCCAGCCGGGTGTGGCCGTGCGGGTCGGCGACGGCGACGACCGCGGCGGCCGCCACGCCGGGCAGGTCCGTCAGGGCCGCCTCCACCTCGCCGGGCTCGATGCGGTGGCCGCGCACCTTGACCTGGTCGTCGGCGCGTCCCAGGTAGTCCAGGCGGCCGTCGCCGGTCCAGCGGGCCAGGTCGCCGGTGCGGTACATGCGGGCGCCGGGCGGGCCGAACGGGTCGGGCAGGAAGCGTGCGGCGGTGAGCCCCGGCCGGCCCGCGTAGCCGCGCGCCAGCTGCACGCCGGCCAGGTACAGCTCGCCGCCCACGCCGGGCGGTACGGGCCGCAGCCGGTCGTCGAGGACGTAGGCGCGCACGTTGCCGAGCGGGCGGCCCACGGTCGGGCGGCCGTCGCCCTCGATGCGGCAGGCCAGCGCGTCGACCGTGCACTCGGTGGGCCCGTAGAAGTTGTACGCGGCCACGTCCGGCCGCCCGGCCAGCTCCCGCCACAGGCCGGGGCCGACGGCCTCGCCGCCGAGCATCAGCACCCGGGGGTGGTGGCGGGAGTCCGTGAGCAGCCCGGCGGGCAGGAGCTGGCGCAGGTAGGTGGGGGTCAGGTCGAGGAAGTCGATGCGGTGCTCGACGACGTACTCGACCAGCGCGGCGGCGTCCAGCCGGGTCGTCTCGTCGACCAGGTGCAGCGGGTGGCCGTCGGCCATCAGCAGCACGCCCTCCAGCGAGGTGTCGAAGGAGAACGACGCGGTCAGGGCCACCCGCAGCGGCCCGCCGCCCGCCTCGGCGACGAAGCCCTCGCGGTGGCTCGCCAGGAGGTTCGCCAAAGACCGGTGAGCCACGGCCACGCCCTTGGGGCGGCCGGTGGAGCCGGAGGTGTAGATGACGTAGGCGGTGGTGCCGGGATCCGGCGGGGCGATGGGGCCGCACGGCGCCTCTGCGGCGGTGTCGGGCAGGTCCCGCAGCGCGGCCTCGTCCAGGACGAGCGCCGGCCGCGCGTCGTCCAGGAGGAACCGCACCCGGTCCTCGGGCAGCGCCGGGTCCAGCGGCAGGTAGCCGGCGCCCGACTTCCAGACGGCGAGGATCGCCACGATCATGTCGGCGGTGCGCGGCAGGCGGAGGGCGACCAGCCGCTCGGGGCCCGCGCCGCGCGCCACGAGGTGGCGGGCCAGGCGGTCGGCCCGCGCGTCGAGTGCCGCGTAGTCCAGGGTCGCGTCCCCGGCGACCAGGGCGGTGGCGTGCGGGCAGCGGGCGGCCTGCCGCGCGAACAGCTCGGGCAGGGTCTCCTCGGGTACGGCCCGCGCGGTCGCGTTCCAGTCCCGCGTGACCTGCCGCGTCTGCCGGGGCGAGAGCAGGGGCAGGGCGCCGAGCGGCCGGTCGGGTTCGGCGGCGGCGCCGTCCAGCGCGCGCAGCAGCTGGTCGGCCATGCGCTCGGCGCTGGCCGCGTCGAACAGGTCGGTGCGGTACTCCAGCAGGCCGGTCAACCCGTCCCCGTCCGGGACGAACTCCACGCTCAGGTCGAAGGTGGCGGCCCGCCGGGGCACGGCGACCGGCGCGGTGGCCAGGCCGTGCGGGTCGGGTGCGGCGGGCGGCGCGGGGTGCAGCAGAACCATCACGTCGAACAGCGGGTTGCGGCCAGGCTCCCGGGTCGCGCCGACCGTCTCCACCAGCCGCTCGAACGGCGTGTCGCCGTGCGCGAAGGCGTCGTTGACGGTGTCGGCGGCGGCGGTGAGCAGCTCGCGGAAGGAACCGCCGGTCTCCACGCGGGTGCGCAGCGCGACGGTGTTGACGAAGAAGCCGACGGCCTGTTCCAGGTCGGTGCGGCCGCGGCCGGGGGTCAACGAGCCGACGGTGATGTCGTCCTGCCCGGACCAGCGGGCGAGCAGAGCCTGGCAGGCGGCGACCAGGGCGGTGAACAGCGTGGTGTGCTGCGCGGCCGCGAGCTGCCTGAGCCGGGCCGTGGTGGCCGCGGGGACGGTGAAGGTGTGCACCGCGCCCGCGCCGGACTCCTCCCCGCGGCGCGGCCGGTCCAGCGGCAGTTCGGGCGCCACCGCTCCCGACAACCGCTCCTTCCAGTGGGCCAGTTCACGCTCCAGCCGGGCTCCGGACAGTTGCTCGCGCTGCCAGACGGCGAAGTCCGGGTACTGCGTGGCCACCGGCTCCAGCGCGGGACGGGTGCCCCGGGCGAGCGCGTCGTAGGAGGTGCACAGCTCCTGCAGCAGCACGCCCATCGACCAGCCGTCGGTGACGATGTGATGGGCCGTCAGTAGCAGGACGTGCGCGTCGGGCGCCTCCCGCAGCAGCAGGGCGCGCAGCAGCGGCCCGGTCCCGAGGTCGAAGGGGCGCTCGTACTCGTCCAGGAGTACGGCGTCCAGGTCCGCGGGCTGCTCGCCGGGAGCCGTCAGGTCCCGTACGGGCAGCGGGACCGGCCCGGCGGGGTGCACCGTCTGCACGGGTCTGCCGTCGCTCTCCTGGAACGTGGTGCGCAGCGCCTCGTGCCGCCCGGCCACGTGCTCCAGCGCGCCGGACAGGGCGGCGCGGTCGAGGGGCCCGGTGAGCCGCAGCGCGACGGCGCTGTTGTAGCGGGCGTCGCCGGGGCGCAGCCGGTCGAGGAACCACAGGCGCTGCTGGGCGAACGATAGCGGCAGCGGCCGGCTGCGGTCGGCCGGCGGGACGGCCTGCGGGGTGGCGGCGCCCGGGGTGCCGGCGGCCCGTCCGGCGAGCCGGCGGCGGAGAACTTCCTGGAGGTCCTGGGGCAGGGCCTCGGCGCGGTTTCGCTTCGAAGACGTCATGGTCGTCCGGTCCTCACCGTTCTTCGTCGTCGCTGTCGCCGCGTGCGGCGTCTTCGAGTTCGCTCAGCACCTGTTCCTCCACCAGGTCCGCCAGGGCGGCGACGGTGCGGTTGACCAGGACGTCGCGGGGCGTGAGGGTCACGCCGAAGAGGTCGTTGGCGCGGGAGGCGATCCGCAGTGCGCGCAGGGAGTCGCCGCCCAGGTCGAAGAAGTCGTCCTCGGCGCCCACGGTCGTCTCCAGGGCCTCCTCCCACAGGGCGGCGACGGCCTCCTCGGTGGGGGTGCGGGGCGGCACGTGCCGAGCGGCCGGCTCCTGCGCCTGCGGGCCGGGCGCGGGGAGCGCGGCCCGGTCGGTCTTGCCGTTCTCCGTGAGCGGGAAGCGGTCCAGCGTCACGAACGCCGAGGGCACCATGGGGCCGGGCAGGGTACGGGCGGCGAAGGCCCGCAGCCGCGCCGCGGTGGGCGGCTCGGCGCCGGGCGCGACGAGCAGGTGGGCCACCAGGCGCGGCAGCCCCGGCTCGTCCTCCCGCACGCTCACCACGGCGTCCAGCACCGCCGGGTGGCGCACCAGGGTCGCCTCCACCTCGCCGGCCTCGATGCGGTGGCCGCGCAGCTTGAGCTGGTGGTCGGTGCGCCCGAGGTAGTGCAGCTCGCCACGGGCGTCGCGCCGGACGAGGTCGCCGGTGCGGTACATGCGGGTGCCGGGCGGTCCGAAGGGGTCGGCGGTGAAGCGGGTCGCCGTCAGGCCGGGTCGGCCCAGGTAGCCGCGGGCCAGGGCCGGGCCGGCGAGCCACAGTTCGCCTGGCACGCCGTCCGGGACGGGGCGCAGGCGCGCGTCGAGGACGTAGGCGCCGGTGGCGGGCAGCGCGCGGCCGATGGGCGGCGCGCCGCCGTCCGGCTCCAGCGGGTCGGACCAGGTGGCGACGACGGTCGCCTCGGTGGGGCCGTAGGAGTTGACCATGCGGTGGTGCGGTGCCCACCGGGCGACCAGTTCGGCCCGGCAGGCGTCCGCGCCGACGATCAGGGTGCGCAGGTCCGGCAGGGTGCCGGGGGTGTCCGGTGGGAGGGTGGCGAGCGCGGCGGGCGGCAGGAGGGTGTGCGTGATGCCCGCGGTGCGCAGGAAGCCGGCCAGGTCGGCGCCGAGCAGCGGGCCGGGGGGCGGCACGACGAGGGCCGCGCCGCTCGGCCACGCCATGCACAGCTCCAGCACGGAGGCGTCGAAGCTGGGCGTGGCGAAGGCCAGGACGCGGTCGCCCGCGTCGACTTGGTAGTGCGCGGCTTCGGCCGCGGCGAAGCCGGCCAGCCCGCGGTGGGTGACGACGACGCCCTTGGGGGTGCCGGTGGAGCCGGAGGTGTAGATGACGTACGCCGGGTCGTCCAGGTGGAGCGGGCGGACCCGGTCGGCGTCGGTGGGCCGGTGGGCGGGCGTGCCGTCGGGCGGCGCGGCGAGCAGGCCGGCGACCTCCTCGGCGGTGAGGGTGACGGCGGGGTCCGCGTCGCGCAGCATCAGCGCGACCCGCTCGGCCGGGTAGCCGGGGTCCACCGGGAGGAAGGCGGCGCCCGTCTTGGCGACGGCGAGCTGGGCCAGGGCCATGTCCGCCGAGCGCGGCAGGACCAGCGCGACGAGGTCGCCGGGCCCGGCGCCGCGCGCGATGAGGTGGTGCGCCAGCCGGTTGGCGTGGGCCTCCGCCTCGCCGAAGGTCAGCGTGGACTCCCCCGTGTCGAGGGCCGTCCCGTCGGGCCGTCGGTCGGCCGCGGCCTCGATCAGCGCGGGCAGCGTCGCCGGGGGCACCGGCGGCAGGTGCGGGCGTGCGGGGCCGTGCAGCAGCCGGTGGCGTTCCGCGGGCGGCAGCACGTCGACGGTGTGCAGCGGCTCCTGGTCGCCGGACGCGGCGAGCGCGGTCAGGGTGTGCGTCAGCCGGGCGGCCAGTGCCTCGGCCGTCGCCTCGCCGAAGTACCGAGGGTCGTAGCCGAGTTCCACGCTGAGCTCGTCGCCGGGCGAGATCACCACGGTGAGCGGGTAGTTGGTCGCCTCGCGGGCGTCGAGGTCCCGGATCCGCACGCCGTGCGCGCCGGCGGTGGCGTCGCCCACGGGATAGTTCTCGAAGACCAGCAAGCTGTCGAACAGGGAGGTGCCGGGCGGCAGTTCGCTCCACTGGTGGAGGTCCGTCAGCGGCACGTGGTCGAAGCGCCGGTCCTCCGCTCGGGCGTCCTGGAGCTCCCGCAGCCACGTCGCGCACGGCGTGGACTCGTCCACGGTGATCCGCGCGGGCAGGGTGGTGATGAACAGGCCGGTGATCGTGTCCGCGCCCGGCAGGTCGGCGGGCCGGCCGGAGACGGTGGTGCCGAAGCACACCTCCCGCTCGCCGCCGGCGCGGGCGAGCAGCAGCGCCCAGGCGCCCTGCACCAGCGTGTTGAGGGTGAGCCGGTGGCGGCGGGCGAAGTCCGTCAGCCGGGCGGTGCCGTCGGCGCCGAGCCGCCGGGACAGCCAGGTTCCCGACCGGGCGGCGGCGCCAGGGGCGGGCCTGCGGTCGTACGGCAGCGCGGTGGGCGCGGCGTACCCAGCGAGGGCGGCCTTCCAGTGCTCCTCGGCGGCGGCCGCGTCCCGGCCGACCAGCCAGGCGGCGTAGTCGGCGAAGGGCCGCCGCCGCGGCAGTTCCGGCTCGCTTCCGGCTGCGAGCGCGGCGTGTGCGGCCATCACGTCCGACAGGACGTGGAAGACGCTCCATCCGTCCAGCAGGACGTGGTGGAAGGTCCACACCACGCGCACCTCGTCGGGGCCGAGCCGGATGAGGGTGACACGCAGCAGCGGGGGGCGGTCCAGGGCGATGCCGCGGGCGCGGTCCTCGTCGAGCAGCCGCTCGAGCGCGGTCCGCCGCCGCGCCGGGTCGAGGCCGCTCCAGTCGAGTTCGGTGAGGGGCAGGGTGACGTGGCGGTGCACGGTCTGCAGCGGGACCGGGGCCTCGCCCAGGGCGACGGCGGTGCGCAGGACGGGTGTGCGGGCCACGACGTGCCGCCAGGCGGCCGCGAGCAGCCGGGGGTCGCGCACGCCGTCCGCGACGAAGGTGATCTGCTCGACGTAGAGGCCCTCGCCGGGCTCGTCCATGCCGTGCACGACCATGCCGGTCTGGGTGGGGGTGAGGGGGTAGACGTCCGTGACGTCGCGCCCGTCGCCGGCCAGCCGGTCCACGGCCCGCTGGTCCAGGGCGGCCAGTGGGAAGTCCGACGGTGTGCGGCCGCCGGCGCCCGGTTCGGCGCAGTGCCGGACGATCTCCCGCAGTTCCTCGGCGGTCTCCCGGGCGAGGCGTGCGACGGTGTCGTGCCGGTGCGTCCGCCGGGAGTACGACCAGGTGAACTCCAGCCGCCCGCCGACGACTTGACCGAGGACGTCGATGAGGTGCGGGCGGTCCGCCGAGCGGTCCATGCCGCCGGTCAGTCCGTCGTGGGGAGCCCGCAGCAGGCCGTCGGCGGGCGCGGTCCGGTCCTGCTGCCCGAGGTAGTTGAAGCCCACCTGCGGCAGGCCGGGCAGGTCGCGTCCCGCCGTGGGGTGGAGGTGCCGCAGCGCGCCGTAGCCCACTCCCCCGCTGGGTACGGCGCGGAGGTTCTCCTTGACCGTCTTCAGCGCGGTGGCGAGGTCGGCGTCGCGGGGCACGTCGAGGCCCACGGGGAACATGGTGGTGAACCAGCCGACGGTACGGGCGAGGTCGACGTCGTCGAAGAGGTCCTCGCGGCCGTGGCCCTCCAGCGCGAGCACCACGCGGTCCTGCCCCGTCCAGCGGGCCAGGACACGGCCGACGGCGCACAGCAGGACGTCGTTGACTCGGGTGCGGTAGGCGTCCGGCACCTCCTGCAGCAGCCGGCGGGTGTCCTCCTCGCCGAGGCTCACCGTCACGGTCTCCTCGTCGGCGCCCGAGTTGCCGCCGTCGAGGTCGGTGGGCAGGGCGGTGGGGCGCAGGCCGCTCCAGTGCGCGAGCTCGTCGTCGAAGCCGCCGTCCGCGGTGTACGCGGCCAGGCGCCGGGCCCAGGTGCGGAAGGACGTCGTCTTGGCACCCAGGTCGGGCGTGGCACCGGCGCGCAGGGCCCGGTGGGCGGCGTCGAGGTCCTCCAGGAGCACGCGCCAGGACACCGCGTCGACGACCAGGTGGTGGGCGGCCAGCACGAGGACGGGCGGCCGGTGGTCGTCGGGGCGGCACAGGGCGGCCTTGAGGAGCGGCCCCTTCGCCAGGTCGAACGCGGCGCACAGGTCGGCGGCCGCGGCGGTCGGCTCCCGCGGCGTGTCGTGCACGTCGAGGTGCGGCGCGGCGCCCGGCGGCGTGCCGTACTGGCGCCGCCGTCCGTCGGCGTCCTGTTCGTATGTCATGCGCAGGGCGTCGTGGTGCTCCAGCACCGCCGCGAGGGCGGCGCGCAGCAGCGCCACGTCGATGTCGGGTGCCAGCTCGTAGGAGACCGCCTGGGTGAGGCGGGCCGGGTCGCCGCCGAGGGTGTCGAACAGCCAGTGCTGGACGGGCGTGAGGGGGGCGTCCCCGGCGACCGGGCCCTGTTCCGCGTCGGCCGTCGCGGCCGGGACCTCCTCGACCGCCGCGGCCAGTTCGGCGATCGTCTGGTGCTGGAAGAGGTGCCGGGGCGTCAGCGCGAGACCGGCCCGGCGGGCGGCGGAGACGATCTGGATGCCGAGGATGGAGTCGCCGCCGAGCGCGAAGTAGTTGTCGGCCGCGCCCACGTCGGCCACGCCCAGCACCTCGGACCAGATCCCGGCGAGCGTCCGCTCGCCGGCGGTGCGCGGCGCACGGCTGCCCTCGGTGGCGGGGGCGGACCAGACCGGTTCGGGCAGGGCCCGCCGGTCCAGCTTGCCGGTGGCTCCCAGCGGCAGCCGCTCCAGCGGCACCACGACGGCCGGGACCAGGTGGTCGGGCAGCGTCCGGGCGAGGAAGGCCCGCAGGTCTGCCGGTGCGGGGGTGTCGCCGCCGCGGGGCACGGCGTAGCCCACGAGGCGCTTGTGGCCGTCGTGCTCCACGACCCGGGCGGCGGCCGCCGCCACCTGGGGGTGCCCGGCCAGCGCGGCCTCCACCTCGCCGAGTTCGATGCGGAAGCCACGCACCTTGACCTGGTCGTCGGTCCGGCCGAGGTACAGCAGTTCGCCGTCGGCCGTCCAGCGGACCAGGTCCCCGGTGCGGTACATGCGGCCGCCGGGCGGGCCGAACGGGTCGGCGAGGAAGCGGGACGCGGTCAAGCCGGGCCGGTTCAGGTAGCCGCGGGCCACACCGGTCCCGGCGAGGTACAGCTCGCCGGGCGCACCCACGGGCACGGGGCGCAGACGGGCGTCGAGGACGTAGGCGCGGGCGCCGCCGACAGGACGGCCGATGGGCGGGTCCCGGTCGGGGTCGGCCGGGTCGCAGGTGAAGGCGGTGGCGTAGACGGTGGCTTCGGTGGGGCCGTAGATGTTCATGACCCGGCAGCCGGGTATCGCCGCGTGCACCTGGCGCACGGCGCGGGCGGGCAGCGCCTCGCCGGCCAGGACGACGGTGTCGGCCGCGACACGTACGGTGTCCTCCGCCAGCAGGCGGCCCAGGGCGGAGGGTACGGCGCTGAGCAGTCCGGCGCGCCACGGCCCGGGCCGATCGGCGAGGGCCAGCACGTCGCGGACCAGCTCGACGTGGCCACCGGCCAGCAGCGGCGCGAGGATCTCGAACACGGACACGTCGAAGTTGAGCGACGTGGAGGCCACGACGTGGGCGAGTCCGCGGCCGGTGAACTCGGCGGCGGCCCAGTCGGCCAGCGCCACCACCGAGGCGTGGGAGACGACGACCCCCTTGGGGCGGCCGGTGGAGCCGGAGGTGTGGATGACGTAGGCGGGGTGGCCCGGCAGCAGCGTGCCCCGCCGCTCGCCGTCGCTCACGTGGGATGCGGACGCGGCGGCGAGACGTGCGGCGCAGGCCGCGTCGTCCAGGGTGATCCGCGTGTACGGGCCATCCGGCAGCCGTGCGGAGGTCTCCGCGCAGGTGATCACCGCGTCGGGCCGGACGTCCTCGAAGAGGAAAGCGATGCGGTCCGCCGGGTGGCCGGGGTCGACCGGCAGGTAGGCGGCGCCGCTCTTGAGGACCGCGAGGAGGGCCACGATCAGGTCGGCGGTGCGGGGCAGGGCCAGCGCGACGAACCGCTCCGGTCCGGCCCCCGCCTCGATGAGGAGGCGGGCCAACCGGTCGGCGCGCTGGTCGAGCTGACGATACGTCAGGCTCTGGTCCCCGGCGGTCACAGCAGGGGCGTCGGGGGTGCGGGCGGCCTGGGCCGCGAAGGCGTCCGGCAGCGTGCGGTGCGGCAGCTCCGCCACCGGACCCGCGAGATGGTCCAGCAGGCGGCGGCCGTCGTCCGGTGCGAGCACCGGCAGGTCGGCCAGGCGGTGGGCGGCCCCGTCGGCCATCGAGGTCAACAGGGTGCGCAGGGCCGCGCCGAGCCCTTCGACGGTGGCGGCGTCGAACGCCGCCGGGTCGTAGTCGAGGGACACCGTCACGTCGTCGCCGGGGGCGACGACCACGCTGAGCGGGTAGTTGGTCGGCTCCAGGTCGCGTTCCTGCTCGATGGCGAGCCCGTGCCGGGCCAGGGCGCCCGCGTCGAAGGGGTAGTTCTCGAAGACGACGATGCTGTCGAACAGGTTGGTGCCACCGGGGACCTCGCTCCAGGCCTGGACCTGGGCCAGGGAGACGAAGTCGTGGCCGCGGGCCTCGGACTGGGCGGCCTGCACCTCGCGCAGCCACTCCAGCAGGGGGCGGCGGCCGTCGATCCGCAGCCGGGTGGGCACGGTGTTGATGAACAGGCCCACCATGGAGGTCACGCCGGGCAGTTCGGCCGGGCGGCCGGACACGGTCGTGCCGAAGACGACGTCGTCGCCGCCGCCGAAGTGGTGCAGCAGCAGGCCCCAGGCGCCCTGGAGCATCGTGTTGACGGTCAGTCCGGCCTGCTGCGCGGTCTCCTTCAGCCGCGCCGACACCTCCTGTCCGAGGGCCACCCGGACCGTGCCCGACGACGACGTGCGGTGGGCGTCGGCAGGACGCCGGTCGCGCGGCAGGGCGGTGGGCGCGGCGAAGCCGGCCAGCGTCCCGCGCCAGTAGCGTTCCGCACGGTGGGTGTCCCGGGCGACCAGCCACCGCAGGTAGTCGGCGAAGGGCGCCCGGCCGGGCACCTGTGGGCGGCGTCCGGCGGTCAGCGCCGCGTACCGCTCGCACACCTCGTCGAACACCTGCGCCGCGCTCCAGCCGTCGAGCAGGACGTGGTGGAACGTCCACACCATGCGCACCCGGTCCGGGGCCAGGCGGATCAGCGCGAGCCGCGTGAGCGGGGCCGCGCCCAGGTCGATCCCGGCCCGCCGGTCCGCGTCGAGCAGCGACTCCATGTCCCGCGCGCACTCCGCCGCGGACCGCCCGGTCCAGTCGTGGTGGGTGACGGGCAGGACGGCCCGCCGCTCCACCACCTGGAGGGGTTCGGCGGTCTCCTGCCACACCAGGCGGGTGCGAAGTATCGGATTGGCGTCCGCCGTGTGCTGCCACGCCTCGGCGAGTGCGCGTGGGTCGGTGACGCCGTGCAGCACGACCTGCACCTGGTTCACGTAGGTGCGGGCGCGGGAGTCCATCAGGCTGTGGAACAGCATGCCCGCCTGCATCGGCGTGAGCGGGTACACGTCCTCCACGGTGCGTCCGTCGCCCGCGATCCGGTCGACGGCGGCCTGGTCCAGCCGGGCCAGCGGGAAGTCCGAGGGTGTGCGGCCGCCGGCGTCCGGAGCGGCGCAGTGCGCGACGATCTCCTCCAGTGACCGCAGCATGCCCGTGGCGAGGGCGGCGACCGTCTCCTCGCGGTGGCGTCCGCCGCTGTAGTGCCAGGTGATCTCCAGCTCGTCGTCCTCCACCCGGGCCACCACGTCCAGCAGATGCGGTCGTGGTGCCCCGGGGTCCTCGGCGCCGCCCAGGCCGCCTGGGACGGACCCGACCAGCGCACCGCCGTCGGCCGACCAGTCGAAGCGGCCCAGGTAGTTGAAGCTGATGCCGGGCAGCGGTGCGGCGGCGAGCGCCTCGTCGTCCGCGAGGTGACGGAGGGCGCCGTAGCCGATGCCTCGGTCGGGGATGGCCCGCAGTTGCTCCTTGACGGACTTCAGCGCGGTCCCCCAGTCCCCGTCAGGCAGGTCGAGGGCGACCGGGAAGAGGCTGGTGAACCAGCCGACCGTGCGGGACAGGTCGAGGTCGTCGAAGAGCTGGTCCTCGCGTCCGTGCCCCTCCAGTCCCACGGCGACGGTGCCCCGGCCGGTCCAGTCGGCCAGCACGCGGCCGAGGGCGGTCAGCAGGACGTCGTCGATGCGGGTGCGGTAGACGCCGGGGACCCGGCGCAGCAGGTCGTCGGTCCGCCGGCGGTCCAGGCGTACGGTCACGGCGCGCAGGTCGCCGGCGGTGTTGCCGCCGTCGAGGTCCACGGGCAGCGGTTCGGCGCAGTGCCGTGACACGGCCTCCCAGTGGGCACGCTGCGCCGCGAAGTCCCCCTCGCGGGTCCTCCGGGTGAGCCGCCGCACCCATTCCCGCGCGGACGTCGTGCGCTGCGGCAGCCGGATCGGCTCACCGGCGCGGGCCTGGCCGTAGGCGGTCTCCAGGTCCTCCAGCAGGACGCGCCAGGAGACGCCGTCGACGATGAGGTGGTGGGCGGCCAGCAGCAGGCGCGCGGACCGGTCCGCGCGGGTGAACAGCCGGGCGGCGAGCAGCGGGCCGGTGTCCAGCCGGAAGTCGGTGTGCGCCTCCCGCGAGAGGTGGTCCTCGGCCGCCGCGGCGGCCTCGGCGTCGAGGTCGCTCAGGTCGTGGACGTCCAGCAGGCGTGGGGCCTCGGTGTCCGGAGCGGCGACCTCTTGGTGCCAGGTTTCGTCCGCGGCGCGGATGAAGCGGGCGCGCAGGGCGTCGTGGTGGACCCACAGCGCGGCCAGGGCCGCGGCCAGCGCGCCGGCGTCCACGGCCCCGGCCGCCTCGACGAGCACGGACTGGTTGAAGTACTCCGGGCGCGGCGGCTCGGCGTCGAGGAACCAGCGCTGGATCGGGGTGAGCCCGGTCTCTCCGGTCACCGGCCCGGTGCCCGCGACGGTCGCGGCCGCCCCGGTCGCGGCGGTGGCCAGGGCGGTGAGCGTGGGGTGCCGGAAGAGGTCCCTCGGGGTCAGCGCCAGTCCCGCGGTGCGCGCGCGGGAGACGACCTGGATGCTGACGATCGAGTCGCCGCCCAGCATGAAGAAGTTGTCGTCGGCGCCGACCCGTTCCACGCCCAGGAGTTCGGTCCAGATGCCGGCCAGCACCCGCTCGGCCTCGGTGTGCGGCGCACGGTAGGCGGTGTCGGCCGCCGCTGACAGGTCGGGTGCGGGCAGCCGCCGCCGGTCGACCTTGCCGTTCGCGGTCAGGGGCAGCTCGGCCACGGTGACGAACGCGGCCGGGATCATGTAGTCGGGCAGGTCGCCGGAGAGGCGGTCGCGCAGCTCCGCCGCCGCGGGCAGCGCCGCGCCGGGGGCGGGTACCAGGTGAGCGACCAGGCGTTTGCGGCCCGCGAACCGCGACACCGACACCACGGCCTCGGCGATCGCCGGGTGCGCGGTGAGCCGGGCCTCGATCTCGGCGGGCTCCACACGGAAGCCGCGGATCTTGATCTGGTCGTCGGCGCGTCCCACGAAGTGCAGTTCGCCGTCGGCGCTCCAGCGCACGATGTCGCCCGTGCGGTACATCCGGCCGCCGGGCGGGCCGAACGGGTCGGCCAGGTAGCGGGCCGCCGTCGC
Organism: Streptomyces sp. WI03-4A; assembly: GCF_033792105.1. Classification (NCBI taxonomy): domain Bacteria; kingdom Bacillati; phylum Actinomycetota; class Actinomycetes; order Kitasatosporales; family Streptomycetaceae; genus Streptomyces; species Streptomyces sp. WI03-4A. The sequence goes on from NZ_JARAUO010000004.1 coordinate 172,185, forward strand.
GCCGGGGCGCCCGGTGTAGCCGCGGGCGAGTCCGGCGCCCGCGAGGTACAACTCGCCCGCGATGCCCGGCGGTTGCGGCTGCAGCGCGCCGTCCAGGACGTACGCGCGGGTGTCGTCCAGGGGGCGGCCGATGGGCAACGTCGCGGGCAGCGCGTCGCCGGCGCGGAAGACCCTCCGGGTGGCGAAGGTGGTGGTCTCGGTCGGGCCGTACACGTCGACGACGGTGAGGCCCGGGCAGGCGTCCAGGACGCGCCGTACGGCCGAGCCGGGCACGGCCTCGCCGCCGGTCCACACCTCGCGCGCGCCGGACAGGCAGGCGGGGTCCTCCTGGGCGAGCAGGCGGAACAGGCCGACCGTCAGGAACAGGCAGCTCACGCCTTGTCCGGTGAGGGCGTGACGTACGGCGGCGGCCTCCAGGTCCCCGGGCGGGGCGAGCACGGCCGTGCCGCCGCGCAGCAGCGGAACCCACAGCTCGTAGGTGGAGGCGTCGAAGGCGTGCGGGGAGTGCACGAGGACCCGGTCGTGGCCGGCGAAGGCGCGGTCGAGGGCGAGTGCGGCGACGTCCCGCTGCCGTACCGCCACGCCCTTGGGGGCGCCGGTGGAGCCGGAGGTGAACATCAGGTACTGGACGTGGTCCGGGTGGACGCGGGGCGCGGCCGCCGGTTCCGCGGGCGAGGCGCTGTCGTCGTCCGGCCGCAGCACGTGCTCCTTCGGGAGGAGGGCCGTGGCCGTCTCCTCCCAGGCCGCGTCCGTGAGCAGCAGGTCGGCGCCGGCTTCAGCGAGCATCGTACGCAGCCGCTCTCGGGGCGCCCTGCCGTCGAGGGGGACGTACACGCCGCCGAGGCGGGCGAGGGCGACCTGGGTGACGACGAGGCCGGCCGAGCGGTCCATCAGGACGCCGACGGAGACCTCCGGGCGGACCCCGCGCGCGGCCAGCCGGGCGGCCAGCGCGGCGGACCGTTCGTCGAGTTCGCGGTAGGTGAGCCGCTCGTCGCCGGCCTGCAGCGCGACGGTGTCGGGAGTGCGCCGCACCTGCGCGGCGAACAGGTCCGCGGTGGTCGCCGCGGGGGTACCGGTGGCGGTGTCGTTCCACGTGTGGAGCACCTGCTCGCGCCGGGCGGCCGTCAGCAGGGGCAGGCGGGCGGGCGTGCTTCCCGGCACGGTGGCGAGGCCGTCCAGCAGGACGGTGAGGTACTCGGCCATCCGCTCGACGGTGGCGGCGTCGAAGAGGTCCGGGTCGTAGCCGAGGCGCAGGGCGAGTTCGGGACCGGGGTAGGCGACGAGGCTGAGCGGGTAGTTGGTGGTCTCGATGCCGTCCAGGCCGGTGAGCCGCAGCCCGTGCGCGGCGGCGAGCGAGTCGTCGACCGGGTAGTTCTCGAACACCACGATGCTGTCGAACAGGGCGGCGCGCTCGGGCAGCCGGGTGAACGCCTTCATGCGGTGCAGCGGCACGTGGTCGTGACGGCGGTCCTCGCTCTGCTCCTGCTGGAGCCGGGCCAGCCAGGTGAGCAGCGGCTCGTCCCGCGGCACGGTCACGCGGGTGGGCAGGGTCGCGATGAACAGACCGGTCATGGCGTCGGCCCCGGGCAGCTCGGGCGGCCGTCCCGAAACGGTGGTGCCGAAGACCACCTCTCCGGTCGCCGCCTGGCGGCCGAGGAGCACGGCCCAGGCCCCCTGCACGAGGGTGTTCATGGTCAGGCCCGCCGTCCTGGCCAGGCTCCGCAGGGCCCGGGTGGTGGCCTCGGGCACCGTGACGCGCACCGCCCGCGTGGACTCGGCGCGGTGGCTCTCGCGGGGCTCGCGGTCGAAGGGCAGCGCGGTGGTCTCGTCCAATCCGTCCAGGCGGCTTTGCCAGTGCCGTTCGGCCTCGGCCCGGTCGGCGCGGTCCTGCAGCCAGGCGACGTAGTCGCGGAAGGGGCGCCGGTCGGGCAGCGCTGCGTGCGCCGTACCCGTCAGGCCCGCGTGGCAGGCGAAGACGTCGGAGAGGACCTGGAACAGGCTCCAGCCGTCCAGGATCAGGTGGTCGAAGGACCACACGACACGTACAGCGCGGTCGGAGACCCGGGCCAGCACCAGGCGCTGGAGCGGCGCGCGCGTCAGGTCGACACCGCGGGCGCGGTCCTGGTCGAGGAGTCCGCGCAGCCGCTCCTCGCGCTCGACGTCGGACAGGCCGCGCCAGTCGAGCCGTTCGACCGGCACCGCTGCCCGGCGCTGCACCACCAGGAGCGGCTCGGGGACGTCCTGCCACACCACCCGGGCGCGCAGCACCGGCGTGCGGTCCGTGACCCGCTGCCAGGCGTCCGCCAGCACGGCGGGGTCCTGCACGCCGTCGAGGACGAACGTCAGTTGCTGGAAGTACACGCCGCGGTCGTCCTGCGAGAGCCGGTGGAAGAGCATGCCGGCCTGGGTGGGCGTGAGGGGGTGGACGTCCTCCACCTCCGCGGGGTCCTCGCCCGCGATGCGGTCGACGTGCGCCTGGTCGAGCCGGGCGAGGGGGAAGTCCGAGGGGGTGCGTCCGGCGGCGCCGGGCCGGGACGCGTGGCGGGCGAGACCGGCCAGCGCGTCGGCGTACCGCCCGGCGAGGTCCTCGACGGTGTCCGGCCGGTGCAGCTCGTCGGAGTAGAACCAGGTGAACTCCAGGCCGTCCCCGTCCAGGCGGCCCACGACCTCCAGGGCGTGCGGGCGGGACGCCGAGGGGTCGGCGTCCAGCTCCAGCGGGCGGAACAGGCCGCCGTAGAGACCCTCGGAGGTCCCGGACAGCCCGAAGCGGCCCAGGTAGTTGAAGCTGATCTGCGCGGGGGTCGCCGGCAGCGGTGCGGTGTCGCGGGCCGGCCGGATCAGGAGGCCGTGGCCGAGTCCGTGGTGGGGCACCGCGCGCAGCTGCTCCTTGACCTGCTTGAGCACGGCGTCCCAGCCCGCCTCGGGCGGGACGGCGAGGGCGACGGGGTGGCGGGTGGTGAACCAGCCGATGGTGCGGCTGGTGTCGATGTCGGTGAACAGGTCCTCGCGGCCGTGGCCTTCGACGTCCACCAGCACCCGGTCGTGCCCGGTCCAGCCGCACAGCACCCGGCCGAGGGCGGCGAGCAGGACGTCGTTGGCCTGGGTCCGGTAGGTCTCGGGCAGGGTGCGCAGCAGCGCCTCGGTGTCGTGCGGGTCGAGGCGTACCGTCACCGAGCGCTGTGAGGCGTAGGTGTTGGTGCCCGTCCGGTCCGACGGCAGGCCGGACCGGGCGCCGTCGGTCGCCCGCGTCCAGTACTCCTTCTCGTCGTCGAAGCCGCCGGCGGCGGCGTGCGCGGCGAGGCGCTCGGCCCACTGCCGCAGCGGGGACGACTTCCGGGGCAGCGCCGCCGCTCCGTCCCCGCCGGCGCTGCGGGCGCGGTAGGCCAGGTCGAGGTCCTCCAGCAGCAGGCGCCAGGAGACTCCGTCGACGACGAGGTGGTGAACGGCCAGGTGCAGTACGGGCGGTCGTCCGGGGCCCCGGTCGTGCAGGACAGCACGCAGCATCGGTCCGTCGCCGAGGTCGTGGGGGCCGAGGTGCGGGGTGTCGGTGTCCGGGCCGGTGTGGTGGGCGAGGCGGAAGCGGGCGGCCGGGCCGTCGATCAGCCACCGTACGCCCGTTCCGTCGGCGGGGAAGCGGGAGCGCAGGGCGTCGTGGTGGGTGATCACGTCGTCGAGGGCGGCTTCGAGTGCCCGCGCGTCGACGTCGGCACGCAGTTCCACCGAGAGGGTCTGGGCGAAGTGCCCGGCCCGCTCGGCGGCGCTGTCGAGCAGCCAGTGCTGGATGGGGGTGAGCGGGGCGGGGCCGCTCGCGTCGACGGGTGCGGGCGCGGCGGCGGGCCGCCGGCTTCCCGCCTCGTCGGCGCGGCGGGCCAGGGCGGCGACCGTCTGATGCCGGTAGACGTCCCGCGAGGTGATGGTCAGGCCCGCCTGCCGGGCCTGGGCGACGACCTGGATGCTGAGGATGGAGTCGCCGCCCAGCGCGAAGAAGTTGTCGTCCGCCCCTACCCGCTCCACGTGCAGGACGTCGGCCCAGATGGCGGCGAGGGTCCGTTCGGTGGGAGTGCGGGGGGTGACGTGGCGTGCGGCCGTTTCGGCGGGTGCGGGCTCGGGGAGCCGGCCGCGGTCCAGTTTGCCGTTGGCGTTGAGCGGCAGAGCGGGCAGCACCACGACGGCCGCGGGGACCATGTAGTCGGGCAGGGTGCGGCCGAGTTCGCGGCGCACCGCCTCCGGGTCCACGCGGGCGCCCGGGGCGGGGACGACGTATCCGGCCAGGCGGCGGTGGCCGTCGCCGTCGCGGACCGTCGCGGCGGCCTCGGTGACGCCGGCGCAGTGGCGCAGTGCCTCCTCCACCTCGCCCAGTTCGATGCGGAAGCCGCGCACCTTGACCTGCTGGTCGATGCGGCCGAGATATTCGAGTGTGCCGTCGGCACTCCAGCGCACCAGGTCGCCGGTGCGGTACATGCGGTCGCCGGGGGCGCCGAACGGGTCGGCGACGAAGCGCGCCGCGGTCAGTCCCGGGCGCCGCAGGTAGCCGCGGGCCAGTCCGCCGCCGCCGAGGTACAACTCGCCGGTGACCCCAGGGGGTTGAGGGCGCAGGAGGCGGTCCAGCACGTAGGCGCGGGTACGTGCCACGGGGCGGCCGATGGGCGGGGCCTGGTCGGGCACGGTGCCGTGGGCGAACCAGGCGGTGGCGTACACGGTGGCCTCGGTCGGGCCGTAGAGGTTCGCCACCTGGGCCGCGGGCATGGCGTCCGTGATGTCCCGCACGGTCCGGGCCGGCAGGGCCTCGCCGGCCAGGACGACGGTGCCGGCCTCGACGGCGCCGCCGGAGCCGAGCATGCGCGAGAGCACGGACGGGACGCCGCTGAGGAGTCCCACCTTGCGCGGCTCGGAGACGTCGGCGAGGGACGGGAGGTCGGCGACCACCTCGACGCTGCCGCCGGCCAGCAGGGGGCACAGCAGCTCGAAGACGGACACGTCGAAGTTGAGGGAGGTGGACGCGACGACGTGCGCGAGCCCGTGTGCGCCGAACGTCTCCTCGGTCCAGGCGGCCAGCGCGGCCACGCTGCGGTGGGTGACGACCACGCCCTTGGGGCGACCGGTGGAGCCGGAGGTGTAGATGACGTAGGCGGGGTGGGACGGGTGCAGCGGCCGGACCCGGTCGGCATCGGTCAGGTCCGCTCCGCCGTCGCCGGACGGCTCGGCGTCCTCCAGGAGCAGCGGCTCGCAGTCGTCGGGAAGCGCGTGGGCGGTCTCACGGGTGGCGACGACGAGCGCGGGGCCCGCGTCGGCGAGCATGTAGCGGATCCGCTCGGCCGGGTATCCGGGGTCGACGGGCAGGTAGCCGGCGCCCGACTTCAGGACCGCCCACAGCATCGGCAGCAGGTCCGCGGAGCGCGGCAGGCACAGCGCCACCAGGGACTCTGGGCCCGCGCCGTGCGCCGTCAGCAGCCGGGCGAGCCGGTTGGCGCGCCGGTTCAGCGCGGCGTAGTCCAGCCGGATCCCGTCGCAGGTCACGGCGGTCCGGTCGGGGGTCCGGCGTACCTGCGCCTCGAACAGCGCGGGAAGCGTGGCGCTGTCGGCGTGCTCGCCGGCCGGCGCGGGCGGGTTCCAGGAGTCGAGGAGCGTGCGCCGCTCGTCGTCCGACAGCAGCGGCAGTTCGGCCAGTGTCCGGTGCGGGCCGTCCGCCATGCCTTCCAGCAGGCGGTGCAGCTGCCGGCTCATCCGGGCCGCGGTCGCCGCGTCGTACAGGCCGGTGTTGTACTCGACGGTCAGCTCGCAGCCGTCGTCGGCGCGCGGCGCGAACTCCAGCACGAGGTCGAAGCGGGCGGCCGGGCGGGGCAGCGGGTGCTCCTCGATCCGCACGCCGGCCACCGCCGGCGGGCGGTCGGGCGCGGTCTGCTGCACCACCAGCACCTGCACCAGCGGTGTGCGGCTGGGGTCTCTCGGCGGGGCCAGTTCCTCGACCACCCGGTCGAAGGGGACGCCGTCGTGCGCGAAGGCGTCCAGGACGGTCGCCCGCACGGACTCCACGAACCGGTCGACGGTGAGGGCGTCGTCGACCTCGCCGCGCAGCACCACGGTGTTGGCGAAGAAGCCCGTCACGTCCTCCAGTTCGCGGCGGTCCCGCCCGGTGGTGACGGTCCCGAACGCCACGTCCCGCTGCCCGGAGTAGCGGGAGAACAGCACGGCCGCCGCCCCGGCGAACAGGGTGAAGACGGTCGTGCCGCGGCCCTGGGCGAGCCGGCGCAGCCGGTCCACCAGGTGCTCGGGGAGATCGTGGCGGTGGGCCGCTCCCGCGGTGGTGCGCACCGCCGGCCGGGGCCGGTCGGTGGGCAGTTCCAGCTGCGGCATGCCGGCCAGGTGGCGCTTCCAGTAGCCGAGGTCGTCGGCGTCCGTGTCGCCGGTGCGCCGCGCGCGCTCCCACAGCGCGAAGTCCGGGTACTGCACGCCCGGCCGGGCAAGGCCGTCCGGTTCGCCGCACGCCTCCGCCCGGTAGAGCGCCGCGAGGTCCCGGGTCAGGACACCGACCGACCAGCCGTCGGTGACGATGTGGTGCTGGGCCAGCAGCAGGACGTGGTCCTCGGGGGCGCGGCGCACGAGCAGCGCCCGGGTCAGGGGGCCGGTCGTCAGGTCGTGGGGGCGGTGCAGTTCCTCTGTCAGCAGGCGCTCCACGGCGTCGTCCCGCCGGTCGTCGGGCAGCTGCCCGGCATCGGCGGTGCGCAGCGGCAGCACCGCCTCGGCGGCGACCAGCTGGACGCCCTGGCCGTCGACGGTGGCGAAGGTGGTGCGCAGGGAGTCGTGGCGGGCGGCGAGCCGGTCCAGAGCGCGTCGCAGGGCCGGCGTGTCGAGCGGACCGCGCAGCCGCAGTGCCACGCCGGTGTTGTACTCGGCTCCGCCGCCGGCGAGGTCGTCGAGGAACCACAGGCGCCGCTGGGCGCTGGACAGCGGGACGGGCTCCCCGCGCGGGGCGGCCGGGATCGGGTCCGGCGCTGCGGCGGCGGACGGCTCGGCGGTCAGCGGGGCGAGCGCGGCGACGGTCCGCGCGGTGAACACGTCGCGCAGGGAGAGTCCGACGCCGAAGGCTTCCCGGATCCGGGAGAGGGTGCGGGCGGCGAGGATCGAGTCGCCGCCGAGGTCGAAGAAGTCGTCGGTGACGCCGACGGTGCCGACGCCGAGGACGTCGGCCCAGATGCCGGCCAGGGTCCGCTCCCCGTCGGTGCGCGGCTCGACGTGCTCCTCGGCCGAAGCGCCGCCGGGAGCGGGCAGGGCCCGCAGGTCGGTCTTGTGCTGCGGGGTGAGCGGTATCGCGTCCAGGACGACCATGGCGGAGGGCACCATGTGGGCGGGCAGGACGGCGGCGAGGGCGGCGCGCAGCCGGGCGGGCTCGGGTCTGCGGGCCGGGTCGGCGGGCGTGACGTAGCCGACGAGCCGGCCGCGGGCGGGCTCCTCGTCGCGGACCACGACGACGGCCTCGCGGACGCCGGGGTCGCGGGTCAGCGCGGTCTCGATCTCGCCGGGTTCGATACGGAAGCCGCGCACCTTCACCTGCCGGTCGGCCCTGCCGAGGAACTCCAGCTCGCCGTCCGCCCGCCGGCGCACCCGGTCGCCGGTGCGGTACAGGCGGGCGCCGGGCGGCCCGGAGGGGTGGGCGACGAACCGGGTCGCGGTCAGGCCGGGACGGCCGAGGTAACCGCGGGCCAGGCCGTCGCCGCCCACGTACAGCTCGCCCTCGGTGCCGGACGGCACCGGGCGCATCGCCGCGTCCAGGACGTGGGCCTCGGTGCCGGGCAGCGGGCTGCCGATGGCCGGTGTCCCGGTGCCGGCGGTCAGCGGTCCGGTCCAGGTGGCGACGACGGTGGCCTCGGTCGGCCCGTACGAGTTGATCATGCGCCGGTCCGGCGCCCACCGGTCGACGAGCGCGGCCGGGCAGGCCTCCGCCCCGACGATCAGGGTGCGCAGGTGCGGCGCGCCACCGGTGTCCGCGGGGTCGGGCAGGGTGGCGAGCGCCGCGGGCGGGATGAGGGCGTGGGTGATGCGGTGTTCGTCCAGGACGGCGGCCAGTTCGTCGCCCAGCCAGGGCCCGTCCGGCGGTACGACCAGCAGGGCGCCGGACAGCACGGAGACGCACAGCTCCAGTACGGAGGCGTCGAAGCTGGGTGAGGAGAACTGCAGCACGCGGTCGCCCGGGCCGGCGGCGTACCGTTCGGCGGCGGCCGCGGCGAAGCCGCCGATGCCGCGGTGGGTGACGGTGACGCCCTTGGGGGTGCCGGTGGAGCCGGAGGTGTAGATGACGTACGCCGCGTGGTCCGGGAGGACGCGGCTCCCGGACGCGTACGGCTCCTGGTCCCCGGTGTCCATCAGTGCGCGGACCCGGTCCGGGTCGTCCAGCACGACGGCCGGTGCGGCGTCGGCGAGCATCAGCGCCCGCCGTTCGGCCGGATAGCCGGGGTCCACCGGGAGGAAGGCGGCGCCGGCCAGGGCCACGGCCAGTTCGGCGGCGATCAGTTCCATCGAGCGCGGCAGGACCAGCGCCACCGTCCGCTCCGGCCCGGCGCCGCTCGCCACGAGGTGGGCGGCCAGCCGGCCGGCCCGCCGCGCGAGTTCCCCGTACGTCCAGGTGCGCCGGCCGTCGGTCACCGCGGGAGCCTGCGGGTCGCGCGTCACCCATCGGGTGAACAGCTCACCGAGCGGGACGTGACGGGTGGCGTGCTCCGGGCGGGCCTGCGGCGGGGCGGTGCCGGCCGATGGGCGGGCGGGTGCGGCGGGTTGCTGGGCGTGCAGGTCCGTCATCGGGGTGAAGTCCTTCGGGCGTGGGGGCACGCGGACCCGGCGCGGCGGTCGCGGGCAGCCCGCGGGCACACCGGAGCGGTGCGGGGTCCTTGCGTACGGGGCGGGTGCGTGACGCGGGGCTCGGTCAGACGGTGCCGGTGCGGCGCGCGGTGCGTCCGGATATCTGCAGGCGGTCGATGATCCCGGTGGCGGGGTCGCGGTGGAAGCGACCTCCCGGCTCGTGCCGGCCCGTGGCAGGGTCGACCAGGTCGCAGGACAGGTCCGGATAACACACCAGCGGGATGGGGCAGTCGCCGTCCACGGACAGCGTCGGTGTGCCGTCCCCGTCGAGTTTGACCGCGTACTCGGTGCTCCCGTTGCGGTACGTGCCGGCACACCCCGGCAGCGGTACGGCGGGACCGCGGCGGGCCGGGACCGCCGCGGCCGGCACACGGATGCCGGTGAGCCGGGCGAGGTCGGCGGCGAGGTCCCGCCACAGGGCGGTGGCGCCGCCTGCGTTGCCGGTGAAGGCGACGACGACGCCGCTGTCCGGCTCGGCCCGCAGGTGGCAGGAGGTGCCCTGGGCGTTCCCGTCGTGACCGCACCACAGACGGTCGTCCTGCTCGAAGAGTGCGAGGCCCAAGCCCCAGGAGTCCGCCAGGGCACCCGGGTGGGCGGCCGGTTCGGGGCGGCGCATCCGGGCGGCGGCGGACGCGGGCAGGACGGTGGACCGGCCGATGACCGCCCTGCCCAGGGCCGCGAGGTCCTCGGCGCTGGCCAGCAGGGCTCCGGCCGGGGCCTCCACGGGCGCGAGGTTCTGGTGGGCGGGGCGCACCAGGCCGGTGGCCGTGTTGAGGGCGTGACCGGTGGCTATCGGCCGCGCGGGAGCGGTGTCGCCCAGGAAGGCGGGGACGATGCCCAGGGGTTCGATGAGGAGCGCGCGCAACGCTTCCTGCCACGTCATGCCGGTCACTTCGGACACGAGCCGGCCGGCGGCGACGTAGCCGGCGTTGGAGTACGAGAAGCCGGTTCCCGGCGGGAACAGGGCGTTCCGCGCGGTGCAGACCGCGGAGAGGTAGCGTGCGGCGGTGGTGCCGGCGGCGCTGTCGGAGTCGGGTCCGGTGGGCAGGCCGGCGGTGTGGCTGAGCAGGTGCCGCACGGACACCTCGGGTAACGGCCGCAGTTCCGGCACGAGTTCCGCGGCGGGCTCGTCGAGGTCGAGGTCTCCGTCGTCGGCGAGGAGCAGCACCGCGGCGGCCGTGCCGATCTTGGTGACCGAGCCCAGGGGTACGGCCGTGTCGGCGGTGAAGGGGGCTCCCGTCGCGGCGTCGGCCGTGCCGGTGTGCACGCTCAGGGTGTGGGTGCCGGTGTGGACGGCCAGCTGGGCGCCGGGGACACGGTGGGCGCGGGCCAGTGCGTCGAGGCGGCTCTGCACCTCGTCGCGCAACGGGGACTGTGGCCGCTCGGCGGCCGGGGCAGCACTGTGGTACGGCATCAGCGGGGGACTCCTGGTGAGAGCGGGTGCGGGGAGGGAACGCGGCCGGTCCGCGGGTGAGCGGTGCGGAGCCTGCGCGCGCCGGCGCGTCAGGGCCTGGTGACGGCGATCGGCAGGTGGCGTACGCCGACGAGGACGGCCGGGTTCTGGTACGTGACGTCGTCGTAGGACGGGACCGCGAGGGTGGGGAAACGTTCCGTCAGCATGCGGAGCGCGATCCGTGCTTCCAGGCGGGCCAGGGGCGCGCCGAAGCAGAAGTGGATGCCGTGGCCGAAGGTCAGATGGGGATTCGGACTGCGGGCCACGTCGAAGACGTCCGGGTCGGTGAAGCGGGACGGATCGCGGTTGGCGGCACCCAGGTGCACCATCAGCAGAGTGTCGGCCGGGATCTCGTGGCCGCCGAGCACCACCGGTCTGGTGGTGCGCCGCCCCAGCTCGGGAAAGGGCGGCAGCCAGCGCAGCACTTCCTCGACGGCGTCCGGCAGCCTGCCGGGGTCCTCGCGCAGCGCGGGCAGGGTTCCGGGGTGGCGGTCGAAGGTGACCACGGCGTTGCCGAGCAGCGCGGTGGTGGTGATGTGCCCGGCCACCAGCAGCAGGGCGACGAATCCGACGATCTCCTCGTCCGCCAGGCGCGTCCCGTCCACCTCCGCGGCCAGGAGCCGGCTGGTGAGGTCGTCCCCGGGCCGGGCCCGGCGGCGCCGGATGTGGTCCAGCACGTAGCCGTTCATCTCGCGCACGGTCGGGGCGATGGCCTCCAGCGCCCGTTCCAGGTCGGCCATGTCGAGGCTGTCACCGAGCTGGTCGCCGCCGAAGAGGGTGCCGGCCCACTCCTGGAAGAGTCTGTGGTCGTCGGCGGGGATGCCGAGGAGTTCGGCGATCACGATGATCGGCAGGGGGTAGGCGAGGGTGTCGACCAGGTCGAACCGGTCCCGGTCGGCGACACCGTCGAGGAGACGCGCACAGACGTCCTCGATGCGCGGTTCCAGCCCGTGGACCACCCGGGGGGTGAAGGCCTGGCTCACCAGCGTCCGCAGTTTGCGGTGTTCCGGCGGATCCATGCCGACGAAGTTGCCCTGCCGGAAGACCTCGAAGTCCTCCTGGGTGGGAGTGATCGTCGTGAGGTCGGAGGAGTAGGTCGCAGGGTCGGCCAGTACGGCGGAGACTCCCTGATGGTCCACGACGCGCCACTGACCCTGCGCTTCGTCATAGGTCACGGGGCCCGCCTCACGTAAGGACCGCCACCGCTCGGGTAACGCGCTCAAGGGCGATGCGATCCCGGTCGGTCGAGTGCTTGTCACCGGTTCTCCTTGGGTGAGGACGCGCGGGCCCGGCGTGGGCCGTCCACGGTGGTGGGGGTCGCCGGACGGGTAGCCCGTGTCGTGACGGGCGCGGTCGACAGGTCTGGTACCACGGGGGCAGCTCTCACTCCGCGCGAGACGGCCGAAGCGCGGTCGGGCACCGGCCAGCCGCTCGGGGCGTCCCGCCCGTGCGTCCCGTCGCGGCATGCGACGTGGTCTCGGAGGGCGTCAGTCTGCCCAGGGTCGGGTTCCGTCTGCCCAGGGTCGGGGTCCATCCGGCAGGGCGGTGGTTCCGGGTGATCCGAAGATCCGCCGCGCGGCCGGCAGGTCCGCGCGTCCGCGGCCTTGCAGCGCGCGCCTCGGGCACCCAGCAGACATCTCCACATCCCCCAGTGACTCAGCCCGCGCGATGAGCCGCGCGGGACTCCCCTGTGCCGCAAATGGTGCTTTTGTGTGCATGAAATGCGCTTCGACCCCATCCGTCCGGATCGAATGCGCTCACAGTTTTCACGTCGGGTGACGGAATGGCAACCCCCCGAAGTGGAAGGAGGCGACGGACCGGCACCGACCCAGCGCTACGAGCGTGTATCCCTTCGCGCCACCCTCAAACTCCCTGTGCCACAAAGGATTTGGACCTTCTTGCCGCCAACCGGGGCACAGCCGCCGCCACCTGCGCCGTTCCGTCTGGGACGCTGGAGACGTCCAGCCTCACGGTTTCGGCCATCCTGGGCGACGACAGCCACTGAGGACATGCGGCCCGGGGGCCGAGGGCGGGGGCTCCGCACAGGGAACTCCGCGGTGCGCCGGCGGAGTTCGCGACGCGCGTGGTCTCGGTGTGCGCACGACGCGCCTCAACGGGATAGGGGCAGTACGAGCGGGGTCCGGGGTGCCGCGGACGCGGTGCCCGTCCGGCTCGGTCAACGCCCCTCCGAGCCGGCGCACTCGGCGACGAGCCGCACGACGGTGTCCGGATGGTCCGTCAGGAAGAAGTGTCCCCCAGGGAGGATTTCCAGCCGGAAACCAGCGCTCGTGTGACTCTTCCAGGCCGCGGCCTCATCCGGCCCCACCCGGGGGTCCCGATCCCCCGTCAGGCAGAGTACGGGGGTGTCGACGACGGCGTCGGGGGCCGGCCGGTACCGGGTGACCGCCCGGTAATCATTGCGCAGAACGGGCAGGAAGAGGTCCATCAGATCCGGATCGCGGATGACCGCCGCGTCGGTGCCGCCGAGACCGGCGATGTGGTCCAGGATCTCCTGATCTGTGTCGCAGGCGGGTGTCTCGCGCGGCACCGAGGGGGCGGTCCGCCCGGAGACCACGAGACGGCAGTGTGCCGTCAGCCCCTCACGCGCGAGCCGGAGTACCGATTCGAAGGCGACGGACGCCCCCATGCTGTGGCCGACGAGCACGAGCGGTACAGGCTCCGCCGCCCACCGCCGCAGGGCCGGCACCACCCGGTCGGCGAGTCCTTCGACGGTCGCCACGAACGGCTCACCGAAGCGCTCCTGCCGCCCCGGGTACTGGACGGCCGCGACGTGGTGCGCCTCGGGGAAACGACGCGCGAAGGGAGCGTAGAACGAGGCGGCGCCACCGGCGTGCGGGAAGAAGAGCACCCGCGCGCGAGGCTCCGCGGCACCGCGCAGTGGCCTGATCCAAGGTTCGTCGCCCTTCACCGGCGCCCCCGCCCTTCGTTCTTGCGGCCAGGCCACGCGCCCCGGCCGACTCGGTGTGACCACCGCCGACCGTACGGTAACGCCCGCCGGCCGTCGAGGAGATCACCCGCGCGGCGCCCTCGAGCGGCGGAGCACCCGGGGAGGAGATCGCCGAGACTCCCTCCACTCCCCTGCCGGCACTCCTGCTCGAGCTCTGGGCCACCCTCTACCCTGCCGATCAGGAGAGAGACGACATATGAGCGACCCCTTCCGTCCACCAAGAGTCCCCCGGCGATCACGTCCTCGGCCGAGTTCGGAGTTCATAGTGCTTTTCGACATCACCCGCAGCCAGCTCGTCGAAAGCTTCGGCGAGGGCCGGATCGCGACCCTGCCCGTCACCGCCTTCCCGACCTCCGCCGTGAACACGGAGGGTGCCCGCCTCCTGCAGACCGTCGGTGTCCCCGCCGGGACACTATGGCTCCGTGAGCCGGATGGGGACTCCGGTCGGCTGCCCCGTGTCCAGGACGTCGTCGACATCGAGGACTTCGCGGACGTCTCGGAGGACGCGGACCAATGGCCTGTCGTCGGCTGGCTGCTCAACTCCCACCTTGCCCTCGCCCCCGGTTCCGGCAAGATCCATGCCTTCGACGCCGACGCGGAGATCGTGCAGGAACTCCACTCGGACGTCTCCTCCCTCATCCAGGTCACCGTCCGGTTTCAGCGCCTGCTCGAAACGTTCACCTTCAGCGGCGACGACCGCGACGAGCAAGCCGACTTCGAGCGCCTGGACGGCGAGGTCGAGCGCATTCGTGAGGAGACGAGCAGTATCGACCCGCTTCCCTTCCAGGACGGGGAAACCGTCTGGTCGGTAGTGGGCGATGAGATCGCCATGGGCCAGCGCTTCACGGGCAACAGCCCGGCAGCCCGCTCGCGCCCCAGGTGATCGCCGGGTGAAGTAACCCGGGCGCCGGTGTTCCGGGGGCCGGAGCCGGCTGGTCTCGCCCGTCGGCATTCCCGATGCCGGGACACCTGTTGCCGTATGTGCGATCCTCGACGCACTCGGCCCCCACGGTGAACTGGACTAAGAGCTGTCCCGCAATCGCCTGTATGCAGCCTGGCATGATCGACGGGTGTCAAGTGAACCTACGCGGCCGGGCCGCATGAAGTACGTCCTTTTTGACGTCGATGGTACGTTGATCGACGCGGTGAGCAACCAGCGCAAGGTCTGGGGAACCTGGGCGGAGCGGTACGGGCTGGATGCGGACGAGGTCTACCAGGTGGCTCTGCGGACCCGGCCGATGGAAACGTTCGCCCAGGTCGCTGTGGACCGAGACCCGCGCGCGTGCCTGGCCACGCTGCATGAGCTGGAGGACGAAGACGTCCGATCCGGCGTCTACGCGGCCTTCGACGGCGCGTCGGACCTGCTGCACAGCCTGCCACCGAAGTGCTGGGCGCTGGTGACCTCGAACTATGAGCACCGGGTGCGCGGCCGTTTCCTGCGTACGGGCTTGCCGGTGCCGGGTGTGATCGTGGACGCGGCCGCTGTCGAGGAGGGCAAGCCCTCTCCCGCCCCGTATCTGCTGGCCGCTGAGCAGCTCGGAGCCGAGCCGGGAGACTGCCTGGTTGTCGAGGATGCCCCGTCCGGAGTGCGGTCCGGCCTGGGCGCCGGGATGACGGTGTGGGGGGGTGAACGCCGCTGCCGGGGTGGAGGGCGTGCATCGCCACTTCGCCAGTCTGCGTGAGGCAGTTCCTCACATCCTGGCCTTCATGTCCGGCCCTCACGGGAACACCGCAGCCTGAGTCTGCCTGCCGTCACCGGGTGCCACTGAGATGATCTTTGTGTGGCTGGTGTGATCACGGCATCGGTGATCGTGCGCGAAGGCATCGAAGACACGGATCCCTCCCGGCGCGCCACGGTGCCGAACTGTGATGTAGACATGCGGAGTTCGCCGGGTGTGTGAGACATCCCTCGTCGTCGTGGCGTTGGGGGCCCGGGAAGGTCGACCATGTGGTCATGACTTCCTCGCCCCGCCCGTCGCACGTCGGTGGCCGGCCGGATCCCACAGGCGGGACTACCGCGCTCGGTGGGGAGTCCTCTCCCGCCCGCGGCTACCTGCTGGACAACGCGCGCGCCGAGGCGGGCGAGCGATTCGTCTGGCTGGCCGAGCTGTTCGACGGTGTGACGCGTGGGCACTTCGATCGACTTGGGGTCAGGGCCGGCTCGCGCTGCTGGGAAGTGGGGGCCGGTGGCCCCGGTATCCCGGAGGCGCTCGCGGCGGTCGTGGGTCCGACCGGGCACGTGCTGGCCACGGACATCGACCCGTCGTGGCTGAAGGAAGGCGACGGATACGAGGTGCGCCAGCACGACGTCGCCGCTGATCCGCCCCCGGAGCCGGGGACGTTCGATCTGGTGCACGCCCGGCTCGTGCTGGTCCATGTACCCGACCGGGTGAGCGCGTTGGCCACGATGGCGGCAGCGCTACGGCCGGGCGGCTGGCTGCTGGTCGAGGACGCCGATACCGCTCTGCAGCCGAGGGCGTGCCTGGAGGACAGCGGCGCTGCGCAGCGACGGGCCAACCGGTTGCGCGACGCGGTCCGGGAGCTGCTGGCGCGCCGCGGCGCGGACCTGTGCTACGGCCGGACACTGCCGCGGGCATTGCGTGAGGTGGGCTTGGTGGACGTCGCCGCGGCGGGCACCTTCCCGGTCGGCGGGCTGGCGTGCGACCGGCTGGAGGCGGCGACCATCCGGCACGTGCGCGACGAGCTGCTCGCGGCCGGGCTGGCCGACGACGCCGAGATCGACGCGCACCTGGCCGCCATCGACACGGGCGAACTCGACCTGACCCTCGCGCCGCTGATCTCGGCCTGGGGACGGCGTCCAGCCGAGCGCCCTCCGGCACTCGGTTAGGTGCGAATCACGGCGTTGTCCGATCTCCTCGGCTCTGTTCGTCGCAGGAGGCCGGGAAGCTCGCGCAGGTGCGCGCTGCGCGTCACCGGAGCCGGGGCCTGCCCGCGCACGGGGCTTCGAAGAACACGGAGTTCTCGACGCCCCGGGATCCGAGTGGAAGACCGTGCCTGCCGACGCCTCATCCCCGATCCCGGCTGCTCTCGACCGACTCTGCGAGCAGCCCGAACCCCGACGGCGCGGTAGCCGGTGATGACGCCGCCCTCTTCCGGGGCGCTTGACCTGGCGCAGGGACGCGGCGCTTGAACATGCTCCAGTCGTCGGAATGGATGGCACGCGAGCGTCACCGCTCACCGCTCCCCGCTCCGGGACGACGCCATGCCTCATTCGATCCGAAGGAACAGCCAGAGGCCCTGGGCACGCCGCAGCAGGACAGACCAGGCCCACCGCTCAGGAGCGCCCGGGGGGCGGGATCGTGTTGATCATGATGCCGATCAGCGCGGTGGCCGCCAACAAGATCAGCAGACCTACGGCCAGGCCGAGATCGCCGAGTACATCAGGCCAGCGAACGTGCGCGTCCCGCTCTGTCGAGGGACCCTGAAAGTCCTGGAACGTGTGCGATCCGGCCCGACGTCTGTGGGTCGGAGGTCTGCAGACGCTCGGCATGGCGATCTCGTGGCGGCGCTCGAAAGGTTTGCCCGGCAAAGCCGTATCCGATCACCAGTGCAGCTCGCCGCCAACTCACTGCCCGCCAGGGGACGGGCCTGACTGGAGGCGATGGGCACATGTGCTCCGACCCCACAGCCGCGAGCAGGCCTGATCCATCGGCCGGCGCCGAGGGGCGGTTGGCCGACGTGCTGGCGGGAGTCCTGGGGACCGATCGAGTGCCGCTGCCGCGCTGAAGAGGACGGCCCGCGTGTAGACGCCGGCCGTACCTGAGCCTTCCAGGGCCCACTCGTAGCCCACGACGGTGATCGTGGCGCCGAGGGAGGAAGTGCAGGCTCGCGGTGAGCGCGTTGTGCCCGTTCTTCGCGGCGAGCCGGCGGCGCTGTTCGTCGCCGTGGGCCGACTCCGACTCTTTCCTGATGAAGGGCGAGGAAATTCCCCCTCGAGCACGGTGGAGGGGGAATCCGGCCCGCGAAGCAGATGCGGCAGGAAAGCGATAGGACATCACCCGAACGGCCGAGCAGCGATGGCCTCACCCGTACGGCGGTCCCGGCATGCGGCCGATCGCCGCAACCGGAAGTCTAGGATCCGTCACTGGGCAGGGAGGAAGTGTCTGCTTCGTCCAGGTAGAGGCGCCTCGCGCCATGACCGAAGGAGACGCGTTGTCGCCCTGCGTCGGCAAAACCCGTTGGCGGCGATTTGCAGCATTTCTCGTGCCCAGCGTGGCGGCCTGCATGGCTCTCGGCATCGCCATGGGACAGGGTGTACTGGCCGCGTCGTTCCTCATTTCCGGCAAGGAGTTCCAGGTCACCGCTGACACGTTGACCGCTCGCGGATTCAGCGTGTACGGCATGGTGGACTCGACCAGGCAGGGCAAGCATGTGCCGGTGATGGTCACCGGATCCCGGTACTCGACGATCACCGAGCTGTGCCAGTCCGTACTGGTCGAGATCCCGATTCTGGGAGTGCAGACGCTGAGGCTGACCGGCGGAGACGAACGACCGGTCGAAGCAACGAACCTGTTCCTCGACACGACGTCCCAGGAGGCCGGTCAGGCGAACTTCAGAGGCCTCGAACAGGGAATCGCGCAGGGGGAGATCACCAAGGGTCCGATCAATCCGGGCGACAGGAACTCGCCCAACTTCGACCCCGACGGCTTTGGGCAGCAGGCCACGTCGGTCACCCTGACCGACGTGCGCTTGACCGCGGTCGCACTGACTGCCGGTACGTTCAACATCCCTGGCCTGCGCGTGCGACTCGAGCACGGTCGGCACGAATGCTTCTGAGTCCTGGGCGGACCGAAATCGCCGAACGTCCCAGCCGCCGCCTCACCCGGCCCGTACGCACGGCGTGCAGCTGATCAGGAAGACACGTGATCACCAAATTCCCAGTCAGGTGCCCCCGGCCGCGGGTCACCGCAGCGCGTGCCCGTCACGAGTTCAGAACCTGGCGTCGTGAACGTCCCTTCTGGGCGGGGCTCTTCACTATGACAGCGGGTGTGCCGATCCTGTACTGGCCGTACGCGAAGCTGGACCTGGGCGGGATTCCGCTGGCCCTGTCGACGACGTCAGGGGCCGGAGCCCTGATCATCGGAGTTCTGCTCGTCACTCTGGGGCTCTCCCTCTGGTACCAACCTCACCTCCGGATGTTCTCCGGGATCGCCACCCTCGTGCTCACCCTCGTCTCCTTCCCCGTGGCGAACTTCGGCGGCCTCTTCCTCGGGCTGATCTCCGGTCTGATCGGCGGCTCTCTGGCCTGCTCGTGGATGCCCCATGATGCAGAGGCTCCAGAAGCGAGGACTACACCGCGCTCGCCGATCTGACACGAGGGCGCAGGGCCGGATCGGCAGATGGACGTCCTCGACGGCGGCTCACGGCGCCCACTGCTCCCTCGCCTGCCTGTCAGCGACGGTAGCCACCTGACTATGCATCAGAATGTTTACACCGAGCACCCTTTGTCTGCGAACCACGACGATGGCACTCTCGGAACTCCCCCCAAGCACGCTTCCGCCGATACCCGGGCGGGGCCGGCGGGAGCGTGCACCTGCGAAGGAGGAGACCTAGTGGCACACCTGACTCAGGATGGCGCTCCCGGTTGGCGAGATTCCAAGCGCTACCTCTGGCTCCTCGCGCTGGCTGTGCCCACGCTGCCGTTCCAAGCGGGCGCGCTGGCCGGGATGACTGGGCTCAGCGTCCTCTGGTGGTGGGGCCCGTTCTTCGCCTTCGTGCTCATCCCGGTCCTCGACCTCGTCACAGGACGGGACAGCGCCAATCCGCCCGAGGCGGTGATGAAAGCGCTGGAGGACGATCGTTACTACCGCTGGTGCACCTATCTCTACCTGCCACTGCAGTTCGGTGCCCTCGTGTGGGCGTGCGATGTGTGGGCGCACGGCGCACTGTCCCCCGCAGGAAACCTGGGGCTGGCCGCCACCACCGGGGTGGTGGCCGGTGTGGCCATCAACACCGCGCACGAACTCGGCCACAAGCGGGAGCGGGTGGAACGCCGACTGAGTCGCATGGCTCTGGCCCAGAGCTGCTACGGCCACTTCTACGTCGAGCACAATCACGGGCACCACATCCGCGTCGCCACTCCCGAGGATCCGGCGAGCTCACGCATGGGAGAGAGTTTCTGGCGCTTCCTCCCCCGCGCCGTGCTGGGCAGCGTCCGTTCCGCCTGGCGCCTGGAGCGGCGCCGGCTCAGTCGACGCGGGCGTCCGGTGTGGAGCGGGCAGAACGAGGTCCTGAGCGCGTGGGCCATCACCGTCGCGCTGTACGGCGCGCTCGGCGCGGTGTTCGGCTGGCGAGTCCTGCCCTACCTGGCTCTGCAGGGCGTGCTCGGTTTCTGCCTCCTCGAGACCGTGAACTACCTGGAGCACTACGGCCTGCTGCGCCAACGCCGCCCGGACGGTCGCTACGAACGGGTGTCGCCCCAGCACAGCTGGAACAGCAACAACACGATCAGCAACCTCTTCCTCTTCCAGCTCCAGCGCCACTCCGACCACCACGCCAATCCCCTGCGCCGCTACCAGACCTTGCGCCACTTCGACGAGGCACCTCAGCTCCCCTCCGGCTACGCCACGATGATCGTGCTCGCCTGGTTCCCCCCGTTGTGGCGGCGGGTGATGGACCCGAGGCTGCTCGCCCATTACTCGGGGGACGCCCGACGGGCGAACCTGCGTCCCGCGTTGCGCGGTCGGCAGGTGACAAACGCCGAGGGCTCGCCCGGCGGTGCACCGGGCCGAGCCTGACCGGGCCCACCCCTCTGGCGGGCGGCGGACGGCGGGCTCGGTTCTCTTCCACCGCCTGGCAGGGCCAGGGTTCACATGACCGCGCCTCGGCCTGTCATGACTTCAGCAGGCAGAGGGGGCCGGCGGGGTCCGGCACGGTCGGTTCCACCGGACGGGACCGGCCGGTGCGCAGGCGGCGCGCGGTGGCTGGGCAAGGTACGTCACTTGACCTCATGGACCGTCCCTAGCACCGCGCTGGCCGCCCGGGCCACTCGGCTGGAGGCCTCGCCAAGGTCCGGCCCCGGCAGCAGCATATGGCTGACGGCGAGCCGAACGACGATGTCGGCTGCCTCGTCACGGCGGCCTTCCGGTGCTTCTGGTACGACCTCGCCGAGCCAGGCGGCCACCAGGCGCCATGCCTGAGAGAAGACCGGTTCGGGCCGGCTGGTGAGGAACGGCAGCAGCGCGTCGGTGCCGCCGCGGGCCGCGGTCACCACGGCCCGTATGAAGGGGTTGCGCGCCGCTTCGGCCAAGGCGTGATGGACGCCGGCCTCCAGGGCAGCGGGGACGCTGTCACGGTGGGCGGCCAGCACTTCGGCGACTCCCAGGAGGAAACGCTCCGTCTCGCGGTGCACCAGCGCCGTGCCGATTCCGGCGCGATCACCGAATTCGGCGTAGATGGAGGGACGGGAGACCTCCGCGCGCTGGGCGAGATCGGCCACGCGGACCCGGTCCCAACCGGCTTCGGAGGCGAGCTGCCATGCCTCCTGCAGTACCCGCGCGCGCATCTGTTTGCGCCAGGCGACACGAGGCGGGTCCGGCGGTTGTTCAGTCGTGGGTCGGGCTCCCGGGAGAGGGCGTTCGGATCGCATGCGGTCAGTCTGCGACACCCCCGTTCGACCCCGCAGCCGGATCCGGGGTCGCGCGGCAGCGGTGGCGGTTGCGGCCCTGTCCCGCGCCGCTTCCGGTGCATGGTGTCTCCTGGCTCGGGCGCCCGTCCTGCGGATGCGCCCGTCCGGGTCACCAGTGATAGCGGCCGGCCCGCGGTCGGGCGAGGGTGGACGCAGCCTCGTCACCACTGCCGTCCTTCAAAGGGAGCACCTCCATGTCCAGGACGTGCCGAGTGCGGCGAGGGCGTGAGTGACGTGCGCGGGTGAGTACGGAAAAGGTGACGATGGCCATGGCCAGCTGTCCGACGACGTGCGGGGGGCCTGTGTGAGTGCCGCTGGTGCGGCGGCGGCACGCCCCGATGACCCCTGGGGCGGCCGGCTGTACGCCGAAGCAGTCGACGCAGGGCGGGGCGATCTGTCACTGCGCGACGGAGAAGGCTGGTGGGCGCCCCTTGACGTAGCCAGGTGGTCCGGGCGGGCCGATACCGAGGATCAGAGGGTTGTGGAGCGCTGCGTGGGCCGTGTACTGGACATCGGCTGTGGCGCCGGACGGATCGTCGAAGCTCTGACTCTGCGCGGGCACGAAGCGCTGGGCATCGACGTCTGTCCATCGGCCGTGGCCGCGACGGTCAGCCGGGGCGGCGCCGCGCACAGCGGGTCAGTATTCGATCAGCTGCCGGCTGAGGGCTGGTGGGACACGGCGCTGCTCCTCGATGGGAACATCGGCATCGGCGGGGAGCCGCGCATGCTCCTGCGTCGTGTCCGGGAGCTTGTTCATGATCAGGGGCTGCTGATCGTGGAGACGTCCGGTGCCGACGTCGACGAACGCCGTCGCGTTCGCATCCACTTGGATCATCAGGCCGCGAGCCCCGCCTTCGCCTGGGCCGTCGTCGGAGCCCGCGCCCTGGTCGGGCACGCCCGGCTGTCGGGCTGGACGAGGGTCGAGCAATGGTCCACCGGCTCACACGATCGCCACTTCGTCGTCCTGCGCGCCTGCGTCTGAGCGCGTCTCCAGCTGTAGAGGAGGCCAGGTCCCACTCCCCCGGACGAGCACCTTCTGGGTGGTGGAGTGCGGGCACCCATCAGCACGGCCTGTCGTGCCAGTCCGTGGCAGCCCCCGCACATCCGGTGGTCAGACCAGGCCGATCCGCTGGGCGATGTTCTCTCCGTGCCGCAGGCGTTGGTGCGCGGCCTCCCCGAGCGACACGATGACCGACGCGACGACGGTCTCGATCACGGCCATCGTCGGGACCAGGCTGTCGTACGGTGAGGGCGAGGTGACCTGGCTGGGCAGGACGACCTCCGAGTGCGCGGTCACCGGGGAGAGCCACGTGTCGGTGAAGAGAACGACCTTGCCGCCCCGCTCCCGCACCAGCTGAGCCATGGCCACCTTGTCCTCCTCGTAGCGCCGGTAGTCGAAGACGACGAGCACGTCGCGGCGTGTCAGCGCGGCCAGGGTGGCGGTGCGCTCGACGTCACGATCGGGGAGGAAAGCCACGTCGTCGCGTAGTTGCATGAGGTGGAGACCGAGGTACTGGGCCAGCAGATGGGTGAAGCGGCCGCCGGCGAGGACGATCCGTCGTTTGGGGTCGGCGAGGAGCTGGGTGGCTCGGTCGAGGTCGTGCGGCGGGAGTTCGGCCAGGGACTGGGTGAGCGCGGCGGCGAACAGCCTGCTGCCGCTCTTCAGCAGCGGTTCGTCGGCCTCCGAGTGGTCAGGGGCGTCGGAGCGGGTCAGGACGGCCGATTCGTACAGCGCCAGCGGTGAGGCGCTTCGTTCCTCGAGTTCGTCGCGCAGGGCCGCCTGGAACTCGGGGTAGCCGCGGAAGCCGAGGCGTGCGACGAACCGGAGGACGGTCGGTGCGCTGACCGCGGCGCGTTCGGCGATGGTTGCGATGGTCTCGAACCCGGGTGCGGGATATCCCGCCAGCATGACCCTGCCGACTTTGCGTTCGGCGGGGCTGAGTTCCCCCAGCTTGAGCCGGATTTTGTCGGCGAGCGTGCCTGAAGCCATCGAGAAGTTCCTTTTCCGAGCCGGGAGGCCTTGTCCATGGAGCCTACGGGGCG
The DNA here is from genome assembly GCF_033792105.1 of Streptomyces sp. WI03-4A. Taxonomy (NCBI): domain Bacteria; kingdom Bacillati; phylum Actinomycetota; class Actinomycetes; order Kitasatosporales; family Streptomycetaceae; genus Streptomyces; species Streptomyces sp. WI03-4A. Next base: position 195,150 of record NZ_JARAUO010000004.1, read on the forward strand.
GGTACGGAGCCCGTGGTGCCCGGATGAGGACCGGGGCCGTGCATTTCCTGCGCGCTCGGCGGGCCGAGGGCTCTGTCGCGCCGCTCTCGGGGAGCCCTCGGGCCGGCCTGCGCGGGAAGCCTCACTTCGGGGTGATCGACACCGTCATCCCGATGAGGGTGTCCGCCGTCGTGCCGTCGTTCGTCAGGGACGTGAAGTGCCGGTCCTTGTGGAAGGTGACGGTGAACCGCGGGCCGGACTCGAATGTGGTGGCGGTGGCCTCCCGCTGCCCCGCGGACTGCGCGAGGGCGCGCGCGGTGCCCCGGAAGCTGTAGGGGACGCCGTCGTCGTCGGCGAGGGAGTAGAAGACGTCGTCGTTCGCAGGCACCGGAGTGCGATCCCGGGCGTGCAGCCGCTTCTTGTCGGACGCCGGCCGTACCCGCCAGCGGCGCGGCTCGTAGCGGTCGCCGTCGGTGAGGTAGTCGTAGGTGGCCCCGATGAGCGACCAGCCTCCGTCGCGTCGACTCACGCGGGTGTGCCGCAGGTCGAAGACCGCCAGGCCCTGAGGACCGACGACACGCATGCTCTCGTCGGGTGAGCCCGGGTGCTCGACGACGAGTGCGGTGTTCTCCTCCAGCGCGTAGACGCGCTGGTGGCCCGTGTCGGCGGCCAGGCGTAGCGAGCGGCCCTCACGTCCGGAGGTACCGGTGTGGGTGTCCAGCAGTCCTGAGCGAAGGAAGCCGAAGCCGCCTTCGGGCAGGTAGCCGAGCTTGGAGGCGTCGTCGAAGTAGCCGGGTGCGCTGCCGTCCCGCAGGGCCTCGTAGGAGTCGCCGCCGGTGATCATGTCGGCGCCGGCCGCGATCTGGGCACCGGCGCTGGACCCGGCCACCACGGCGCCCTGGGCGAGCTTGGCACGGATGGCGGCCAGCACCTTGGAGTCGGTGTGGCTGGAGCCGTGCAGGAGGCTGGTCACGTACCGGTACTGGTCGCCGCCGCCGAAGAAGAACCCGGTCATGCTGTTGACCTGGGCGACGACGCGGTCGGAGTCGGCTTCGGCGACGTGGTCGAGGTCGACGGGGATCCATTCGGCGTCGGCGGCGCCGTGACGGGTGAACAGGTCGGCGTAGTAGGCGCCGTTGCAGGCGGAGTTGGAGCACGTGGCCGGGTCACCGGCGTTCGGGTCCTGGCTCTCGGGCACGGAGGCGGCGGTCAGCACGCCGATCCGTGCGCGTCCTTTGCCGCCCGCCCGGTCGATGATTTCGCCGTACACCGGGTCGTTGTCGTCCTTCAGCCCGCCGCCGACCAGGACGAGCGATCCGGCGGAGCGGGGTTCGGCGGCCGGGTGTGCTGCGGCTGCCGGAGCGACTGTCAGAGCCAGCAGGAGCGTGGTGCTCGCGGCCAGGACGGTGCGACCGGCTCTGTGCGCAGTGGGCATGACGTGCCTCCAGGGAGTGTGCGGACATAGGTGATGTGCTGTGGGGCCGGCGGCCGCGATGCGGGATCGGCAACGGCTGGTGCGTGTGGTTGCCGTGCCGGATGGCGGCCTTACCGGCCGGGCGGGGACAGCGGAGCCGGCCTAAGCCGCCGGATCAGGTCGCCGAGGCTGCTCGCGGCCGAGTTCGGCGATGAGCGAAGCGAGCAGGGCGACACGAGGGGCGACGGTGGTCGTGTCCAGCCACTCCTGGGGGCTGTGATCGCCGCCGCCCACCGGCCCCAGTCCGTCGAGGACGGGCACGCCCGCGCCGGCGATCAGGTTCGCGTCTCCCACTCCGCCCGTGGCGGCCGCCCCGATGGACAGCCCCATCTCCGCGCCGATGGACTGGGCGGTGCGCAGGAGACGCCGCGAGGCGTCGGTGTCCTCCATCGGCGGGCAGAGGTCGAGCTGCTCCACCCGCACGGTGGTCCCGGCGACCGCCGGATGTGCGGCGAGTTCCTCGATCGCCTGCCGGGCCTGCCGGATGCCTCGCGTCGTCGCCGAGCGGACCTCGACGTGCAGTTCCGCCTCGGGGCAGACGATGTTGATGCGGGTGCCGGCGTGCACCATTCCGACGTTGACCGTCACGTCGTCCCAGTGGCTGTTGAGTCCTTGGAGGGCGACGGTGAGGTGGGCCGCCGCCAGCGCGGCGTTCGCGCCCCGTTCCGGTTCGATGCCGGCGTGGGCGGCGCGGCCCGTGACGGTGAGCCGGAAGTCGGCGACGCCTTTGCGGGCGATCACGATGTCGCCGTTCTCCCGGGCGCACTCCAGCGCCAGGGCGTAGTGCATGCCGTGCGCCGCCTTTTCGGTGAGGGGGCGGCTCGCCGGGGAGCCGATCTCCTCGTCGGGGACGGCGAGGAACACCAGTTCGGCGTACTCCTGGAAGCCCGTTTCCTCGAGGATGCGCAGTGCCGTGAGACCCGCCACGAGGCCGCCTTTGTCGTCGCTCACCCCCGGTCCGTGGGCGTGCGAGCCGGCCAGGGCGAACGGCCGTTCCGCGGCGGTCCCGTCCTCGAAGACGGTGTCCATGTGCGCGGCGAGGAGAATACGGCGGCCGCCGTCTTCGACGGAGAGCGACCCTTTCTTCCGGGCCACGACCAGGTCGCCGGTGGCGCGGGCGCCGACAGGCGGCGGGCTGAGGCGGCGGGTGTCGAAGCCGAGGTTCCGCAGTCGGTCGCCGACGATCTCGCCGACGCGGTTGACGCCCGCGGGGCTGTACGAGCCGGAGTCGATCGCGACGAGCTCGGCCAGTTCCTTCAGGTATCGGGGCTGGTGGGCGCGGGCGAGCGTCAGCAGTGCGGCGGTGCGCGGCCGCTGACGGACCGGGGCGCTCACAGGACCTTCGAGAGGAATCCGCGGGTGCGTTCCTGCTCGGGGTCGACGAGGACCTGCTGGGGGTGTCCGGCTTCGACGACGACGCCTTCGTCCATGAAGACGGCCGTGTCACCCACCTCGCGGGCGAAGCCGATCTCGTGGGTGACGACGACCATGGTCATGCCGTCGGCCGCGAGGTGCCGCATGACGTCCAGCACGTCGCCGACCAGCTCGGGGTCGAGTGCGGAGGTCGGCTCGTCGAACAGCATCAGCTTCGGTTTCATGGCCAGGGCACGGGCGATGGCGACCCGCTGCTGCTGTCCGCCGGAGAGCTGCGCGGGGTAGTGCCCGGCGCGGTCGGCGAGGCCGACCCGCTCCAGCAGGCGCATACCGTCCTCCTGCGCCTCGGCGCGGCTGACACCCGCGACGCGTACGGGCGCCTCGGTCACGTTCTCCAGTGCCGTCAGATGGGGGAAGAGGTTGAAGCGCTGGAAGACCATGCCGATGTCGCGGCGGCGTGAGGCGACCTCCCGCTCCCGCAGTTCGTGCAGCCGGTCGCCCTGCCGGCGGTAGCCCACGAGCTGGCCGTCGACGGAGAGCCGGCCGCCGTCCACCGTCTCGAGGTGGTTGATGCACCGCAGGAACGTGGACTTGCCCGAGCCCGAAGGGCCCAGCAGACAGCACACTTCTCCCGCGCCGACGGTCAGGTCGATGCCTCTGAGCACCTCGAGCTTGCCGAAGTGTTTGCGCACGCCCTGTGCGTGCACCATGGGCGCGCTCATCGGTCCGACTCCTTCCTCGTGCGGCCCAGCGCGATGGCGCCTGCGAGCATGCGCTGCACGGGGGAGGTCCGGCCGCCTTGCGAAGTGCCGCGGCCGTAGCGCCGCTCCATCCAGGCTTGGGGGACGCTCAGCAGGCTGACCAGGGCCAGGTACCAGATGCTGGCGACCACGAGCATGGGAATGACCTGGTAGTTCTGCGCGTACACGTCCTGGATGTTCGACATCAGGTCGTGGGCGGCGATGACGGAGACGAGCGCCGTCATCTTCAGCATGTTGATGGTCTCGTTGCCCATCGGCGGGATGATCACCCGCATGGCCTGGGGAAGGACGATGCGGCGCATGGTCAGGGCGGGCCGCATGCCGAGCGAGTGGGCCGCCTCCGTCTGTCCCGGGTCGACCGACTGGATGCCGGCGCGCACGATCTCACTCGCGTACGCCGCCTCGTTCAGCCCGAGTGCGAGCAGGGCCGCGACCGCAGGAGTGAGCAGGGAGTTCGTGTCGGCCTGGACGAACGTGACGTGGGTGAACGGGATGCCGATCAGCACCTTCTTGTACAGAGCCGCGGCATAGCCCCAGAAGATGATCTGGACCAGCAGCGGCGTCCCCCGGAAGATCCACACGAACAGGGAAGAGAGTCCGTACAGGACGGGGTTGGCGGACAGGCGCATGACCGCGATCAGGGTGCCCAGGATCAGACCGAGGGCCATGGCCGCGGCGGTCAGCCACAGCGTCGTCGCCAGACCGTCGAAGATGAGGCCGGCGAAGAGGTAGTGCCCGATGACGTCCCAGTGCAGGTTGGCGTTCTTGGCCAGTGAACCGATCAGCCCCCCGACGGCCGCCACGGCCGCCACGGCGGCGGCCCAGCGGCCGTAGTGCCTCACCGGGACGATGTCGATGTGGTCGGGGGCGGACTCGCGGTGCGATGAGGCGCTCATGGCTGTGGAAGTGGCGGGCATCGTCAGTCCACCGCCGCGTTACGGGTGGCTTCCTTGACGGCGATCGAGGCGACGCCGTACTTGTCGAAGATCTTGCCGGCCGTGCCGTCGTCGATGAGGGCCTGAAGGGCCTTCTGCACCGCCTCGGTGAGTTCGGGAAGCTTCTTGCTGACAGCGATGCCGTTGGGCGAGGCGTGGTAGCCGCCCGGCGCCTTGGGGTCCTCCACCAGCTCGAAGGCCTTGCCGCCATCGGCCGTCTTCGCGGTCCAGCCCGCGGCGGGCTTGGTGAGCACGTCGGCCACGACCTTCCCCGACCGCAGGGCCAGCTGCGCGTCGGAGTCCTTCGGGAAGGTGGAGATGGCGATCTTGGGCTTGCCTGCCGCGGTGCAGTCGGTCTGCGTCTCGGTGAGCAGCTTGAGCTGGTTGGTGGCAGCCTGGACGGCGACCGGCGACCCGCACAGGTCGGTCAGCGTGGTGATCTTCTTCGGGTTGCCCTTGGCGACCAGGACGCCGGACCCGGACTGGGAGTAGTCGACGAAGTCGACCACCTTCTGGCGGTCCTTGTTGTCCGTGATCGCCGACATCGCGGCGTCGAACTTGCCGGCCTGCAGGGCGGGCACGATGCCGTCGAACTTCTGCGGGGTGAAGACGAACCTCACTCCGAGCTTCCCGCCGATGGCCTGCCCCAGGTCGTAGTCGAGTCCGGTGAGCTCCTGGCCGCCCTCACTGACGAACATCTCGAAGGGCGCGTAGGGCACGTCGGTCGCCACGTGGACCGTCCCGGACTTCTTGATGCCGGCGGGCAGGGCGTCGTGCAGGGCCTTGTCCTTCTTCACCGTCACTCCGGCGACCTTCACGGCGCCGGCCGAAGCGGCCTCACCGGTGTCCGACCCGTCGTCGCAGGCGCTCATCGTCGTCAGCGCCACGACGGCGGTCGCGACACCGAGCACAGTGCGGCGGGAGGAATGTGGCATCACGATCGGTCCCTCTCGAGGAGTACTGCCGGGGGAGGTCCGCCCTCGCCCTCTGACAGAGCAGGAAGCTACATTCCATCGACCTTCATGCATAGATGTAACGCCAATTACATTCCGGTGACGCGACCTCAGTCCCACGAAGAGTCCCGAAATGTGCGTAGATGCGGCATCTTCTTGACTCCGGCGGAGCCCCCGCCCGCGACTTCAGCCTTACATCTTCACGTCACACCCAGCGGCTTGTATGTTCCGCTACGGCCGCCCACACCCCTGCTGTCGATCCGTCATGACGGGGAGAGGGCAGGCACCCTCACGCCCATTTCGTCCCACAGCCCAGGAGCAACGATGACCTCACGCACGCTGAGCAGACCTCTCGCCTCGCTCCTGGTGATCGCGGCGGCCGCCACGACCCTCGCCGTCACCAGTGATCCCGCCCATGCCTCCGCGGACCGCATCCGCCTCGGCAGCGCATCCGATGTCAGCCGATCGAGCTGGTCGGGCCCCGCCTTCACCATGAACGGCGACGGCAGCGTGGTCGGTGGCTCCATGACGAGGGCCATCGACGCGATCCGCGGCGACAGCGGAAGCCTCGACGTCGTCGTGCTGGCCGGCTCGGCCCCCACCGCGGGCAGCAGGACCCCCGAGTGCGACACGATCACCGCGCTCTCCGGCGTCAACTCGTGCACCACCTGGACGCTCACCACCGCGTCCGACGGCAACAACACCCAGCTGAACACCGACGTCCGCGACGCGGAGTTCGTCTACTTCGCCGGCGGCGACCAGTGCCGCTACGCCGCCTGGAAGGGCACAGCGCTCCAGGCCTCAGTGCAGTCCGTCGTCGCCAAGGGAGGCGGCGCCGGGGGCGGCAGCGCCGGGCTGCACATCAACAGCTCCGTCGTGTACGACGCGTGCACCGCGAGCGCGACCTCGGCCGCCGCGCTCGCCAATCCCTACGACAGATCCGTCACGTTCACCACCGGCATGTTCAACTGGCCGAACTACGGCGACACGATCAACGACTCCCATTTCGTCGCCCGCGACCGCATGGGCCGCACCATGGCGTTCGTCGCCCGCGCCATCAAGGACGGCCTGACCACGCAGGGCAAGGCGTGGGGCGTGGGCATCAACGAAGGAGGCAGCTCCCTCTACATCGACAGGAACGGTCTGGCGACCCTCTACGGCAGCGACGCCTACGTCGTCCTCGGCGACCACCAGCCGGAGCAGGCCGTCGCCGGCAAGCCCTTGACCTTCTCGAACTACAAGATCTGGCACCTCACCGGCGGCCGGACCTTCGACTTCGCAAGCCGCCCCACCTGCGGCTACTACCGGCGCAGCGTCAACAACGGCGTGCCCGACGCCAACCTGTACAACGGCGCACCCGAGACCGGCTGCGGAACCTCGGGCGGCGGCACGACAGTGAGCGAGAGCGAGCCGAACGACTCCCGCTCCACCGCCGACGACATCGCGTCGAGCACGCCTTCGGTGACCCTGACCGGTGCCCTGAGCACTACTTCCGACCGGGACTACTTCAGGTTCTCTCTGACCTCGGGCGCGACCGCGACCATCTCCTGCGCGATCCCCGACGCGTACGACGCGGACGCCTATCTCCTCGATTCGTCCGGGAGCACGCTCACGAGGTCGGTGAACGACGGCCGAGGCAGCGACGAGTCCCTCACCTACACCCGCACGGCCTCGGGCAGCGGGACGTACTACCTGGATCTCGAGTCCTACGCCGGTTCCGGCTTCGCCACCTACGCCTGCGACGTGAACACCGCCTGACCGCTTGGTCCACGTCGCCACCGAGAGCGGGACCGAGACGGAATCCTTAACGTCCCGGTTCCTCGCACACGGGGGCATACCTGCCTGGGAACCCGTCGGGCGGCCCTTGCACCGGTTCGGCGTCGAGAGGCCTGGACCTGACGGCCCGGCCGTGTCTACTGGGGGGTGAGTCCGGTGACGGCGCCGCCGGGGTCGTCGGCCAGCGCGATGCGGGCGGTGATGCGTTTGCCGACCGGTTCGCGCTGTGCCTCGAAGCCCTGTGCGACCGCCATGACGATCTCCAGGCCGTGCTGACCCACCCGGCCCGCGTCGGCGGCCCTGGCCACCGGCAGCACCGGGTCGGAGTCCCACACCACGACCTCGACCGTGTCCCCGGCGATCCGCAGATCCAGCAGGACCGGCCCGGGAGCGTACTTGCGGGCGTTGGTGACCAGCTCGCTGACCACCAGCTGGGTCAGGTCCATCGCCCGCTGGGAGACCGGCAGACCGTGCACCGACTGCACCCGGGCCAGGAAATCGGCCGCCAGATGACGGGCCTGGGCGATCACCGACCCGTCCCCGTCCAACGCCACCGTGGTCTGGATCAACCGCTCGCCCGGCGTGGTGTCGTCCTCCCCCACGGGCACTGATTCCATCGCGGCCGCCTTCACTGCCCCAATCACCTGACGCGTATACCCGCACCAAGCAGGGTGACGCCTGACACCCCGGTGTTGCCTTCGTCTCATCCACGCATCACCTGGCATATGCGGGGCAACGATTCCAGGCGACGATCTCGCCGTGCCAGTATCACCCACATGACCGAGGAAGAAGTGGCGGACCCCCAGAACCTCCCACAGCCGGACCGGCTCCAGGTCACGGCCGACGCCACGGCCGACATCCATGTCCTGACGCCATCCGGGGAGATCGACCACCACACCGGTGACACGCTCCGACGGGCCCTGGACGCCGCCAGCACGCCCCGTACCCGCGTCGTGGTCGACCTCCACCAGGTCACCTTCATGGACTCCAGCGGCATCAACATCCTCATCGCCGCCCACCGCACCCTCACCGACGCCGGCGGCCGGCTCCGCCTCGCCCGCCCCACCGACTCCGTCCGGCGCACCTTGACCATCGTCGGCATCGACACTGTCATCGACTGCTACACCAGCCTCCCCGAAGCACTCAAGGACTGACGCATCCCGGGAAAGCCTCGTCGGAGGCGAGGGACGCACGGCCGACGCCGGCGATCACGACCGCGTGACGGGCCATAAATGCGTGCCCTGTTCGAAGCCCGCACCCTACGATCGCCCGGTACGGCGACTGGAGGGGACGAGAATGCTTGGGGACGACGGGGCAGCGGCGGCGATACGGCTGGCGGGAGACGCGCCGCTTCGCAGCACGCTTGATGTTGCTGACCCCGATGACTGGATGGCGCTGGACGCAGGAGTGCGTGAGGTGGCCTGGTACCGCAAGCCGTTCGTGCCGGAGTGGGAGCACTCCGCCCCACTGCCTGCCGACCTGAGCCGGCTCGGCGAGTCACGGCTCGCGCTCGCCCTCTGTCACCGCGACGGGCGTATCCGCCAGGAGGCGTTGCGGCAGTCGGTTCGCCACCCCGGTCTGCTGCCGCTGATCGTGATCCGTTGTGCCGACTGGGCCGGGCCCGTGCGCGAGCTGGCCCGGAAGTTGCTGGGCGAGGCTCTGGATGTGGACTCTGCCGTCGGCCTCGCTCCGTTCATCCTCCGCGTGGGCCGCCGCGACAGAGGTGCCTTCGGCGTCGATGTACTCGGTCGGGTCCTGCGTCAGGCATCCCACGGACAGCTCGCTCCTCTCTTCGGCGATCCCGACCGGATCGTCCGGCGGTTCGCCTACCGGCTGGCCGTAGAAGGCCGGCTGCTCAGTCCGGCTGAACTCGCCCGCGCGGCTGCCCTGGACGCGGACACCGTGGTTCAGGACCTGTGCGCCACAGCGGCGCTCGCGGCGCTCGGACATGAAGGAGCGTACGAGGACGTGCTGCCTGCGCTGCTGTCAGCGCGCAACCCGCGTACCCGGTCGGCCGGCGTCACCGGACTCCGGCGGGCGGGGTGGTCGAAGCAGGCGGAGTCGTTTCTCAGTGACCGTTCCGCGCTCGTGCGCGCTTGCGCCCGATACGTCGTACGCCAGCACGGAGGTGATCCGGTGGCCTGGTACCGCGATCGGTGCTCGTCACCCGGCGCCTTGGCGTTGCCGCCCGGTGCGGTCATCGGGCTGGCCGAGTGCGGGACCCGCGCGGACGCCGCACTGCTGCGTCCCCTGCTCGCGCACCAGGCGGCGGGGGTGCGAGCACGGGCGGTGGCAGGGCTGCGGGAACTGGACTGCGTGGATGCGAAGCAGTTGCGGCCGCTTCTCGACGACCCGGCCGCCGCCGTTGTCCGAGAGACGGCCGTCGCCCTGTTGCCCTCGGCAAAGGATCAGCCCGCCGACTGGCTGCTGCGGCGCACCGACTCCGAGCGGCCCCGGCACGTCCGCGTCGGCGCGTTCCGGCTGCTCGACGCACGCGGCGGCATCGTGGCGCTACGAGCGGCGGTCGGTCTCCTGGATGACCCGGATCCGAAGCTGCGCACCTGGGCCGGGCAGTCCGTGCAGCGCTGGCGTCCGTCAGCGGACGTACGAGGCTGCGAGGCGGAAGTGGAGCAGCTCCTCGACCGCAGCCGACACCTCTTCAGCGAATACGTGCTGCGCAGACGCAAATGGGCGGCCGGCGTGAGCAGCTGAGCACCGTCGGAGGCGCAAGGCAGGACGTCTCCTTGGGAGGCCCCGTGATCGGCAGCGATACTGCCGCGGTGCTGCTGAGATGGATCGCGGAGATCACGGACGAGCCCCTGGTGCCGGAACAGGTAGGCACCGCCTTCCGCCCAGCTACGCCATTGTGCGCCAACGTCCCCTGGTCGAGGTGGCGTTGGACGCCGACGTCTGCTTGCCGTCCCCGACGCGTTCCCGATGAGGTCCGCGTCGCTTCACGCCGACGCCCGCCGCTCCGCCCGTTCAGGTCGCCCGCGGTCCACGTTAGTCTCCGATCATGGCTATGCGACCCGATGAGTTCTACGACCACGCCCGTGCGGCAGCCGATGGTGAGGTTCGACTTCCGTTGGCGCGGATGACCAGCTGGGACATAAGTCCGTTCGAACCCGATGGACTTCGCGTCGCGCCGCTGCGGCCACCCGTTCTGCCCGAGCCGGAGCGGCACGGCGAGGATCCGTCGAACTGCGACGTGTGCCGCGCCCGAGACGAAGGCATCTGGTTCAACGAACGCTGGCGACTGGCCCGGGTCGCGGGCGTCGGTGTGCCCCTGGTGCTGATGCTGTACTCCCGCGACCACTACGACATGGCGGATCTGTCCGACGACATGGCCGCCGAACTCGGCGTGCTCACCACGCACATCGTGCGCCACGTGCAGGCACTACCGCACATCTCCCGAGCGCACGTCTACCGGATCGGGGACGGAGCCGCACACCTGCACATCTGGTTCTTCGCCCGGCCCGAGGGGCAGACCCAGCTGTACGGGTCGTGGATGCCCGTTTGGGACGACCTGCTGCCGGAGTACCCGGCGGACATAGCCGACACGGACGCGGCGGCCGTCGCTGACGCATTGGTCACTTCGTACGGAGGCCGCCGCTCGGTTACCGACGAACAGATGAACGACTGACGCCGCACACGGTCTTGACCAGGGCTGTCTCGTCCTTTCGCCGTTGGGCTGAGGTGGGAGGTCGGACGGTGTCCTTCATGTCTCCCCACCGGTTCCGCCACCGCCGCCGACGACTCCTGAGCGGCTCCGGTCTCCTGCTTCCAGCGTTCCTCCCCCGTGGCCACGTCCACGGCCCACAGGTACCAGCCGTTGCTGCCCATGCACGCGGCCCCCTCGACGACCGTGGGCGTGGACCAGGTCGGATCGGCGAAAGTCCGCTGCTACCGCTGTTCCCCGCTGACGGCGTCCACCGCGATCAGGCCGCGGTCACGGCCGACGTAGACGGTGCCGTCGGCCACCACCGGTGCGGTGTGGGGTGAGGCGTAGGTCTTCACCTGCCCCGTGCCGTCGGCCATCGCCGGTCGTTGCCCGCGCTCCGGCTCCCGCTCGGGCTCACTGTCCGGTGAGCGGGAGGCTGAGGACTCCGCGGTCGTGTCCGACGATCAGGTCCGCGCCGGCGGTGGCCAGGCAGGTGAGCGACACGTCCAAGGCGATGTGCCGCACCGCGCCGGTCTCCGGTTCCCACACCCGCAGCCGGTGACCGTGACGGGTGCCGGTGACCAGGACCGTGCGGCCGCCGTGCGGGGCGGCGGCGGTGATGAGCGGCGGGCCGGCGGTGCCTGTGGAGCTGGGCAGACCATCGCCCACCGGGTCACCGGTGGCCGGATCCCACAGCATGACGACGCCGAGGTCGTCCGCGGTGGCCAGCATGGTTCGGTCGGGTGCCAGGACGGCCTCCACGGCCGTCACTCGGTGGTCGGCTTCGACGAGCGCGCGTGCGTTCAGTTGCACGGCCGCGCCGCGGTCCCAGGGGTCGTCGACGGCTGGATCCCACACGTGAACGCGGCCCGCGGTGTCCGAGGCCGCGATCAGCGTGTGGTCGGCGGAGATCGGGACGGCGGTGACCGACCGGATCGGGCTGCCGTAGGGGTTGAGGCGCCCGACGCACTCACCGCTGTCCGGTTCCCACATCCGGACGGCGCCTCGTGGGGTGGCGGTGACGAGCAGGGTGCGGCCGTCGGGGACTGCAGCGGTGCACATCGCGGTCACCCCGCCGGGGCAGTCACCGGCAGGTTCGCGAACCGGCTGCCCGGTGAGAGGGTTCCACACGGCGATCTTCCCGCTGTCGTCTCCACTTGCCACGAGGACGCGGCCGTCGGGCAGGGGCAGGGTCGTCATCGAGCGGACGGCGTCAGGATGTCCTGGCAGCGGGTCGTGGACGAGTCGGCCGTCGGTCACGTCCCACAGGCACACCACGCCCTTGCCCCCGCCGCCGGCCACGAGGGTCGGCCGATCGGGGTGGGAGACCACCGCCAGGGCGTCGACGCCCCCGGACGAACCGGGCACGGTATCGGAGAACACCGATACCCAGCCCCACGGTGTGCCGTCGGCCGCGACCACCGCGTTCTCCTCCTGCCGGAACCGGGTCGCCGCTCGGCTGGTACGTCCGGACGTCGCTGATTCCGCCCCGGCAGCCGACCCGTCGGAGTCCGTCCGCGCCCGAGCTGGAGGGTGTGGGAAGAGCGCACCGTCCGCGTTCTCCGCCAGGCCGTCCGGGTTCTCCGCCAGGCCGTCCGCGATCGTCCACGTCCGCTCGCAGTCCCAGCAGCGGAAGTGCCCGGTGAGCGACATCAGTCGGCGGGCCAGTTCCCCTGCGGCCCGCTGCGGGGTGCCCCTGACCGCGACCATCCCGGCGACCAGGCACACGACGGCCTGTCCGGGTGTTTCGGGGGGCACCCCCCTCACCGCGACGTCGCGCGCCACCCTCAGGAAGGGTTCCCAGCCCTCCCCCAGCGCCTCCTCCCGCAAGGCGGCAGCGACCTCTCCCCAGGGATGCCCTTCTTGCCGGGCCTGGGCGGCTTCGGGCAGCAGCGGAGCCTCGAGAGGCGGACGTGCCGAGTCGACGAGGAAGTCGGGGGTCTCCGTGTCGCTGCCGCATGCGGGACACGACAACAGCAGGCCGCTTTCCTGGTGGTCCGGGTACTGCCACAGCACCTCGCCCATGTGGTGGCCGGCCAAGGCCACGCAGGCGAGGACAAGTTGGGCACAGAGCTGCCCTGGAGTACCAGCGCCGAGGAGGCTTCGGGTGGCCGCCCGCTCGGCCAGCCGCAGTGCGGCGCCGAAGCCCGCCTCCAGATCGGCCGGGACGGGGGGCCGGTAGTCGGCGGTCACCATGAAACCGAGATCCACCCAGAAGTCCACGGTCTGTCCCGGAGGCAGGACCGCTGCCGCCTCGACGAGATGCGGCAGGGCCGCATAGGCCCCGTCGGCGACGACTCCGTCGTCCATCAGGCCGCCGGACAGGTCCGTCCAGGTCCGCCGCCACGCGTCGCCGCCTCCGGTGGCAGCCGCGGAGGCCAACTGCTCCAGGAGTACCTGCAACTCCTCGACCTTCACACCGTCAAGATCACGCCAACGAGGGCTGTCCAAGGGCAGCTTCGGAATCATGCGACGAGTCTCGCAGGCGGCACTGACAACCAGGAGGATGCTTGGTGTCCGGCGGCCTTTCGCTCAGCTCGTCTTCCGATCGACGGGCCCTTGATGTTGCTGCGGGCTGTTCCTTCGGCGGGTGCGCCTGAACGCTTGGCGAGGGCCCTCCCCCGGGGGCGATGGGAGCACCATGTGCCACCGGGACCCGCCCGCCGGCGAGAAACCCTTCACCCCATGCCGAGAGCTTCAGTGGCCGGGGCGGCCACGCTCGCGGCCTCGCGCACCCCGGCGGCTTCCCGCACTCCGGCAGCAAGCAGGACACTCGTGAACACGATCGCAGGGACCTTCCACTCCCAGGAAGCCAGAACGATCACCGGCAGGACGAACACCGAATGGACGGCGGAGACGGCGAACGCCCCTCGGGCCCAGCCACCGCCGTACCCCGGCCGACGTATGACCGTCCGGTGGCGCCACCACAGCCCGGCGGCCACCATCGCGATGCCCGTCATGACAGCGGCGCCCAGCCGGGCCAGGTCGGCATCCGTCACACTGTCGGGCTCCGGTGCCGCCGAGCCGGTCGTATGCACGCTCAGCGCGATCGCGGCCCATCCCAGGGCCGCCGCACCCAGCAGAGCGGTCAGAACCGCTGAGCGTCGCCGTGCCCAACCGATTGCATTATGCATGGAATTCGAATTCATGACCCATCCTAGCCGCGCCCTGCATCTTCAAGGGCGCTGCGCCACAACGGTGTTGGCGTGGTGCCGCTCCACCTGTGTCACGGGTTCGCAGCCGGGCCTCACCTGGGGCGGGCCCGAGGGCGGACCCCTCGGGGACGGCCGAGCCGCACGCGGGCCGGAGGGTCTCGTATCCGTTGCTGTCGAGCACCCAGCCGGCCGACAGCCCGGCCTGCACGGCGTTCCTCGCTCCCGGTAAGACGTTGAGGCGAGGCCCCGGTCAAGTGCTGGGCGCTGGCACGGGAGCGGCGGGGTCTCCCGTGGTCGAGCGGCGCCTGGCCAGGTCAGTGCCGGGAAGGGCTTTCGCTCCTCCCCCGGCCCCGGAGGTCACGCGGCCGGGGTGAGTTCGGCCCGCCCGAACAGCAGCGCGTAGCCGCCGGGGAGCCCGGCCAGGACCCGGGTGAGCAGGTCGGGGCCGGCCAGGGTCGCAACGGTGGTGAGGACGGACCCGGTGTCCCAGCGGGTGGTGGCCAAGGGGGCGCGCGCCCGGGTGGCCAGGTCCTTGACGAAGGCCCAGCCGGTCAGCGGCTCGGTGTCGGGGATCTGCCCGGTGAAGACACGTGCAGCTTCCAGAGGAAGACGGGCGGCCAAGTCGACGCGCTCGTCGCCCGTCACCTGGCGCCCCAGTCCCGCCAGGACCAGGCGGACGGCTTCCTCGGCCCGCTCCCTGGTGGGGTAGGCGCCTTCGTAGCGGACCTTCTCCACCATCTGCTCATACGTCATCGCAGGCAGCTGCTGGAGGGGGGCACGCTGGTCGGAGATCACTGCTGGACGTCGCCTTTCTCGCCGAGGGCGGTATGGGCGGTGCCCGGCGGAGCGCACGGGCACCGGGAACGGGTGATCAGGTGGAGTGGTCCAGGGACACCTGGGGCGGAGGGCAGGGAGCCGACATAGCGCGGACACCCTGCTGAGAGCGGGAGCAGGCCACCTGGAGGCGTCTGCGGGAAGCATGGGTGGGTGGCGGGCGCACTCCGCCCGCGGCGCCGGTGACCATTCGGCGATGGTGAGCCTGCGGCGGCGAAGCCTCGGACCGGCCCGCCGTCGTCCGGTCCTCGATGCGGCCACGCATGGGCCGTGTGGTTTCGCGTCACGGCGCCGGCTGCCGTACGGCCGCGTTCCCGCACCGCGCGCAAGACGTGCGCCGTCACCCAGCCACGCCGGCCGGCCGCCCAGCTTCAGCGTCTTCGGCCTCTGCTGCTTCCATTGGCCGGCCGGGCGCGAGAGGACCAGCACTGGGGCGGTCAGGCGCACGTCCTGCGGCGCGGGGCGGCGGCCCTGGCCGCCCGGGTTCAGCCGGTGATCTCCTTGCGGTCGGATCCCACGCCGATGGTGATCTTGCGGGGCTTGGCGCGTTCGGCGATCGGGATCCGCAAGGTGAGCACCCCGGCGTCGTAGTCGGCCTCGATGCGGTCGGTGTCCAGGGTGTCGGCCAGCACGATCTGGCGGGAGAAGACGCCCAGCGGCCGCTCGGAGAGTTCCATCTGGACGTTGTCCGCCTTCGCCGCGGGCCGACGCTCGGCCTTCACGGTCAGCATGTTCCGCTCGACGTCGATGTCGATCGCCTCGGGACTGACGCCGGGCAGGTCGAAGGCCACTACGTACTCATCCCCCTCGCGGTAGGCGTCCATCGCCATCGCGGACGGCCGCGACCAGGTACCCGGGCCCATCATCTGCTGGGCCAGCCGGTCGAGCTCACGGAAGGGGTCGGTGCGCATCAACATCGGACAACACCTCCAGAAGAGTCAGGCAGTAACTGCTGCCAATGCGCTCACAGACACCGTTGTAGCACGTCATCCAATGGATGACAAACATGGCGTCGTCGGAAGGATGACACATCGAGGCAGACCAGCGGCCTGGCGCCGGACAACCGCGCCCACCTCGCCCCCAGCCGGCGAGGCTGCGGCCCTCCCCCACCCGCCGCACGACCGAACCCCTCCGACCTGGCTGATCTTGCTGTGGGAGCATGCCTTCCATGAGGGATATGCGAAGGGGCCGTGCCGCGTAGAACGCCAGCCTCACTTCGGTTGCGGGGGCGTGGCTGGAGGAGTTCCCGGGTGCGTTATCGCGATGTCCCTGGATTGTCGGGGGCAACGAACGCAGCCGTCCGCGTCCTTGAGCGGGACCGGCTGACGCCGGGCATGGTGTCTACCGCGCTGAGCGTGTGGTCGGTGCGCGTCCACGGCACCGAACGCCGGTGGAGGCGGGCAGAGACCGAGCTCACCTGTCCATGCTGTGGCGAGGGCTGGGCCCGGGACAAGCTGGAAGAGGCTCTGTTCATGCTGCCGCCGAGGGCCGCCGCTGAGCTGCGGGTGAAGGTGGAGCGTCTGGACGAGGTGTTACTCAGACGAACGCACCACGAACCCATGGCGGATTCGGAGTTGGCGTGGTGGCATCGCAGGTGCTGACCGAATCAGGCAGAGGCGAAGTGGCGACGTCTGGAACTCTTACCGCCGCTGGTCGCCAACCGCTGCGGTCGGTGGCGCGCCCACCGGCACGCGGTCGACGACATCCCACACCGGCCCTGGGTGGGCCGTGGTCGGCCCCGCCCGAACACGACGGACCGTGGCGCACGGCCCCGGCCGACTCTTCCTCCGGTCACGCGAGGAACCTGCATCCGCCCCCGGACGCACCGTAGGAACGCAGAAGACCCGATGGTTACCCGATGGTGCGGCCGATGTCTGTCAGTGCCTGCGCCGCCTGCTGCGGACGACGAGATCTGCGCCCCCGGTGCCGTATGAGGTCAAGCTGCTCCTTGATTGTCTCGTTGATCGATAAGACGATCTTGGACACCCGTCTCCGCAGGCACCCCTCGGGCCACACCACCAGGAGGAACCAGTGTCATACTCGCAACCGCTCACCCCCGAGGAGAGACTCGCCTACGCGAAGGCACAGTTGAACCTCCCGCGTATCGTCGTGATCTGCGGCTCCACCCGCTTCATGACGGAGATGGCCGAGGCCGATCTGCGGGAGACCAAGGCCGGAAAGATTGTCGTCAAGCCGGGTTGCGACATGAAGTCGCCGCACGAACTGTGGTCCGATCCTGTCGAGGCCGAGGCACTGAAGGTTCGACTCGACGATCTGCACCGAGCGAAGATCCGGCTCGCTGATGAGGTGCTCGTGGTCGGCGACTACATCGGAGACAGCACCCGAGCCGAGATCGCCTACGCCCGGTCGCTGGGCAAGCCCGTGCGGTTCACGCACCCCGAAGTCGACCCCGACGCCTGACCGCCCACCCCCGCACCCTCCGCGGGCACCCCTTGGAATTGATCATCCAGGGAAGTGCGCCGGCTCGTTCGCCTGCGTTCACGTGTGCCTGAATCGCCGACCCGGCAACTCGTCCGGTCCGGGCTGAACTGGTCGATGACGTGGTGATCGTCCGGTTGGACGTGCACTGACTCGGCAGCACGGCCGGCACCGCCGGAACGATGATCTCAGGGGCTCGCCTCATCTGGACGGGCGGCTCCCCACCTGCCTGGCGACCTGCCGCTCACGTCCGGTGCCTGCCTACACTCCCCCGTAAGCGGCGGGCACCGCCCCATTGATCGGCGGTCTCACCATAGCCACCATGTGCAGATCAGGAAGTGACAGACATCGGGGGGCGCATGCTCAGGCTTCGGGAAAGGTCATCACGGAACACCCGCACACTCGTCGTCGCCTCCAGCGTCCTCTCAACCCTGGCGCTCATCCTCGCAACCCCCTTCATCCTGAGCGTGCTGGCTCCGGATGGTTTGGACTGGGGACGACTGAGTAGCGTCAGCCAGACCTACGGCGCCCTTTCCGTCCTCTTCTCCGCAGCTGCCTTGGCTGGAGTGGCTGCCTCTCTGTGGTACCAGGCCCGGCAGACACAGATTGCGCAGGAAGCCGCGCGACGCGATGCGCATCGAGAGCTGATCATTCTGGCGCTCAACGACCCCGCGCTCCTTCCGTGCTGGGAGCCGCCGAGTACGCCGATGACAGCCACCCGGCGGAAGCAGATCCTCTTCACCAATCTCATCGTCACCAACTGGGAGTCCGACTTCCGACTCGGCAACCTCGGCGAGACCGCGCTCCGGGACATGCTCGACGGCCACTTCCGGGGTGAGATAGCACGCGAGCACTGGGTGTCCGGTGGCCCTGGGTGGCTGCTTTCAGCCGAGCTTTCCGATGACCCGAAGCGACGCTCGTTCGCGGAGATCGCCAACGAGCGGTACACCATCGCCGTCGCCGGCGGTCCCCCGGTCGCTTCCTCGCACTACTTCGAGACGATGCCGTAGCGGCGCTGGTGGACGAGCGCGTCGAACAGATGCCGCCATCGGCTTGTGGCGGACGCGCAGGCGGGCTGGGCAATCCTCCGGGTCATCGGAAGGGTAACGACAAGACCAACGTCCGCCCAGGCAAAGGGACACCCTGCTGAGTGATCGTGACGGCTTCGAAGGAACCAGGATGCTGACCGGGATCGTGATCGACGCGCTGGATGTCGCGCGTATGAACCGCTTCTGGCTGGCCGCGACGCGCGGTCGGACGGGCGGCCTGCGGCTGCGGTTCGTGCCGGCCGCGCAGCCGAGGACGGCTCGCAAGAACCGGCTCCACCTCGACTTGGCCGGGGGGCCGGACTGGGAGGACGAGGTGGCGCGGCTGCTCGCACTCGGTGCGACACGCGCCGACATCGGCCAGGGGGATGTCGCGTGGGACGTGTTGGCCGATCCGGAGGGCAACGAGTTCTGCGTGCTGCGTCCCGGCCACCCGGGCGTGCTCGCCGAGTCCGGCCTCGTCGCGATCTGCCTCGACGTCACGGAGCAGGACCGCCCCGCGCAGTCGGCCTTCTGGCAGTCCCAGGCCGACTGGCATGCCGTCGAGTCCCACGACTGGGGCGTCCGGTTGCGCCGGACGCCCGCCAGTACGGTCTCACTGGTGATGGGGCCGCCCGCGGCGCCGAAGGAGGCACGGAACAGGCTGCGGCTGGAGGTCACTCGACCCTCCGGAGAAGCTGGGGAGTTCCTTGACCCAGGAGGCAACGAGTTCCACGTCACGCGGTGACGCGCGAGCTCCGAGCATCAGTTGCACGGACCGCTCAGCATGCTTGCTGCCGGTGCGCACCGTCCCGGCCGGGCCGGCGTTCGTTGCGCAACTCGGCCGTCGGCCGGCGCTGGTCCCAGGCGACCGGTAGTCCGTACACGAACAAGGTGCGCGGAGGGCGCGCCTGCGGGACCGTGTGGCTGGTACGCAGCGAGCAGACGCGTCGGCGGCCGTGACCAGATCGTTCCGGACCTGGACGCGATGCGGCCTGCCGCCGGCCCCGGCCCACCGGTCAGGCTGGGGGCATGACCCGAGCACTGATCGTCATCGACGTCCAGGAATCCTTCCGCGCCCGCCCGCTGTGGGAGACCATCTCCAACCCCAAGATCGCCGACCAGGTCGACCGACTGGTCAGGCTCGCCCGCCAGGCCGGGGACCTGGTGGTGTGGGTGCTCCACTCGGAGCCCGGCAGCGGCGATGTCTTCGACCCCGCCCTCGGCCACGTCCGGCTGATGGAGGAGCTGAAGCGCCTCGACACGGAACCACTGATCCACAAGACCTCGCACAACGC
The DNA here is from genome assembly GCF_033792105.1 of Streptomyces sp. WI03-4A. Lineage (NCBI taxonomy): Bacteria > Bacillati > Actinomycetota > Actinomycetes > Kitasatosporales > Streptomycetaceae > Streptomyces > Streptomyces sp. WI03-4A. The sequence continues at coordinate 214,814 of NZ_JARAUO010000004.1, forward strand.
GTTCACCACCACCAACCTGCAGCAGCTGCTCACCGCACACGGCGTCCGGGAGCTCACGGTGTGCGGCATAAGGACCGAGCAGTGCGTCGAGACCACCACGCGCGTGGCGAGCGACCTCGGCTACCGGGTCGCGTTCGTCGTCGACGCCACCGCGACCAACCCCATCCCGCACCGTGACGCTCCCGCCGACCAGAGCGTTTCCGAGCTCTTGGCGGACCCCCGTACCCTGAGCGCCGAGGAGATCATCAGGCGCACCGAGTACGCCCTCGCGGGACGCTTCGCCACCATCACCACCGTCGGGCAACTGGAGACGGAGGCCGGGCTTCGGGCATGATGACCGGATCGTGAACCACATCGTCTTTCTCCTGGTGCCCGGAGTGCATCTGCTGGACCTGGCAGGCCCCGCGCAGGTCTTCTCCACGGCCTGCGACTTCGGGCACCCCTACACGCTCAGCTACATCGCCGAGCAGCCTGTGGTCCCCACCGCCCAGGGCCTGCCGTTGGTGGCCCGGCTCGACTGGCCCGACCTGCACCCCGAGGACCTGATCGTGGTGCCCGGCTGGCGGTCCCTCGCCCTCGTCGACAGCCCTGACATCGGCGCGGCTCCTCTGCAGGCCCTCAGGGACCACCACGCCAGGGGCGGGACCATCGCCAGCGTCTGCGCCGGAGCCGAGGCGCTCGGCCGGGCCGGCCTGCTCGACGGCCGCCGCTGCACCACCCACCACGATGTGCAGGACGAACTCGCACGCCGCTACCCCCGGGCTACGGTCGTCCGCGATGTGCTGTACACCGCCGACGACCGGGTGGTCACCTCAGCCGGTATCGCCAGCGGGATCGACCTGGCCCTGCACCTGGTCGCCACCCGGCACGGCCCCGCCGTCGCCGCCCAAGTGGCGCGGGACATGGTCGTCTACGCGCGGCGCAACGGCCACGAGCCGCAGGCCAGCGCGATGCTCCGGTACCGCTCCCACCTCGACGACACCGTGCACCACGCCCAGAATCTGATCGACGCCCGCTTCGACCGACCGTTGCCCCTGTCCACCCTGGCCGCGACGGTGGGAGTGAGCGAACGCACCCTCACCCGCCTCTTCACCCGCGCCACCGGCGGCCTCACCCCCCTGCGCTATCAGCAGACCCTGCGTCTCGAACGCGCCGAGCACCTCATCAGCCACGGCGCGACGGTCGACGCCGCCGCCCGCGCGGTCGGCTTCGAGGACGCCCGCATGCTGCGCCGCCTACGAGCCCGCGAGCACTGACCCCCAACTGCGCGCGCCGAGCGCCGTACCCCTCACGGCGACTGTGAGGTGCGTACGCGGCGCAAGCGGCAGCGGCAGCGGCCGCGGCCGGAACGACCCGAGCGGAACCGTCAGTTGCCGTCCGTCTCTCCGTGGCTGCGCACGACTTCCTTCACCTTGGCCACTGCGAAGCCCCAGCCCTGCTCGACCGTCGGCTTGGCCGGGACGGCTATCTCGTCGGGGTTGGTGAGCACGTCGAGCAGTACCGGGCCCGGGCTGTCGAAGGCGCGGCGTACCGCATTCTCCACGTCGGCGGGGTCGGTCACGCGGATACCGGTGATGCCCATGGCCTCGGCCACGGCGGCGAAGTCGGGGTTGTCGAGCACCGTGCCGAACTCGGGCAGGCCGGCCTGCTCCTGTTCGAGCTTCACCATGCCCAGCCGGCGGTTGTCGAAGAGGACGAGTTTGACGGGCAGCCGGTACGTCTTCAGGGTCATGAGGTCGCCGAGGAGCATGCTCAGTCCGCCGTCACCGCAGAAGGCGACGACCTGTCGTTCACGGTCCAGGCTCTGGGCGCCCAGGGCCTGCGGCATGGCATTGGCCATCGAACCCAGGTTGTAGGAGCCGATGAGGCGCCGTTCGCCGCGCATTTCGACGAAGCGCGAGAGCCACACCGTGGCCATGCCCGTGTCGGAGGTGAAGACGGCGTCATCCGCCGCCACCCGGTCGACGGCCGCGGCCAGCGCCTCGGGACGGATGTCGTGCGCGCGGTTGTCCAGCGCGGAGCGGATGCGCCCCACGACGCCCTTGTCGTGCGAGGGGTCGGCCAACCGGGCCTGACCGGCGCGCCACTGGTCGAAGCGTTCACGCGCCTTCTCCAGGTGCGAGCGGTCACGTGCTTCGGCGGATCCGGCGGACGGGGCGGTGAGGTGGTTCAGGAGGTCGCGTACGGTGGCGCCGGTGTCCCCCACCAGCCCGACCTCGACCGGTACCCGGCGTCCGATGTGGGTGGCCTCGGTGTCCACCTGGATCACGGTCCGGCCCTCGGGATACCAGTCCCGGTACGGGAAGTCCGTGCCGAGCAGGAGCAGGGTGTCCGCGTCCTGGAGGGCCTTGGCCGCGGCGGGATTGCCGATCAGGCCCGTCTGTCCCACCTGGAAGGGGTTGGTGTCACCTTCGAAACCGGCCTTGGCCTTCAGGGTGAGCACCATGGGCGCGGCCAGACGGTCGGCGAGGGCGAGAACGTCCTGCCGGGCGGCCCGGGCCCCTTGGCCGACGAGGAGGGTGACGCGCTCGGAGCGGTCGAGGAGGTCCGCCGCGTGGCGGACGGCGGACTCCTCCGGCCGGCTCAGCGGAGCGTTCAGGGAGAATCGCGCCGGCCGGCCGGTGGTCAGTTCACGCTCGCCCAGGTCGCCGGGCACGGTGAGGACGGCGACGCCCTTGCGGCCCAGTGCGTGGCGCACGGCCGTCTCCAGCATCTGCGGGAGTTGGTCGGGCGAGGTGACGGTCGCGCGGAAGACGGCCACGTCGCTGAAGAGCGCGTCGTTGTCGACCTCCTGGAAGTAGTCGCTGCCGAGTTCGGCGAGCGGGACCTGGCCGGCGATGGCCAGCACCGGGGTGTGGCTCTTGGCCGCGTCGTACAGCCCGTTGAGGAGGTGCACGGAACCCGGTCCGACGGTGCCCATGCACACGCCGAGCGTGTCGGTGAGCTGCGACTGGGCGCTCGCGGCGAAGGCTGCCGCCTCCTCGTGCCGACAGCCCACCCACTCCAGGCCGTCGGTGGTGCGGATGGCGTCGGTCAGCGGGTTGAGCGCGTCTCCGACGACGCCGAACACCTGGCGCACGCCCAGTTCGCTCAGCGCGTCCACGATGACTTGGGCAACGGTACGGGGCACGTAGATCCTCCTAGGGTGGGGTCCTGGGTTCCTGGGGTCACACGGTGAAACGGTCGGGGTCGGCGGCCTTCCAGTCGGCCGCCCAGGCGGCCGGCGACTCGGCGAGCAACTGCCCGGGCTCGAGCCACTCGTACAACTCGTCGTAGGAGCGTTCGGTGATGGGGTCGATGCGCCGGCGGAGCATGTGCGGGCGCAGCTCGGCGGGGTCGGTGACGCCCATCGAGGCCATGATCTGCAGTGCGCTGGCCACGGTCGCCTCCTGGAAGCGCTGGACGCGCGGCGCCTTGTCCCGCACGTCCAGGGCCCGTGCCCGGTGCGGGTCCTGGGTCGTGACGCCGGTGGGGCAGGTGTTGGTGTGGCACCGCTGCGCCTGGATGCAGCCGACGGCGAACATCATCGCCCGCGCCGCGTTGCCGTAGTCGGCGCCCTGCACCAGGCGCTTGACGAGGTCGGTGCCGGTGGCGATCTTGCCGCTCGCCCCGACCTTGATCCGGTCGCGCAGGCCCGTGCCGACGAGGGCGTTGTGCACGGTGAGCAGGCCTTCGGTGAGCGGGGTGCCGACGTGGTCGGCGAACTCCAGCGGTGCCGCGCCGGTTCCGCCCTCGGCGCCGTCCACCACGATGAAGTCGGGCGTCGTGCCCTCCTCCAGCATGGCCTTGCACACGGCCAGGAACTGCCGGCGCGAACCCACGCACAGCTTGAACCCGGCCGGCTTGCCGCCGGACAGCTCGCGCATGCGGGCGATGAAGCGGACGAGTTCCCGCGGGGTGGAGAACACCCGGTGGTACGGCGGGGAGACGACGGTGCGTCCCTCGGGTACATCCCGGACCCGGGCGATCTCGGCGTTCACCTTGGCGCCCGGCAGCACACCGCCGATGCCGGGCTTGGCGCCCTGCGAGAGCTTCAGGGACACGCACTTGACGTGGTCGTGCGCTGCCTTGTCGGCGAACTCGGCCGGGTCGAAGTCGCCGTCCCGGGTCCGGCAGCCGAAGTACCCGGTGCCGATCTCCCAGACGAGGTCGCCCCCCGGTCGCAGGTGGTACTCCGACAGGCCGCCCTCGCCGGTGTCCTGGGCGAACCCCCCTGCCGCCGCACCGCCGTTGAGGGCCAGGACCGCGTTGGCCGACAGGGAGCCGAAACTCATCGCCGACACGTTCAGCAGCGCCATGTCGTACGGCCGCGCGCAGTCCGGGCCGCCGATCCGTACGCGCGGCGGGGACTTCGGCACCGGGCAGGGTGCCATGGACGGTACGAGGAACTCGTGGCCGGGCTGGTAGACGTCCCGTTCGGTGCCGTACGGCTCCTCGGCGTCGGTGCCCTTGGCGCGCTCGTAGACGATGCTGCGCACGTCCCGGTCGAAGGGGCGGCCGTCGTAGTTCCGCTCGATGAAGTACTGCTGCAGCTCCGGGCGGATGGCTTCCATGAGGAAGCGGGCATGGCCGAGGACGGGATAGTTGCGCAGTACCGAATGCCTGCGTTGCAGCAGGTCCCAGGCGCCCAGCAGCCCCAGCAGGACCAGCGGCACGGCGGCGGACAGCCACCAGGGAGAGAGCCAGGCCGAGGCCAGGGCGCCGAGCACACCTGCGACGAGGGTCAGGGCGACGATTGCTATGCGTGTCACGACCTGCTCGTTGCCGTGTGTTCGCTCTTCAGTCCTACGGCTGTGTCAAGAACCTCTCAAGCACGGCGGGCGGCGATGCCCGCGCGGAGTGTCGATCATCATTTCACAGACCTCTCACATAAAGTGACTAGGCATTACTCGGAGTGATGCCTAGTGGTGGGTTGCCACCCGTCGACGGCGCACGGGGCAGCCCCTGTCCGAGCGCGAGGGGTAGTGATTTCACGCGAGATGCAGGTCGGGGCGCCAAACGGTCCGGTGGCAGGCAGGAGCGCGCTCGCAGCGCGGCCGCGGACCTGGCTGCCACTGGGAGCAGCGGTCCTGTCCGTCGTCACGGGGCTCTCCCTCCCGGCCATGGCCGCGCCCCCGGCACGAGCGGCAGCGGCCCCCGTCAGCCAGACCTTCACCTACACCGGGGCCCCGCAGACCCTCACCGTCCCCGCCGCAGCCACCGTCACCATCACCGCCGACGGCGCCGGTGGCGGATCGTGCGAGGTCTCCGCCACGGGCGGTACGGGCGCGCGGGTGGTGACCACCTTGCCGCAGACCACGGCGTCGACCACCTACACCATCAACGTCGGCGGCGCCGGCGGCCACGGCTGCGACGGCGGCACCGGAGGAGCCGGCGGGTACAACGGCGGCGGGACGGGCGGCAGCAACACCGACAACGCCAGCAACGGCGCCGGCGGAGGCGGAGCCTCCAGCGTCAGCACGGGCGGCGCGCTCCAGGCCGTAGCAGGCGGTGGAGGCGGCGGAGGCTCGAAACACGGCCCGATCACCGGCGCGCCCGGGGGTGACGGTGGGGTGCCCAGTGGTGCAAAGGGAGGTGACGGATCCCCCACTCGGACCAATGCCGTCGGCGGCCTGGGGGGCGCGGGCGGCACCCAGAGCGCGTTCGGCACGGGGGGAGCGGGCGGAGGAACCCTCGGGGGATGCACCGGCACCGCCGGAGGCAACGGCACAGGCTCCTCCGGTCCGACGGTGGGCAAGGGCGGAAACGGCGGTAACGACACCGGCACTTGTAATTCGGGCTCCGGTGGCGGCGGCGGGGGCGGCTACTTCGGAGCCGGCGGCGGCGGTGCCAGTACGGCCGTCACCCCCGGGCAGGCTTCCGGCGCGGGCGGCGGCGGGGGCAGCAGCTTCGCCACCGGTACGGGTACCACCTACGCCCCGTCGACCATCGGCACCTCGGACCACAACGGCCAGGTGACCATCTCCTACACGGTCGCTCCCCCCAGCCTGACCGTCACCAAGACCCACCGGGGCACGTTCACCGACGGCTACCAGGGCACCTACTCGATCCGAGTCAGCAACAACGGTCCCGGTCCGACCGACGGCAGCACCGTCACCGTCACCGACACCCTTCCCCCGGAACTGGTCCCCGCCTCGATCGGGGGCACCGGCTGGACCTGCGGCCAGGCAACCCTGACCTGCACCCGCAGTGACGTGCTGGCCGTCGGGAGCAGCTACCCGCCCATCGTCCTCACCGTCTACCCCGACTGCCGGATGTACCCCAGGGCCAGGAACGCCGCACGCGTCAGGGGTGGTGACAGCACCGTCCAGGTCATCAACACCGCGACCGTCACCGGAGGCGGCGACGGCACCACGCACACGGCCGCCGACCTGACCACCCTCACCTGCCACGAGCACCACACGCCGGGCGACCCCCGCCGGGCCGGGCACCTCTGACGGTCCGGCAGGCGCCCGCTCTCGTGCGGGAGCGCCCCGCGGCGGGTGGCTGCGGGGCGCCTGGTGGGGGCTGATAAGGGCTAGTCGATCTTCTGCCCGTCGTACATGCCGCCCTTGCAGGTGTTGTCCGTCAGATCGGCCGTTCCGCCGCCCTGCTTGCACTGAGAAGGGGTGACGAAGGTCGGTGCACCCTGTGCGGTGGCGGCGGTGGCGGTGGCTGCGCCTGTGAGGCCGAGCCCAGCGAAGGCTGCCGTGGCAAGGGCGGCGGCCAGGATTCGTCGAATGTGCATTCGATTTTCCTTTCACGGATTGCCTCGGTTGGGGCACTAGCCAGCTTGATCTTCACCCATGTGGGTGGCACGCCATGTTGCGCCATTCGGGTGACGGGGCTGTCGGGTGCGATCCTGGAAGGTGCCGTGACCTGCGTCGACGACGTCCGGGAGGCAGTGTGTTCGATCTCCGCTGGTGCCGTGGCCTCCTACGGTGACGTCGGCCGAAGGGTCGGTGTCGGTGCGCGCCAAGTGGGACGGGCCATGAGCCTGCTCGACGAGAACGTGCCGTGGTGGCGTGTCGTGTACGCGGACGGGACGCCACCCTCCTGCCACGGTGGGCGGGCGCCGGTCCTTCTGCAGGACGAGGGGACGCCCATGCGCGGGGCGCGGGTGGACATGGCCCGTGCACGCCACCCCTGGACGTCGTGACGAGCACCATGGTGAGGCCACCGCCCCGGAGTGTCCTCGACGTGCAGACTGCCACCGACGGCCTCGGCGAGGCCGCAGGCTGCCGCGCGACCGAAGCCAGCGCCGTCTCCGCGGGGGCGAGTACGGGTGCCCGGCGCAGGAGGGTGTCATGGCGGCGGGAGCCGGCGAACCGGGATGTCACCCGGGCCGCCGGCTCCCTCGTGGAGCGCCTAAGACCGTCCACGCTTCGCCGTGAGCTCCCTCAGCGCGATGTTGAGTTGCAGGACGCTGACCCGCGGCTCGCCGATGAAGCCGAGGGAACGGGCCTGGGTGTGGTCCTTGACCAGCTTCTCCACCTGCGTGACGGAGAGACCGTTCTTCGCGGCGACCCGGTGGACCTGGAGTTCGGCGTAGGCCGGGGAGATGGCCGGGTCCAGGCCGGAGCCGGAGGAGGTGACGGCGTCGGCGGGCACCTGGGACGGCGTGACCGGATAGCCGGGTACCGAGTTGTCCTTGACGACGGCTGCCTTGGCGGCGAGCACCTGGGCGCAGAGCGTGCCGTCGTCGGGTTTGGCCGGGCAACTGCCGTTCACCGCGCCGCTGTCGGCGGCCAGGTTGGTCGCGCCGGACAGGATCAGCTTGTACCGCGTGTTCAGGCTGTTGCCGCCGAGGCCGTTGGCCGGGCGGCCCTGGAACCACTTCAGGTCCGGCTCCGGGGTCTGCCGGCCCTTCTTCAGCGGCAGGTCGTACGACTGCCCGATCAGGGACGAGCCGACGACCTTGCCGTCCGCCTTGATCTCGGAACCGTTCGCCTTGTCGCCGAACAGCCCCTGGGCGATGCCGGTGACGACCAGCGGGTAGAGGACGCCCGTCACCAGGGTCAGTACGAGCAGTGCGCGCAGGCCCGCCCCGAGCAACCGGGCCGTGTTCACGAAGGAGTTGTTCATGGCTCAGCCGATTCCAGGAACGAGGGAGATGAGCAGGTCGATGATCTTGATTCCGATGAAGGGGGCGATCAGGCCGCCGATGCCGTAGATCCCGAGGTTCCTGCGGAGCATCCTGTCGGCGCTCATCGGCCGGTAGCGCACGCCCTTCAGGGACAGTGGCACCAGCGCGACGATGATCAGCGCGTTGAAGACGACGGCCGACAGGATCGCGGAGTCGGGCGAGGACAGGTGCATGATGTTCAGCTTGTCCAGGCCGGGGTAGACCGCCGCGAACAGCGCCGGGATGATCGCGAAGTACTTCGCGACGTCGTTGGCGATGGAGAACGTGGTCAGCGCACCGCGGGTGATCAGCAACTGCTTGCCGATCTCGACGATCTCGATGAGCTTGGTCGGGTTGGAGTCGAGGTCGACCATGTTGCCGGCCTCCTTCGCGGCCGACGTGCCGGTGTTCATCGCCACGCCGACGTCCGCCTGGGCCAGGGCTGGGGCGTCGTTGGTGCCGTCACCGGTCATCGCGACCAGCTTGCCGCCGGCCTGCTCCCGCTTGATGAGGGCCATCTTGTCCTCGGGAGTGGCCTCGGCGAGGAAGTCGTCGACGCCCGCCTCCTCGGCGATCGCCTTCGCGGTCAGCGGGTTGTCACCCGTGATCATGACCGTCTTGATGCCCATGCGGCGCAGTTCATCGAACCGCCCCCGCATGCCGTCCTTGACGACGTCCTTGAGGTGGATGACGCCCAGTACGCGGGCGCCGTCGGCGTCCTCGACCGCGACCAGCAGCGGGGTGCCGCCTGCGGCGGAGATACGGTCGGTCAACGCCTGGGTGTCTGCGGCTACTTCGCCGCCCCGCGCCTCGACCCAGGCCATGACGGAGGCGGTGGCGCCCTTACGGATCCTGCGGCCGTCGACGTCGACACCGGACATACGGGTCTGGGCGGTGAACTCGATCCACTCGGCCCCGGCCAGCTCGCCCTGGTGGCGTGCGCGCAGCCCGTACCGCTCCTTCGCCAGGACGACGACGGAGCGACCCTCGGGAGTCTCGTCGGCGAGCGACGACAGTTGGGCGGCGTCGGCCACCTCGGCGTCGGTGGTGCCGCGCACCGGCAGGAACTCGGCGGCCTGCCGGTTGCCGAGGGTGATGGTGCCGGTCTTGTCCAGCAGCAGGGTGGAGACGTCACCGGCCGCCTCGACCGCACGGCCCGACATGGCGAGCACGTTGCGCTGCACGAGCCGGTCCATGCCGGCGATGCCGATGGCCGAGAGCAGCGCGCCGATGGTGGTCGGGATCAGGCAGACCAGCAAAGCGACCAGCACGACCATGGTCAGGTGGGTGCCCGCGTAGTCCGCGAGCGGCGGCAGGGTGGCGCAGGCCAGCAGGAAGACGACGGTCAGCGAGGCGAGCAGGATGTTGAGCGCGATCTCGTTGGGTGTCTTCTGCCGGGCCGCGCCCTCGACCAGGCTGATCATCCGGTCGATGAAGGTCTCGCCGGGCTTCGTCGTGATCTTGATGACGATCCGGTCGGACAGCACCTTCGTACCGCCCGTGACCGCCGAACGGTCGCCGCCGGACTCGCGGATGACGGGGGCGGACTCGCCGGTGATGGCCGACTCGTCCACGGATGCGACACCCTCGATGACATCGCCGTCGCCGGGGATGACGTCGCCGGCCTCGCAGACCACCAGGTCGCCGATGGTCAGCGCGGTGCCGGGGACCTCCTCCTCGGCACCGTGCCCGCTCAGGCGGCGGGCCACGGTGTCGGTCTTGGCCTTGCGCAGGGTGTCGGCCTGGGCCTTGCCGCGGCCCTCGGCGACCGCCTCGGCCAGGTTGGCGAAGACCACGGTCAGCCACAGCCAGGCGCTGATCGTCCAGCCGAACCAGTCACCCGGGTGCTGGAAGGAGAAGGCGGTGGTCAGGACCGACCCGATCCACACCACGAACATCACGGGCGACTTGACCATCACCCGCGGGTCGAGCTTGCGGAAGGCGTCCGGCAGCGAGCTGAGCAGCGACTTGGGGTCGAAGAGGCCCGCTCCGACACGGCCCTCGGCGGGCCTGTGCCCGGTCGGGGCGTCCGGGTGGGGCGCAAGGGTGGGAGTGGACATCTCGTCCTCGTGGTGTTCCGTTCGGGTCGTCATGACGCCAGCCCCTCGGCGAGCGGGCCCAGGGCGAGGGCCGGGAAGTACGTCAGACCGGTGACGATCAGGATCGCGCCGACCAGCAGGCCGGTGAACAGCGGTTTCTCGGTGCGCAGGGTGCCCGCGGTGACCGGGACCGGCTGCTGTCCGGCCAGGGAGCCGGCCAGGGCCAGGACGAAGACCATCGGCAGGAAGCGGCCGAGCAGCATCGCGAGCCCGGTCATGGTGTTGAACCAGTCGGTGTTCGCGTTCAGGCCGGCGAAGGCCGAGCCGTTGTTGTTCGCCGCCGAGGTGAAGGCGTACAGCACCTCGGAGAAGCCGTGCGCGCCGGAGTTGAGCATGGAGTGCGGCGGTGTCGGCAGCGCCATCGACGCGGCCGTGAACACCAGAACCAGGGCGGGGGTGATCAGGATGTAGCAGGCGGCGAGCTTCATCTCGCGGCCGCCGATCTTCTTGCCGAGGTACTCGGGTGTACGACCGACCATCAGACCCGCGATGAACACGGCGATCACTGCCATGATCAGGATGCCGTAGAGGCCGGAGCCGGTGCCGCCGGGCGCGATCTCGCCGAGCATCATGCTCAGCATGGTGATGCCGCCGCCGAGGCCGGTGAAGGACGAGTGGAAGGAGTCCACCGCACCGGTCGAGGTGAGGGTCGTGGCCACAGCGAAGAGGGAAGAGCCGCCGACGCCGAAGCGGACCTCCTTGCCCTCCATCGCGCCGCCGGCCGCCTGGAGCGCCGGGCCGTGGTGGGCGAACTCGGTCCACATCATCAGGGCGGTGAAGCCCAGCCAGATGGTGAACATCGTGGCGAGGATCGCGTAGCCCTGCTTGACGCTGCCGACCATCACACCGAACGTGCGGGTCAGCGAGAACGGGATCACCAGAATCAGGAAGATCTCGAAGAGGTTGGTGAACGGGGTCGGGTTCTCGAAGGGGTGGGCGGAGTTGGCGTTGAAGTAGCCGCCGCCGTTGGTGCCGAGCTCCTTGATGGCCTCCTGGGAGGCGACCGCGCCGCCGTTCCACTGCTGCGAGCCGCCCAGGAACTGGCCGACCTCGTGGATCCCGGAGAAGTTCTGGATCACTCCGCAGGCCACCAGGACGACCGCGGCGACCGCGGCCATCGGCACCAGGACGCGCAGGGTGCCGCGCACCAGGTCGGCCCAGAAGTTGCCCAGCTCACCGGTGCGTGAGCGGGCGAAGCCGCGCACCAGCGCCACCGCGACCGCGATACCCACCGCGGCGGAGAGGAAGTTCTGCACGGCGAGGCCGGCGGTCTGCACGACGTGACCCATGGTCTGCTCGCCGTAGTACGACTGCCAGTTGGTGTTCGTCACGAACGACACGGCGGTGTTGAACGACTGCGCCGGGTTGACCGAGGAGAAGCCGAGCGAGCCGGGTAGCACACCCTGCAGCCGCTGCAGCAGGTACAGGAACAGCACGCTGACGGCGGAGAAGGCGAGGACACCGCGCAGATACGCGGGCCAGGTCATCTCGGAGTCGGGGTTGGCGCCGATGGCCTTGTAGATCCACCTCTCCACCCGGAGGTGCTTCTTGGAGGAGTAGACCTTGGCCAGGTAGGTGCCGACGGGGACGTAGACGAGCGCCAGAGCGGCTATCAGGGCGAGCAGCTGGAGCACGCCTGCAAGTACGGAACCCATGTCTGCGCTCAGAACCTCTCCGGGAAGATCAGGGCGAGGACGAGATAGCCCAGCAGGGCGACGGCCACGACCAGGCCGACGATGTTCTCGGCGATCACAGCTTCGTCACCCCCTTGGCGACGAGGGCCACCAGCGCGAAGCCCGCGAGCACGGTGACGACGAAGGCCAGATCGGCCATCGTGAACTCCTGGAGTGAGGTGCGGTTGCATCGGACAGGTAAGAGGAAAGCGCGCCTCTGGCCGGTTCTGGCCGTCCGTTGACGGCCTCCTTACGGCCACCCCGTCGCCTTTGACGGGACTCTTACGGTCCTTGATCCGTACCGGTCAGAAGGTTGCTCTGATCGGCGATGATGGGCGCGTGAAAGACCAGGGCCCAGGAAGAGGTCGAGTCCGCTCGCCTCCGGGTCGTCTAGGCCTGGCTTCCGACCCCTCGGTTGCGGCGCAAGGCGCGGGACCGGGCAGCCGCCGAGAAGGCCTACGACCAGGCCGCGAGCCACTGTCTGCCGCACGCCCTGGTGAGCAAGCCGGCCGACGACGGCATCACCACGTGGGCAGGGCTGCCCTTCGCCCTGCTGTTCCTGGAATGGGAGGCCCGGTACCCGGAGGAGTGGACACGGCACGCGAAGGACTGGGGCTGGAAGCAGTGGCTGATAAGGGAACTGGCCACCGCCGACCACGACGACCAGGTGAAGGCGAAGCTCATCGATCTGGTCGACCTCGTGGTCCAGCGGCCCTACCGGTGCAAGGACCGTGAGTACGTGCGTGTGGCGCGGGCGATGGACGGAGCCGAGCTGCGCGGCAGGCTCCACCGGGCTCATCAGTCGGGGAACTCGTGGGCGGAGCGCCACGCGGGCTACGTGCTCTGGCTCCTGGATCGTCCCGAGGCGCCGAACACCCGACACGTGTGGAGGACGTGGCTTGCCGGCACTCGCACCTGCTGATTCAGGGGCTTCGGGGTTGTCTCAGGTCCTGCCTCTCCGCGTTGGGCGGGTGTCGCCTCACTTGTGGGCGGCGCAGTCGTAGAGCGTGAAGCTGCCGTCGGTGCGGAGGCCGTATGCGGTCGGGCGGATGCGGGCGCAGTGGGAGTGCACCCAGCGGGTGGCGGCCGTGGTGGGACGCTGGCTGGTGAGCAGCGCGAACCGCACCTCGTGGGCGGTGACGAGTCCGCCGAGCTGCTGGGCGGTCGGGAACGGAGTGCTGCCGGTGAACCCGCCCATGACGAGGATGGGCTCGGACTTGGCGCGCAGCAGGGGCTCAGCCGTGTAGGCGGCCTGGGTGGCGAGAAGGTACTTCTCGCCGTGGCGGTGCGTGGTGAGGTAGTCGAGCAGGGCACTGTCGCGGGCGCTGGGCCGGCTCAGCCCTCTTCTGCGCGGGGCGTGACGCTGGTGCTCGTAGTACGACTTGCCGACCGGCCCGGCCATCGGCGAGGTGGCGGCGCCCGCGTAGAGCGGGTCGAGGCTGGAGAAGGCCCAGCCGGCCGGTACGACCAGCATGGCCGTGATCCCGGCGGCGAGGGCGGCGTTGACCTTCCGCAAGGGGGTGCGTGGTCCGCGGCTCCACAGGCCGACCACCCCGCACAGGGCGAGCATCACGGCGACCGGCAGCAGCCAGGAGTCGAAAAGGGTCGGCCAGTCGAGTACCAGCGCCCACGCCGCTGTCAACGCGATCGCCGCGGGCAGCGCCAGGTACCGCCGACCGACCGTTTCGCCGCCGGGCTCGTGCCGTGCCTCGTACTCCGACCGGAAGAGTGCGAGCCCGCCACCGGCCAGTGCGGAGAGCGCCGGGGCGATGACGGCCGTGTAGTAGGCGTGGTTGCCGTTGGAGATGCCGAAGACCACGGCGTGTACGGCCAGCCAGCCGCCCCACAGCAAGAATCCACCGCGGGTGAGGTCGGTGCGCGGCCGGCCGGCGTGCCAGGCGACGCCGAGCACCGCGGCGAGCACGGCCAGCGGCAGCAGCCAGGCGACCTGCGGGCCGACGGTGTCATTGATCAGCATGTCCCAGCCGGTGTTGCCGGTGGTGCGGCTGGCGACGGTGCCCGGGACGGCGCCGAACGCGCTGGGATCGCTGCTGAACCGGCTCAGGCCGTTGTAGCCGAAGACCAGGGTGAACGGGTTGTTGTTGGACGTCCCGTCGAGGTAGGGGCGGTCGGCTTCCGGTGTCACCCAGACGATGAGCATCCAGGCGCAGGAGACCGCCAGCGCGACCGCCCCGCTCAGCAGGACCCGCACGGCGCGCTTCAACGCCGTTCCCGGCGCCACGAGTTGGTACACGGCGGCGAAGACCGGGAGCACCAGCCACGCCTGCAGCATCTTCGCCTGGAAGGCGAGCCCGACCCAGATCCCGCAGGTGATCAGTGGCAGCAGCCGCTCCGTGCGGACCGCCTTCTGCAGCGCTCCGGCGGCCGCGACGAGGAGCAGGGTGAGTGTGGTGTCCGGGATGGTGGCGCGGTTGAGCGCCACGGTGACCGGGGTGAGGGTGAGCATGAGCGCCGCGGTCAGCGCGGCGAAGGGGCCGGCCCAGGCGCGCACGATACGGTGCAGCAGCCATACGGTGAGCACGCCCTCGACGACCTGCGGAAGCGCGGCCGCCCAGGTGTGCTCGCCGAACAGCCAGACGGAGACGGCGTCGGGCCAGAAGGCGCCGGGCAGCTTGTCGATGCTGACGGAACCCGCGGCGTCGAGCCCGCCGAAGAAGAACGCGCGCCAGCTGCCGGCCATCGAGCGTATCGCCGCACCGTAGAACGGGTGGAGCGCGGCATGCCCGATGCCCCAGGAGTACAGCACCGTGGCGACGGCGAGTACCGCGGCGAGCGCGGGGCGCTCCCAGCGCGGGGCGGCTTCCGGCTCGTCGGAGCGCCGGTTCGCCGCCCGGCGGCCGCGCCGCGGTCCGGTGGACAGGGCGTCGGGGATGGCTGTCATGACAGTGGTCCTCGGTTCAGCGGTTCAGGTGGAGCGGTCGTGCACACGCGCGACGGTCACAGGCGGCGGGCCGCCCGGAAACCGCGGGCGTAGAAGTCGGTGCCGTCCAGCAGTGAGCGGCCCGAAAGGTCGCCCATGGTCGGGCCGTTGGCGGCGGAGCGGCTGGAGTAGAAGCGGTGCCTGCCCTTGTCGTCGAGGCCCATGTACATGCCACAGTGGTCGATGAAGTCGGGCCGGTCCTTGATGATGGCGAAGAAGACCAGATCGCCGGGTTGCAGGGCGTCCAGATCGGTGGGCTGCGCGCCGGTGTCGGGGATCACCGTGCGGCCGGGACCGTAGGCGGCGATGGCGAAGGCCCTGCGCGGCAGTCCGTTGCCCCGGGTGTTGGTGTTGTGCAGGGGGATGCCCATGCGGTAGCCCCACACCAGACGCTGGAAGCCGGAGCAGTCGACGTCGCCGTAGCGGGCCTTCTCGGGCTGCACGCGCGTGCCGTCGGGGAAGGTCCAGTCGATGCCCAGGTAGTCGTAGAAGTCGGACTGCTCGTCGTGGTAGGCGAAGTCCAGCGGGTTGTTGACCTTGGCGTTACGCGGGCCGAAGTGTGCGGTGCCCGCGTAACGGACTCCGTCGCCGTTGCGCTTGTCGGGCGCGCCGGCGCTGCTGTACTGGAACGCCACGGCGAACACGTCCGGGCTTTTGTCCCCGAGCGTCTTGCGGAACCAGGGGGTGAACCAGGCGGACTTCTCCATGCCTCGCTGCCACGCGTGCGGCAGCACCCGGACCCAGGCGTCCGTCGTCAGCTTGGCCTCGGTCGTCCGCGGCTCACCGAAGGTGCGGCTGGGACCGGTGAGCACGGCCGTACGGGCGCCGTCGGTGAACGTGGCGAGCGTGCCGCCGTCGCCGGCGCGGACCACGGTGCGGTCAGGGCCGGACAGCCGTTCGAAGGTGTGGGGCCCGTTGAGCCGGGCGCGCGAACCGGAGCCCGTGCCGTCGGCGTCCGTGTCACCCCCGTCGTCGCCGCCGTGCCCGAAGTGTTCCCAGGCGAATCCGCCCGCCACGCCTGCGGCCGCCACACCTGCGACGGTCCGGAAAACGGCGCGGCGAGTCGGGCGGCTCCCCCTGCCGACGGGTTCGTGGCGCATGGCCGGTCCTCCTGGAAGTGTGAGACGAGCGAGTGGGTGATGGACGGGTGTGGGTGCGGGCGCGGGTGCGGGTCAGCCGGTGGGCAGTACGCCGATCAGAAGACCGGAGACCAGCACCACGTAGGTGGCCAGGGTCACCGCCGTGGTCGAGATGACCGTGGCCGCCAGCGGCTGGCGGGACATCTGGTAGGAGACCAGGCCCGGGACGATGAAGCCGAGGGTCTGGGACGTGTACAGCAGCGGGAACTCGTGGCTGAGAGCGAGCATCACGGTGGTCTGCAGCAGGACCGCGCTCAGCACGACAGCGGCGAACAGCCTCTTGCCGTAGAGGATCACCGTGCGCTGGATCAGTTTCGTCATGAAATACGTCGCCGCCGCCACGGCCACCATCAGCCCGGCCATGCGCACGTCGGTGACGAGCGTGAGGGCGATCCAGCCCGGGGTGATCATTCCCCCGGGAGAGAGGTTGGTGGTCAGGTAGCAGACGAGGGAGAAGACCAGTCCGAGGGCGATCCCGAGTGCGGCGGTCTGTGCGGTGAGGTGGGCGGGGATCACGGGTTCCTCGAGAACTGGTGCGGATCATGTGGGTGGTGCCGGCCTGTGCTCTGGTCGTCGGGCGGCCAGTCCTGACGTTCGGCGGACCGGTGGTCCGGGTCTCGTTGCAACGGGATACGGAAGGAGTACGTGGGTGTCTCAAGCGGCGCCACCCAGCTGTACGGCTCCGGCTCGGGCGGCCGGGCCACGGAGACGCGCGGCCGGGGGATGGCGAACTGCATGGTCTCCTGGTCCAGGCCGTCGCCGTCGGGCACGACGTCGAGCGGGTCGGCGGAGTCGTCCAGCGGCAGCTCGGCCAGGCATTCCAGGAACAGTTCGCCCTGGCCGTGGATGTTGCCGATCGCCACCAGCGAGGCGGCGGGGCCGAGTTCGGCGAGGATCGCCTCGGTCAGTTCCGTGGGGTCCCGGCGGTCGCCGCCGAGATCCACCACCCTGCCGGGGAAGCTCTCCGGAATCGCGTCGCGGGCGCTCTTGGTCGGGTGGCCGATCAGGAACACCGTCTCCGCGGCGAGATCGGGGATGATCGTGCCCATCTGGCCGTTGCGCTCGACCCGGTCGGGGCGGCAGTTGATGACCACGCTGAGCGGTCGCCGGATCGCGCCCAGGTCCTCCAGCTGCTTGACGTTCATCAGCGTCGACTCGGGGTCGTTGGCCGCGAAGACGTTGGCGAACCGCAGCCGCTTGCCGTCGGGGGTGACGTAGCGCTCCACGGACAGCACACCCGGGTCGGGCGGCGCGTCCCACATGCCCTGCATCGCGGTCTGCCGTTCGATGCCGAGGAGTTCGGCGACGGCGAGCGCGATCGCCACGTTCTCCTTGAACGTGAACCAGCTGAAGCCGCGCAGTTCGGCGTCGGTCACCGTCTCGGGATCGACCGAGATCAGCCGGCAGTTCCGCTTGTCGGCCTCCTCCTGGAGGATGTGCAGCCGGTCCTTCTCCGCCGTCACGCACACCCCGCCCACCGGCATCGACCGGGAGAGCGAGCGCGCGACGTCGTCCAGGGTGGGTCCCATCTCCTCCAGATGGTCCTCGCGGACGTTGCACAGCACCCCGATCGTGGAGCGGATCAGCTTCTCCTGGTTGATCTCCTGCAGCGCGGGCATGACCGCCATGCACTCGATCACCAGCGCGTCCGGTCGGTAGGTCGCCGCCCTCCGGACGATGCCGATCTGCTCGACGATGTTGGAGATGTTGAACTTCCGGTACACCGGCTCCTCGGTGGCGTCCGGATGGATGAACCGGGCCGCGGTACCGGTGGTCTTGGCGACCGTGACCAGGCCGCCGCCGCGCAGCGCTCCCGCGCACAGCCGGGTGATCGAACTCTTGCCGCGGATGCCGTTGACCAGCACCCGCGTGGGTATCTGCTCCAGCGAGGCGAAGTGCCTGCGCTGCTCCAGGATTCCGGCGATCCACAGCGCGGAACAGCAGATCAGGACTATGACATAGAGAAAGAGCATGCCGATTTCCGTCCTTCTACCGCTGGGGGGTGTGCTCGCGCAGCGGCCGTGAGGGGCCGGCGGTGGGGGCTGACCGGGCCGCCCGGTCGCGTTCCGCCAGGGCCTGGCGCACCAGCTCCAGGCTGCGGGTGATCGAGCCGATCTCGTCGTGGTTGACCGGGTGCAGCACGGTGCGGCGGTCTCCGCCGGCGAGCCGCTCGACGAGGACGGCCACCGCGCGCAGCGGCCGGATCACCACGACGTGCAGCCAGCCCAGACAGGCGGCACCGGCGGCGAGGGCCAGGATACCGGCGAGCATGGTGCGCTGCTGGGCCTGCACGGCGGGGATTTGGAGCGCCGCGGCGGGCTCCGCGGTCACCAGGTGCCAGCCGAGGTGGGCCGTCGGGCCGCTCTTGGCCAGCGGCGCGGCGGCGTCGACCGAGGGGCCGGACGACGTGAGGTGCACCGCGGAGGTCGCGGTTCCCGCGGTCCCCGGGGCGCCCTGGGTGGCGCGGGCCAGCCGCGTCAGGTCCGGGTCGGGCAGCGACTCGAAGGCCTCGTAGCCCTCGCTCGCCGCCAGCACCCTCTCCTGGTCGTCCGTCACCCACACGGTGCCCAGTTTCGGCCTGGGCAGGATGGAGTTGAGCGCCTGCACGTCGATCTCGCCGAACAGGACCACCCCGGCCGCCGGGGCCTTGCCCTTGACGGCCGGGACCTGCGCGTAGGCGGCGATCGCCGGGATCCGGCCCGAGGTGTTGACGGTGGTGATCCCGCCGCCGTGGGGCACGTGGACGAGGGTCCGCAACGGTGTGCCCCCCACTCTCAGGGTGATGCCTCCGGAGCGGTCCAGCAGGTACAGCGAGCGGTACTGCTTGTGTTCGTCGAGGGTCTGCCGCAGCACCTGGGTCTGGGTGGCCCGGCTCGCGCCCGCCAGACCCGCGGTCGCGTCGTTCAGTTCGGTGTACGACTGGTCCAGGGACTGCTGGATGCGGTGCGAGGCGAGCACGGTGCGCGCCTGCTGGTCGGCGAGGACCGGTGCGGGTATCGCGGTCGCGGTGTCCGCGCGATCCAGCAGGAAGATCATCGGCACCGACCAGCACGCCACCATCACCACGCCGGCCACGGCCAGCGCCCGGTAGCCCGGTGCGCGCCGGGCCGGGATCTCCTGCGGGCCGCTCTCGCCGAGCAGTTGCCCCCGCAGTGCGTCAAGGGCCCGACCGATCCGGGCCAGTTCCCCGAAGCCGTGCACCGGGACCGGCCGGGACAGCTCCACCGAAGCGTCCGGGCCGCCGGTCGCGCCCCGGGCGAGCCGGCCGGCGGACAGGAACAGCCGCAGCAGGGGCTGCTGCACGAAGAAGTGCAGCACGAGCCAGAGCAGCAGCGCGACACCGGCGAGCGCCCCGGCGGCCTTGAAGGCGAAGCCCGAGTAGTCGACGGCCGTGGTCGTGGCGGGCACCGTGCGGGAGGTGAGCACCACCAGACCGAGGTCGTCGGTTTCGCCCGGACCCGTCGCCGAGGCCACCTGGGCCCAGCCGGCCACGACGCGCCGGCTCCCGGTGGCAGCGCCCAGCAGGCTCCCGGAGGCATCGGTGTCCGACCCTGACTCGTGCGCCGCGCGGGTCGCCTTCACCGGCAGACCGCCGCCGGCCGCACGCGACGCCGCGCCCTGGATCGCGGTGGCGAGCACGGTGCCGTTGGTGTCCAGCATCTCGGCAGTGCGTCCGTCGCCGTACGCCGCGAGGGTGGGAAGTGCTTCGGAGACCACCAGCAGCCACTGCCGCTCGGCGCCGCCCTGGGCCTGGTACTGGTCCTGGTCGGGATCGTCCTGCTGCGCGGGCAGCGTGACCTTGGCGAAGTAGAGGAGTTCCCGGGTGCCGCCCGCCGTCACCAGCCTGGGCGGGATCTCACCGTGTCCGGACGCCTTCCTGGCGGCGTCGACGCCGGCCAGTGGCACCGTCCTGCCGCCGGCCGCCAGCAGTTTGCCGGAGCGCGCGTCGAGGAGCACACGCCCGGCGACCGCCTTGCCGGCGGGGGTCAGCGCTTTGAGCGCGGCCGTGGGAGTCGTCGTGCTGGTCGCCGGGTAGGCGTGCGCCTTGCGTCGTACCGAGGTCGCCTCGGCCTCGATCGCGGTACGCATCGACAGCGCGGTGTCCGCGGCGATCTGCCGCTCCCCGTCCAGCACGGCCTGCGGGATACCCGTGGTGGGGACCCCGGCGAGGCAGATCACGGTCAGTGCGGCAACTACCAGGAGGAGCAGGACAAGTGAGGCTATCGGCGGGCGCACCCCACCGAGCAGTGGCATATCGGCGCGGCGACGGATGCGGTGTCGGCGCGGCGCCCGTGGTGCGGAGGGCAGGGTGGGGGGTCCTTCCTCAGATGAGGTTTCAAATGGCGTCGAACGCGCAGGTGTTCCACGGTGCGGACACCCTAGCCTCTTGCGGTCGTGCGACCGTCAAATGCTCGTTCGATCTCAGCCAAGTGAGCGGGATCACGGTCGACGGCGGGCGCGCGCGGGACCGACGCGACGGACAGCCGAAAGGCGCACCCTTGCGGTGGTCGGCCTTTCGGCTGTCAGGTCAGCGGACGAAGGAGATCTCGGGGTAGCTGCTGTTCGGCCCGTCGAGCAGGGTGCTGTGCTTGTTGCGCAGGTGCTGGTCGAAGAAGGCGGCGAGGTAGACACGCTGGACCTTCACCGCACGGTCGGGGTCGATCGTGCCGTACTGCTGCTCGATCTGGCTCTCGGAGATCCCCAGCCAGCGGGCCCACTGCGGCACCAGCCACTCGTTGTCGCTGAACG
Source organism: Streptomyces sp. WI03-4A (assembly GCF_033792105.1). Classification (NCBI taxonomy): domain Bacteria; kingdom Bacillati; phylum Actinomycetota; class Actinomycetes; order Kitasatosporales; family Streptomycetaceae; genus Streptomyces; species Streptomyces sp. WI03-4A. The sequence continues at coordinate 235,519 of NZ_JARAUO010000004.1, forward strand.
ACAGGTGCGCCGCGCCGTGCAGCTTGATGTCGACCTTGTAGCCCTTCAGATGCGACCACAGCGTCCGCCACGAGCTGTCGTTGTTGCGGTTGTGGTTACCGGAGCTGAACAACATGAAGGGGCGGTCGAGGTCCTTGCTCGGCGCCGTCCCGAAGAACTGGCCGTCGAGGTTGGCGCCCGCGGCGATGCGGTGGTCGAGCTGCATCGCGGTGTCCACCGCGGCGCCGCCCAACGACCAGCCGAACATCCCGATCCGGGAGGTGTCCACCGACTTGGACAGCCCGGAGGGGAGCGTCGCGTGGCCCACGTCCGGGTTGCCGCCGCTGCTGATCTTGCCGAGGGCGTTGATCACGAACTTGATGTCGGCCGCTCGCACCTTGAGCGTGTCGGAGGAGTGGGAGCCCGCCGGCATCGCGTTGACCTCGAGCCGGTTGCCCGGGAACTGCACCTCGTTGGCGTCGTGGGTGTGGTCGACCGTGACGACCAGGTAGCCGCGGCTGGCGAGGTCCTGGGCGAGCGCCGTACCCATCGCGCGGTCCGAGTGCAACCCGGTCGAGTACAGCAGGACGGGAAGCTTGCCGATCTTGGTGTTCACCGGGGCGAGGACGTGGCCCGCGGTCTTCGGCAGGGTCACCTCCTGCGGCGACAGCCCGCGCGAGGCGAGGAAGTGGGCACCGGAGATGGACGGCATCCAGGGCGCCTGGTAGTGCCCGGACGTGGACGTGGCCGGGTACCAGAGCGACACCATCAACTCACGCTTGCTGCCCGGTACGTACGGATCCGTACGGGACGTGTCGCGCAGGTGCAGCCCGACCATGCCCACGCTGTACTTCCCGGTCGGCGCGGGCATCGTGAGCTGCTGGGCGGAGGGAGCCGTGCGGGCGGACGTGAGCGCCTCGGGATGCACGGCCTTGTGGTGCAGGGGCAGCTCGTCGTTCTCGGGCGCCCAAGGCGCCTCCGGGTCGGGATCGTCGGCGGAGACCCCGGTGGCCGAAGCCTTGCCGGACGTCGCCCCGGCGGCCATGGCCGGCGAGCTGCTCATGGCCAGCGCGACGGCCAGCGCGCCCGCCGGGCCGACGGCCTTGGATATCAGGCTGCGGCGCGGACGACGATGTTTCATGAACTCCCCCTTGCTGGTCGGCGATCACGGTACACGCGATCGACTGCCGCACACCGTACCGCCACGTCGGAGTGCGTCATCACACGCCCGGGTACGTCGTGGCGATCGACACGCACGGGATGCGGGGAGCTGCCCGAAACGCGCCGATCTCCAGGCGCCGGCCACCGGACGAGGTAAGGGTCAGGTAAGCCTCCTCCCGCATATCTTGAGGAGGGCATGAGGGAGCTGTGAATATTCACTCATTCTTGCTCGAGGTCGTCGCTGAGGTGCTCGACGGCTTCCGGGCAGTGCCGATCCAGTGAACCGGATTGCCTTCCCCAGCAGTCGGGGGCGCCTCGTGATGGACCGCCACTGATCGGGTCACCCGAGGGTGTTCCAGAACCCGCAGTGGTGGTGAGCGGAGAAGGTGCTGGTTCGGGCGGGGGTGACGTCGTCCGGGGCCAGGGAGAGCACCATGTGCCGGGGCCAGGGCGGTGAGGCGGGACTCCCGGGGTCGGCCGTGGTGGCGAAGCGGGTCCAGTAGTCGATCATCGTGTTGGCCAGGCGGTGCTGCGCCGGGGTCATCTCGCTGGGTCGGCCGCCGAGGTCGAACAGGTAGGGCAGCTCGCCGGCGTGGGGTGCGCCGAGCGGGAACGGCGGGGTGCCCGGCGTGAGCGGCGGGGCGTGCTCGTCGGCGAACTCATAGCGCCACAGCGGGACCTGTGGGGCGAGGAGGGTGCCTGTGCGAGCGGTCGGGCAGGCGAAGTTCGCGTCGCCGATGACCGCGCCGAACACCGGCCCGCCGTCGGTCTCGTGCACCGGGTACGCGCGGACGATCGCGTCGGCCTGCCCCGGGGCCGGGAAGAAGGCGGCCGCGACGTCGGGCCAGGTGGCGGGAGTGACCGGGTTGCCGGCCTGAATGATGCCTGCGGCCCAGCCGTTGCCCTCGTCATGGTTGCTGCCCAGCAGTACGGGGACGTGGGGGAATCGGCCCGCGGCGAGCGCAGCCGCCGGATCACGGGGCAGCAACCCGGTTGCGTGGGCGGGCTGCTGGTCGGCGCCTTGGGCGTTGAGGATGCGGGCGACGGGGACTCGGCGCAGGCACGCCATCACCTCCTGGGCGCGGGCGCGACCGCAGCCGAGGCGGGAGGACAGGGCCGCGCCCGCGGCACGGGCGTGGGACAGGGGGATGGAGGACGGGGCGAAGGGCCGGTCGGGGCGGCCGGTGCACGGGCCGCTCTGGATGACGGCACGTTCGAAGAGGCCCACGGCCGCGGGGGAGGCGAGCTGGGCGCAGACGCTGTAGCCGCCCGCGGACTCGCCGGCCAGGGTCACGTTGTGCGGGTCGCCACCGAAGGCGCCGATCTCGTCGCGGACCCAGCGCAGCGCGGCTTGCTGGTCGGCCAGGCCGAAGACACCTGAGCCCGGCAGATGGTCGTGGGCGAGGAAACCAAGGGCTCCCAGGCGGTAGTTGACGGTGACGACCACGACACCGCCACGGGTGGCCATGCGGTGGGCGTCGTAGGAGCTGCCCGCTCCGGTGGTGAATCCGCCGCCGTGCAGCCACACGATCACCGGCCGCCGGGCGGGGCCGACGACGGCGGTGCCGGTGGTGGCGGTGGTGGCGGCGCCGGTGGTAGTGGCGGCGGCGCCAGTGGCGACGCTGGCACCGGCGGTGGCAGGGGTGGGGGCGGGGGTGGTGATGTTCAGGTACAGGCAGTCCTCGTCGGTGCTGCCTCCGGGCACCTCGCCGGCCGGTTGCGGGCAGGCGCTCGCGGGCCGGGTCGCGTCCCGGACGCCAGGCCAGGGGGCGGCGGGGCGCGGTGGCGTCCAGCGCAACCGGCCCAGCGGGGGCGCGGCGTAAGGGATGCCTTCGAAGGTGCGGTAGCCGTCGTGGGCAGTGCCCCGCAGGAGGCCGTCGTGGGTGCGCACCGTCACCGCCGCCGCGGCTTTCGTCGTGGTCTGCGGCGTCCTCGTCGTGACTGGAGCGGTCCCGCTGGTTGTGTTTACGGCGGTCGCGGTGGATGTGGTGGCGGCGGTGGGCTTGGCGGTGGGTTGCGTCGAGGACGGGGTGGTCCAGGCCGTCGCGAGGACGGTGGTCAGGGCGCAGCCCAAGGCGATCAGGGCGCGGTGCATGGTCATCGTCTCCCCGTTCGGTCAGATCAGGCCAGGTCAGCTGCCGCCCATGCCGCCTTGAGCGGCGATCATGGTGGTCGGAAGGGCGCGTACGGCGTGCTCCAGACCGGGCGCGAGGGTGGCGAGCGACTTGGTGCACGCGTCGATGCGGGCCCGGCAGGTCTTGTGCTCCCGGCGGGAGACGACCGAGCGGACGCCGCCGGCCGCGGCCAGGGCCAGCAGCGCGGCATCGGTGGCGGGGAGCTCGCGTACGGGCGTGGTGTCGTGCAGCGCGGTGGCGAGTCGGGCGTGCAGGGCGGCGGCCACGGCCGGGTCGGTCACGGTCAGCCGGCGGGCACCGAAGGGGGTGCGGGGTTCCTTCACGCGGAGGAGGCCGGCCGCGGCGAGCTGGTCCTCCACCTGGGTCAGGGTCCGCTTGCGGTGGTGGCGCACGAGGTGCTTGAAGGCGTGCCCGCCCTCGGCCTCGCGGAGCACGCCGTCCAGGACCACGTCACCGGTGGGAGGGGTACCGGACGCGGTGACCGTCCCGCCGTCCTCCCTGAGCCGGCCGCGCAGCGCGAGGTCGGTCAGGGCGGCGGCGCGGACCAGCAGCGCGGTACGGGCACGGTCGTAGGGGGCTTCGGCTGCGGCGTCGTGGGCCAGCAGGTACATCAGGCAGGGCAGGGACAGGTTGTCGGTCACACATCGACGCTAGGGCCGCACACCCCCGCGGCGGATCGGCCACGGGAGCGGTCCGGCGATAGGAGCACAGGAGGAGCGCGTCGCCTCCTCCTCCTTGAGAAGGAGAGCGCGGCGACGTGGGGAGTGGGCGGCCGCTCGCGAGCGGAGGGCGAGACCGACTCCCGGAGGGGCGACTGTCAGGGGCGGCGGGGCTGGACGAGGCCGTGGTCGTAGGCGGCGACGACGGCCTGGACACGGTCGCGCAGGCCGAGCTTGCGCAGGACCGCGGTGACGTGGTTCTTGACGGTGGCCTCCGACAGGCTCAGCCGCTGGGCGATCTCCGCGTTCGACAGGGCCTGCCCGATCAGGGTGAGGACCTCGCGTTCACGGCCGGAGAGGTTCCGGAGAGAGGGTGGGGGTGCCGGGTCGGGCGTGGCGCGCAGGAACTGGTCCAGGACGCGGCTGAGGACGGTGGGCGCCAGGAGGGCGTCTCCGCACGCGGTGAGGCGGATGGCGTCGACGAGTTCGGCGGGGCGGATGTCCTTGAGCAGGAAGCCGCTGGCCCCGGCCCGCAAGGCGGCGACCACGTGGGCGTCCACGTCCCAGGTGGTCAGCACCAGGACGCGGGCGGGGCTGTCGGACTCGGCGATCTGCCGGGTCGCCTCGATGCCGTCCACCACGGGCATGCGTACGTCCATCAACACGACGTCGGGGGCCAGTTGCCGGGTCAGCCGTACCGCCTCCCGGCCGTCGGACGCCTCGCCGACCACCTCGAGGTCGTCCCGGGCGTCGATGATCATGCGGAAGCCGGTGCGGACCAGGGTCTGGTCGTCGGCCACCACCACGCGCAGTGTCATGTCCGGCCCTCCGCCGAGTCTTCTGCTGTCGTTCCGTCCGCCTTTTCCTCAGGGATGTCCTCCGAGGCGCCGTCCGGCGTGCGCCGTGTGGTGGGTTCCAACGGTAGGTGGGCGGTCACCTCGAATCCGCCCGTGGGCAGGGGGCCGGCACGAAGACTGCCGCCCACGAGCCGTGCGCGTTCCCTCATCCCCACCAGGCCCCGCCCCGCTCCGACCGGTACCAGGCCGCCGGGTCGCGCCCCCTGCCTGGGGTGGCCGTTGTCCACTACGGCCACCTCCACGGCTTCCCTTCCGGTCGTCACGCGCACGCTGACCTCATCGGCGCCCGCCGCGTGGCGCAGGGTGTTGGTGAGGGCTTCCTGGACGATCCGGTACGCGGCCAGGTCCACGGCCCCGGGCAGGGCGTCGGTGGTGCCCTCGCGGTGCAGATGGACGTTCATCCCGGTGGCGCGGACGGTCGCGACCAGCTCCTCCAGCCGGGCGAGGGTGGGACCCGGCTGCCGCCCCTCCCCCGCGACACCCACCCCGGCCGCGCCGCCCGCCGTCGCACCCGTCCCGCTCTCGCCGTCCTCCGGGCTGAACGCGCGCAGCAGCAGGCGCAGTTCACCGAGTGCCGAGCGGGCGCCTGTTTCGATGGCGTGCAGGGCCCGGCGGGCCTGGTCGGGCTTCTGGGTGAACACGTCGTCGGCGGCGGCCGCCTGGATGACCATCACCGACAAGGTGTGGGCGACGACGTCGTGGACCTCACGTGCGATCCGCGCGCGTTCCTCGACCACGGCCCGGCGCGTCTCCGCTCTCGTCCGCTCCTGCTGGGCCCGGCGCCACTGGCCCACGGTCCACGCCAGGACCACGGTCAGCAGGTAGACGGCGAGGCCGGCGGGGCCGCCCGCGCGATAGGCCAGCGGGGCCGGCAGGCACATCGCCGCCAGCGCCCGCACCGAGATCCGGCGCGGCCTGGTGGCCGACAGCACGCACAGCGTGATCTGCGCCGCGAGCAGCGCCCCGGTCAGAGACACGGCAGGCAGCAGCGCCCACACCGCGAGCCCGGTCACCGCGTTCACCGCCAGTACGGCGGCGGGGGCGCGCGTCTGCCATCGCAGGGCGCAGGCCTGCGTGAGGACCAGGAGCACGGCGACGGGCAGCCGTGAACCGTGTTCCGCGCCGGCGACGAGCACCGGGGTGCCCAGCACGGCGAGGACCACGGCGGCCGAGGCCCACCACAGCCTCCGCGCCGCCCGGGCCGGCGGTTCACCCGGCGCCTGCCCGGCGGACGCGCCGTCCATGTGTGTGCTGCTGCCATCCACGCCCCGACCCTATCCAGGAGCGCGGGGCGGGCCGTCGCGACGGGCCCGGGTCCTACGGCGGCGTGGCGGCCGGGCGCAGGGCCGTGCCGCAAGGGGTTGGTGCGGCAGGGGGGGTGAAACGGGGAGTGGCATACGTGTCGGCTGACCGTTCCTGACGATGCGCTCGGCTTCGCCGCGTATCAGGAGCGTGACTCCTCCCCTCTCCCGCAACGAGGGGGTAGTCGAGTCCGGTCTTCGCGCTTGCTCCGGACGTGTGGTCGTACGGTCCTCACGCCGAACCTTCGGGCCGTGGCTGCTGCGCCGGCCCGCACGCCCCTCCGCGGGCGACCGACACCCGCACGGCGAACCGCCGGCGGGTCGGCCTTGGGGGCCGGCTCCCCCACCGTCTTGATCGCCGTGGTGGCGAGCGACTGGGACACGCTCGGCTCGTTCGCCGTCTCATACCAGGCTGACCACGATCAAGACGGCAGACGACTCAACGCCCGGCCGTCCGCAGGCTCTTGCGGTAGACCGTGGAACTGTGTCGCACCGTCATGCCCACCCGCAGGTACAGGGCGAGCGCCCCGGTGTCGGAGTGCGTCGCAAGAGTGCACGTCCGCCGGCCCTGCCGGTGGAAGGCGCGGAAGACGTGGCGCAGCAGCAGGCGGGCGATGCCCTGATTGCGGTGGTCACGGTGTACGGCGACCTCCTCGATGTAGCCCTCGCCGGTCTCCGGTAGGTCCAGCGAGATGGCGGCGCCCACCAGTTGGCGGCCGTTGAACGCCAGTGCCGACATCGCGGGGGCGAAGGCGGGGCGCTCAACGGTGTGCTGGGCCCATTCGGGGTAGGACTTGCGCCGTTGCTGCCATTCGTCGAAAGCGTCCTCGATGAGCTGGTACGCGGCATGCTCATCGCCGGTGCGAAACGGCCTCACCATGATCCCCGCGGGCGGCCCGGGTACCGCCGGCTCGTCGGGCATGGCGAACTCCAGCAGCCATTCGGTCACCATCGGCTCGTATCCGCGCGAGCGCAGCAGAGCGACGGCGTCCTTGTCGTCGTCCGGGACGGTCTGGACGATCTGCTCGCTCCCTGCCTGACGGGCCCTGGCCTCGGCCCAGCCAAGGAGCACGGTGCCGAGACCGCGGCCGCGGTGCTGCGGGTGGACATCCACCTCGCAGCGCCGGTCCACCCAGGCCCGAGCGGCCAGCCGGCCCGCCTGGTCGTGGATCAGCAGGGTGTCCAGCTCCGGAGTCAGTCCCGGCCGGGCGAAGACGGCCGCGATGCCCCCAGGGTCGGCTCGGCCCCGGCCGTGCACCTCGCGTTCGCAAGCCGAGACCAGCGAATGGATGGTGCTGACATCCTGGGCCGTCGCTGGGCCTGCCCGATACCCCGGAGGCAGGGCAGGCATGAGGTTGGGCATCGGTAGACCCTCCCGGGACGTCGGATCCGGCTCGCTCTGGCGTCTTCGGCCAGGCACGGCACCGCGACAGTGTTCCGCTCGAAACCGGGGCGGATCAAAGCGTTTTCAAGACCGGTGCCGCGCGGGGTCGTTGCGGCGCCACGCGCACACAAGGGACCTTGCCGCCCTCCGGGAGGCGGTCGTTGCAGGGGGTTTCGGCCAGGGTGCCTCCTCCTGCCGGCCCTACTCGGGGGGTTCGGCCCCGGTCTGCTCGCTGACCATGTATTGGGCGTACCAGTCGGGCCAGTCCGGATCCTCCTGGCCGATGAGTTTCTCGTGTTCCCCATGGGCGGCGGCTGCGCGCCGCAGCGCACTCGCCAGATCCGTCGCCGAAGTGAAGGAGGTCGGTCCGGGATCGACACGGCCGGGGAGCCGGTTCGTGACCTCCTGCAGCAGCCAGGTGTTTCCGTCGGGATCACGGAAGGTGGCACGCGAGAAGTAGCTGCGCCGCTCCGGGTCGAGGCCCTCGATCGGACCGTCCGGTCCGGGGTGGAAGACGGGGCCGACCTCGATTCCGGCTGCGAGCAGCGCGGTACGGGCGGCTTCCACGTCCGAGACGATCAGGTATCCCTTGCCGGAACCGGGCGCGGCCGACGTCAGGTCGGTGCCGAACTGGACCGAGCACGAGGAGCCGCGCGGGGTGAACTGGACGACGGAGGGCGGTGTCCGGTCCAGCCTCCAGCCGAGGCGGCCGTAGAAGTCCTTCGCCCGTTCGATGTCCGACACCGGGATGACGAGCACTTCGACCTTGATGTCGATGTCGTTCACTTTCATGGATCCGCCCTCTTCGCCGGGCCCCGCTGGGTGTGAAGCGGAGCAGCATCGCCGCGTCTGCACAGTGGTGCCGGGCCGGGAGGCGTCACGCTAGTGCCCGAGCCCGCTTCGCGTGCCTGAGGCGCACGGTCGGCATTGGATCGAACCGCGCTATCCGGCCGCGGCCGGGTACTTCCCGGCGTACGGTCGCAGGCGGTCGATCTCCGTCTTCTCCGCGTACTGCTCGCTCTGGCTGAGGAAGTGACGGACGTGGGGCTGACGTCCGTGTTCCTCGAAGGCGGCGCGGTCGGCGTACAGCTCGAAGAAGAGGCGCTGGTCCGGTGCTCCGTCGACCTCGCTGCAGGCGTACACCAGGGTGCCCGGCTCGTGTTCGAGGACCCCCTCGACAGCCTCCCGGACCAGTTCGTCGAACGCTTCACCAGCACCGTCACGCAGCGTGAAGCGGACACAAAGCGCCATCTGGCTCATTCCTGCCTCCTTCTGCCTCTCCCAGTCTCCCCAGGCAGCGGGCGGCACGCGCGTCGACGGCGCTCAGGTGTGCCGCCTGCCCGACGGAGCCGAGGGCCTCGGGCGCGGGTGCCCAGGTCGTGCGGGGCTGCGGGCTCCGCCGCGCGGCAGTGCCACAGGGTGGCTGTCGGCGCCGGCGAGTGAACAGCTCGGGGTTCTCGCGGACGAACCCGGCTACTCCTCTGGAAGCCCCGGCGAAGGTCAGGCGATCGGCATGCGTCCACGGTCCGAACCGCTGGAGCCAGAGTGTGACGCCGTGGACGTCATCCACATACAGTGATTATCTGACGATGCTGGCTGCTGCTGGCACAAGTGAGGTCCGGCCATGGACGGTATTGCCGACATGGGAGGAACCCCGGGGTGGGGTTCCGTGCATCCGCCGAGACAGGATGAACCTGCCTTCTCAGAGCCCTGGGAAGGCCGGGCATTCGCGCTCGCGATCGTCTCGAACAGGGCGTCCGGGGGAAACCTGGACTCCTTCCGGCACGCGCTGGAGCGCCTGGACCGGGCGCACTACATCGGTGACGGCTATTACGGGCGCTGGCTCAACGCCGGAGAGCTGAGACTCCTCGACAGCGGCATCCTGGCCCCTGGTGCGGTCGACGCCCGCGCCCGCAACCTCCGCGGCGAGCACGTGGAGGAGCCCCCGGCCCCCGAGCCGGCCAAACCCGACTACGCGCCGACCGCCGAAGGCACACTGCGCCGCCTCGACACCGCGCCGGCCTTCGCCGTCGGCGCGCGCGTGCGGGCCAGGGACATGTCGCCGTCAGGACACACCAGGCTGCCGCGCTATGTGCGAGGGCACGTCGGCGTCGTCGACATCGTTCAGCCCGCCGGCGTACTGCCGGACACCAACGCTCACTTCCTGGGCGAGAACCCGCAGTACGTCTACTCGGTGCGCTTCGACTCCCATGACCTGTGGGGCACCGACGCCGACCCGTTCGAGCTCACCGTGGACCTGTTCGAGAGTTACCTGGAGACCCCCTCATGACCACCACCCCCGGATCGGCCGAGCACCTTTCCCCGGCCCTGCGCACCGAGGCGCTCGAGCAGTTGCTCACCGAGCGGGGCCTGATCGACCCGAAGGCGATGAACGGGCTCATCACCACCTATGAGAGCACCATAGGACCGCTCAACGGCGCGAAGGTCGTCGCCAGGGCCTGGACGGACCCCGAGTACCGTCACCGACTGCTCGAGGACGGCACGGCCGCCATCAGGGAACTGGGCTTCGGAGGGTTCCAGGGCGAGCACATCGTCGTGGTGGAGAACACCGCGACCACGCACCACGTGGTGGTCTGCACGCTGTGCTCGTGCTACCCCTGGCCGGTGCTCGGCCTGCCGCCGAGCTGGTACAAGGATCCCGCCTACCGCGCCCGGGTGGTGAGGGAACCGCGCGCGGTGCTGTCCGAGATGGGACTCGAGCTGGCCGACGACGTACGGATCATCGTCCACGACTCCACCAGCGAGGTGCGCTGGCTGGTGCTGCCCGAGCAGCCGCGCGGCACCGAGCATCTGACCGAGGAAGAACTCGTGCCTCTGGTGACGAGGGACGCGATGGTGGGAGTGGCCAAGGTGGCGGCCCCATGAGCGCGACTCTGGACATCGAAGGCCCCGCCGCACCGCCCCGCTCCAACGGCGAGCTGGTCTTCGCCGAGCCGTGGGAGAGCCGTGCCTTCGGGATGGCCGTCAGCCTGTCCGACGCGGGAGTGTTCACCTGGCCGGAATTCAAGGCCGCGCTGATCGCCCGCATAGCCGCCTGGGAAGGCTCGGCGAAGCGGGACGAACCGTACAGCTACTACGGGCTCTGGCTGGCCGCACTTGAGGATGTACTCACGAGCGTGCGCGTCGTGTCCACGGACGAGGTCATCACACGCGCCCGATCGCTGGCGCGACGCCCCTCTGGCCACGACCACCGTGACCACTCCGACCACCCCAACCACCCCGACCACACGCACTGACCAGGGCGCCCTCCTGTTCTTCCCCCGCCGTTCCTACCGCACCGTCTGAGCCCGGACCGCAGAGTCGGGATCAAGCACCGCCCGCCTCGGAGGCGGTGACGGTGTAGGTCGTTCCGACGCTGGTCTGCACCCATGCGTCGGGGAGGGCTGCGGCGAGGCTGTGCTGGGCGCGCCAGCCGGTGCAGTGACCAGGAACGATCAACTCGGGGGCGAGTGCGGTGAGCGCGGCCACCGTCGGGCCGATGACCGGCTCGAAGGCGGGGCCGCTCAGGTGGAAGCCGCCGATGAGGGCCAGCAGCTTGCTGACGCCGCTGAGTCTCATGGCGTGCCGGACGATGTTGACGACCCCGGCGTGCCCGCAGCCGGTGATGACGACGAGTCCACGGCCGCGCACGTTGACGACGAGTGCCTGGTCGTCGATGACGGCGGGATCGTGCCGCCAGCCGTTCCCGTCCCAGGCCTGGTGGGCCGGCGGCATGCCGTGCTCGAACTCGGTGACGCGGTCCACCTCGCCGGTGATAAGGATGCCGCCGGCCAGCAGCGACGGCTGCCGCCGCTCGATCACCTCGAACCCTTCGCGTTCCAGGGCGCCTCGGGACAGGGTCGGCATCTCCAGACCCTGGCCGGCCGGTAGCGCGAGGCGGCGGCGGGTCCAGACCGCGGGGTGGACGGTCAGCGGCAGGCCGGAGCGCCCGCGCATCCGGGCCAGGCCGTCGAAGCCGCCGGCGTGGTCGAAGTGCCCGTGGCTGAGCACGACGCCCTGCAGGCCGCCGACATCGATGCCAAGACGCTCGGCGTTCACCGACAGCCCGTCCGGCGACGCTCCGGTGTCGAACAGCAGCGTGGTGCTCGCGTTGCCGCTCCGGACGGTGACCAGGGCGGAGAAGCCGTGTTCGGCGCGCAGCCCCGCAAGGGTCTCGCCACCGGCGAACTGCCGCGCGACTGTCCGTCCGGTGCCCGCCGACGCCCGGGTGACGCCTTCGGCGGAAGCGAGCAGGGCGTCGTAGACGTTGTCGACCATCGTCGTGACCCTGACCTCGTCGGCCTCGGGCAGCGTCACCGGGTCGGTGGCCGGTCCCTCCGCGAGGCGAGGCGCTGACCAGGCCGCCTCGCCCAACGAATACCCGTGATCGTCGCACATGCCGGAAACCGCCTCCCCAGCGATTCGGCCGACCAGGGAAGCAGATCCCCGGTACGAGCCGCAGGCCCACGGCGGTCGCGCCGGGGCCGGACCGGCCGCAGGCGCCGCACGTCGTCATGCTTCCACCCGCGCGGACCGGACGACAATGTGCGCGCAGTGGAATCAGAGGGCCAGGCGGCGGATCGCGACCGCGGCCGCGTCGTCGTTCAGGTGACCGCGGACGTGGGCCATCAGGTCGTCATGGAGAGCGCGCAGGAGTTCGTCGGGGTCGTCTTTGGTCCACGCGGGCGCCCGCTCCGTGAGCGGGTAGAAGAGGTGGTCGGTGTCGCGGGCTTCGATCACGCCGTCCGTGTACAGGAGGAGCAGGTCGCCGACCTCGAACGGGAATGTCTTGACGTCGTAGCCGGTCACGCCGAAGGCGCCGCCGAGTCCGATCGGAAGGTGGCTCGCCTCCGGCGTGAGGGGAATGACGTGGGTGCCGCGCAGGAGCAGCGGCGGTGGGTGGCCGCAGTTGATGAGGTGGACGACCGGTTCGTGGTCGGGGATGTCCAGCAGGATCGCGGTGGCGAAGTCCTCGTCGGTGTCCTGCTCCTTCTGCGAGCGCCACTGGCTGCTGTCCCAGCGGAAGGCGGCGTCCAGGTGGATGGCGAGGCGGGGCAGGGTGGCCTGCCGATGGGCGGCCGCGCGGAAGGCGCCGAGCAGCAGGGCGGTGTTGTTGATCGAGGCCAGGCCGTTGCCGCGGACGTCGCCGATGAGGAGCCGGGTGCTGTGGTGGTCGGTCCGCGCGGCCGCGTACAGGTCTCCGCCGAGATCGGCTTCCTCCTCGGCCGGGATGTACAGGCCGGCGATCCGCAGTGGGCCGGCGCGGCCGGGCAGGGGCTGCAGCAGCACGCTCTGCGCCGCCTCAGCGACGGACCGCACCCGGTGCAGCTGTCGCTCGCGCCGGTCCCGTAGCACGCAGATGCCGACACAGACGGCCGAGACGACGACCAGAGCGGCGATCTGAGCCTGGATGTTGGCGGAGGACAGGCTCTCCCTCAGCGCACCGATCAGTACCTGCGCCGTCACGGCGAGGGCTCCCATCAGCGCCGTCCCGCGGGCGCCCGCGAACGCCACCGTGATCGCCGGTGCCGCCACCAGCAGCGGCCCGAGGTGAATGTGCGGCGGAGCCAGCACGTCGACCACGCAGACCGCGACGATCAGCCCCAGTGGGATCACCATCAACGCGGGTGCGTGACCCGGCTCCCAGGAACACCGGAACTCCCGCCATGGTCGCAAGGCCATGCCCCAAGCTTTCCACCCAGCTTCCCGTGTGGGAACGCGCCGCTCCGGATGCCGGATGCTGCGCGCCTCGGTGTCTCTGCGTCCGGAGAAGAGGGACGTCGGCCCAGCGCCCCTACGGCGTCTGCTCGACAAGGACCTCGCGGGCGGGTTCGAGCAGGTGGCACAGGGCGGCGTGCTCGGCGGGGGTGAACACGTCGGAGAGGGCGCGTTCGAGAACGATCACCTCCTGGTCCGCGAGGTCGAGGAGCTCTTCGCCCGGACCCGTGAGCGAGGTGATGAGGACTTTGGCGTGTTCGGGAGAGGGCTGTCGCTCCGGGGTACGGGGTCATGCCGGTTCCGGCGCCTTCGCCGAAGTGGCCACAGCGCAGGCCGAACTCGCCTTCCGCGCAACGGACATCGACCTGGCTGGCCGCGGGCGGCAGCCGGGGCAAGGCCGTCGTCCGGATCGGATGACGCGATCAGCTCCGGGTGGCATCCGCTCCGCCACCGACCCACCCGTGTCGCCGCCGGTGCCCGTGCTCCGCACCGGCGGTCTTTCAGCCCGCGCCTCACCCTGAACCCGCGCAGATGTCAAGTCCCGACATGGAGTGTCATGACGGACCAGGTGAGCGGCGGGCTTACTGGATGCAACGGGGCCGCCGGACAGGACAGCCCCTCCCACCGGCCCCAGCCGGTACCTCCCCCCTTACTTGAAGGAGCACCTCTGATGTCTGCCACCGTCCCCACCCCCCGCATCTCCCGCAAGCGTCGCCTGGCCCTGCTGGCGGCCACCACCGGCCTGGCGGCGGGCGGTGCCCTCATCCCGGCCAGCGCCTTCGCCGCCACCCCCGCCCACACCACACACACCGCACCCGCCACCGCGTTCCACGGCCCGCACGGCCACGGCCACGGCTCCACCACCACCAAGACCACCACGACCGAGACCACCACCAAGAACCGCCGCGGCACCACGACGACCAAGACCACCGAGACGACCACGACCACCAAGACACGGCGCGGCACCACGAGCACCAAGACCACGAGCACCGAGACCACCACCAAGGGGCGGCAGAAATTCCACCAGCACGACCAGGACGTCGCGGGTGGCGGCCCGGTCAACGGTCAGTAGGACGCGGACTCGGACCAGGCCGGTGGGCCGCAGAGGGGAGCGCTCTCCCCCACCTGCGGCCCACCGGCCTGCTTGGCCGCTACGGAGCCTTCGAGTGGGTGCAGGGCCGCTACCCCGGGTCACCGGAAAACCTCCGCGCGCTACGGGCTTCCCGTCGCGTACTGTCCCAGGCCATGACTGTGTTGCACGGTGCTCTCGTCGTACTCCGCCCCACCGTCACCGAAGACGTCGCCGCCCTCGCGGCCATCCGGGCCACTCCTGAGGTACGAGCAAGATGGAGGGGCGGGGACGATCTCGAAGCCGACGTCACGGCCGATCTCGAAGACCCCGAGTGCAACTGCCTGACCGTCGACCACCAGGGGCGGATCGTCGGCATGATCCAGTGGTATTCCGAGGAGGAGCCGGACTACAGGCACGCCGGTATCGATCTCTTCCTCTCGCCCACCGTGCACGGCAACGGGCTGGGCACCGACGCGGTACGCACGCTGGCCCGCCACCTCGTCGACGAGTACGGCTACCACCGGTTGGTCATCGATCCGGCGGCCGACAACACCGCCGCGATCCGCTGCTACGAGAAGGTCGGGTTCCGGCCGGTCGGCATCATGCGGCAGTACGAGCGGGGCCCGGACGGCACCTGGCACGACGGCCTCTTGATGGACCTTCTGGCCGTTGAACTGACGCGCTGAGCCCCCTCCCCCCCGTTCACGGACCGGGAGGTGAGGCGAGGCGAGGCGATGGGGCGTACCGGGGGTGCGCACCCCACGCTTCGGGTCAGCGGTGTTCGGGGTTCTCGTAGTCGTGGCGGCAGCCGGCGTCCCAGGCTGTGCGCTGGTTGCCGAAAGCAGGGATACCCCCCGCGTCCTTGAGCAGGCGCGCGAGGTGGAGCAGGTTCCAGGTCATGAAGGTGGTGTTGCGGTTCGTGAAGTCGTTCTCCGGTCCACCGGAACCGGCATCGAGGTAGGAGGGACCGGGTCCGGCCTCGCCGATCCAGCCGGCGTCGGCCTGCGGTGGGATGGAGTAGCCCAGGTGCTGGAGGCTGTAGAGGACGTTCATCGCGCAGTGCTTGACGCCGTCTTCGTTGCCGGTGATCAGACAGCCGCCGACGCGGCCGTAGTAGGCGTACTGCCCCGCATCGTTGAGCAGGCTGGAGCACGCGTACAAGCGCTCGATCACCTGCTTCATGACCGAGCTGTTGTCACCGAGCCAGATCGGACCGGCCAGGACGAGGATGTCAGCGGCCATGACCTTCTCGTACAGCGCCGGCCAGGCGTCCGTCCGCCAGCCGTGCTCGGTCATGTCCGGCCAGACTCCGGTCGCGATGTCGTGATCGACCGCGCGCACGACGTCGACCTGCACGCCCTGGGTCCGCATGATGCGCATGCTGCGGTCGATCAACCCTTGGGTGTTGCTGCGCTCCGGTGACCGCTTCAGCGTGCAGTTGAAGACAACTGCGCGCAGATCGTCGTAGACGGCAGGCGGTGCATCGGTTGCCCCTGGATTGCTGGTCACGAGTTCGGTCTCTCCCGGTTCCGTGCCACCGTGCCCATCACGGCGGAACAGGCTCTCCATCCTGCGGGCCCGCCTCACTCGACGGCGGCCATGGCACCACGGCGGGCCGGCAACCACCCTGGCAGTCGAATCACGTCACCTTCTCGGCCCACCGGGCTTCCGGCGGGCTCCGGGGATGCCGTCGCCCGCGCCAGTCGTCCCGGAGCACCACCGGGCGCAGGATGGTGTTCGGGCAGGGCTGCTTCCCGGCGATGTTCAGGTGATGTCCGGGTCACAGGTCACCGTGTGTGCTCACGCCCAGGTCGGGAACGTGGGTCGTCCGGGTGCGGCCCTGGTGAGAGGGGCCCAGGTGACGAGATCGTCGGCGGCTGCGGACGGCCGGGAGCCGGACGCCCGGGAGGCCGGGTACGAGCTGGATCCGCGCCGGTGGCGGGCCCTGTGGGTCACTCTGGTGGCCGGCTTCATGAGTCTGCTCGACGTGACGATCGTGGCGGTGGCACTACCCACCATCCAGCGTGACCTGCACGCTTCCCCCGCGCAGGTGCAGTGGGTGGTGTCCGGGTACGCCCTCACCTTCGCGCTCGCCCTGGTGACCGCCGGGCGGCTCGGTGACGCCCTGGACCGGCGGCGCATCTTCCTGCTGGCTCTGAGCGGCTTCGTGATCTGCAGCGCGGCCTGCGGAGCGGCCCCCGACATCACGCTGCTGGTGGTGGCGCGCCTCGCCCAGGGTCTGGCGGCCGGCTTCATGGCCCCCCAGAACTCCGCGCTCATCCAGCAGATGTTCCGCGGCGCCGAACGCGGCCGGGCGTTCGGATTCTTCGGCGGCACGGTGGGCGTCTCCGCCGCCGCCGGTCCGATCACCGGCGGCGTCATCCTCGCCCTGGCCTCCGGCGGCCAGGGCTGGCGGTGGATCTTCTACGTCAACCTGCCCATCGGCATCCTCGCCGTCCTCCTGGGGCGTCGTCTGCTGCCCCATACGCAGCGCTCCGGCCGGGGGCACGTGGACGTGCCCGGGGTGCTGCTCCTCGGCGCCGGGGTGCTCGCGCTGATGTACCCGCTGGTGCAGGCGGACTCCGGCGGCATCGGCCGCGTGTGGTGGCTCTTCCCGGTCGCCGCCGCGGTGCTCGCCGCCTTCGTGCAGTGGCAGCGCCGGCTCGTGGCCCGGGGTACCCGGCCGTTGCTGGACCCGCGACTGTTCAGCACCGTGCGCGGGTACGCCGTCGGCGCGGGCGTCGGCACCCTGTACTTCATCGGCTTCAGCGGCGTCTGGCTCGTCTTCGCCCTCTTCTACCAGCACGGCCTCGGCTTCTCGCCGCTCAGGTCCGGCCTGGCCGTGACCCCGTTCGCCGTCGGCTCGGCCGGCGCGGCCGTCGTCGCGGGCCGGCTGGTCGAACGGTTCGGCCGTCTGCTCACCGTCTGCGGCCTCACAGGCGTGATCCTCGGCCTGGGCGGCACCGCGCTGCTGCTCCGCTACGGCCCGATCGGCACCGCTCCCTGGCTGGCCGCGCCCATCCTGCTCCTCGGCGGCATCGGCAGCGGCTTCGTCGTCTCCCCCAACATCACCATGACCCTGCGCGACGTTCCCGTACACATGGCGGGCGCGGCGGGAGGCGCCCTGCAGACCGGCCAGCGGCTCGGGGCCGCGGTCGGCACCGCCGCCCTGCCCGGTCTCTACTACCTGATGCCCGGCAGGAACGGCGACCACCGCGGCGCCCTCGCCATCGCCCTGGCCGCCGGCCTCGCCGGCATGGCGGCAGCCCTGGCGCTCGCACTGTTCGACTGGGGCCGCGACCGGCACGAACACGGCCCACGCCGCACATGCCCGGGCGAAGTCGCCAACAATCCCATGCACACACGCCAGACCTGAGCGAAGAATCTGTGATGCCGCTCTCCCGAGGGGCGGCATCCGCGGTAACCGCCCGCCGGGAACGGCCGCTTGCATCCGGCCACATTCGGCTTGAGAGCTTTCCAGCCACCCTCCGAAATGGCATGGCGGACCCTCTTCCATAAGGCCCGCTTGAGCCTTCCGCAACAGGCTTTTATATCAGGGCCGTTGATGTGATCACCGTCTCCACTTCCGGTGGAACCGATGGCCCACGGAACGCGTCCACAGGCATTCAAGCCCATTCCATGAATGGGCAGTTGGCGCAAGAGGCGTCCCGAATGGTGAGATACGCTTGTCCTGCGGACGCCCCGCTCACCAGCGGCGCGCCGCTTCTTCACATCCCTCGCGACCCGGTCCCTGTCAGTGGACCCGATCCGTCGCGCCCGCCGGCCATTTCCTTCCGGCGGACCACGCCTTCGAGCAGGAATTGATGCCCGTTCAACCACTTGCGGAGCTCGTACGTTTCGCCCGCCGGAACTCTCCCTTCTACCGTCAGCTCTACTCCCGGCTCCCCGACGAAGTGGCTCATGTCACGGATCTTCCGGTGGTGCCGCAGGCCGAATTCTGGCGGGCCAATTCGCCCCGGAACAACCGGCTGCTGACCGCTCCGCTGGACGAGGCCGTCGTGTTCCGCAGCGGCGGAACCACGGGGTCGCCGAAGTTCTCCTACTACACCCGCACGGAGTGGCGGGAGTTCACCGCCACGTTCGGCGCAGGGCTGGTCGGAGCCGGTCTGCGCCCGGGTCACCGGGTGGCGGACCTCTTCTACGCGGGCGACCTGTACGCGAGCTTCAGCTTCGTCCTCGACTCGCTGCACCGCTCCCCCGTGGCCAACGTCCGCCTGCCCATCGGCGGGGCGACGCCCTGGGAGTCCACCGCGGCCACCCTGGAGGAGTTCCGGGTCCAGGCCGTCGCCGGCACGCCGACCACCCTGTGCGCGCTCGCCGAGCGCCTCACCCACGCCGGTCGAACGCTGCCGGACGTGGAGTTGCTGTTCTTCGGCGGCGAATGCCTCTTCAGCGATCAACTGCCGCTGCTCGCGACCGCGTTCCCGAACGCCGAGCCGCGCTCCCTCGGCTATGCGAGCGTCGACGCCGGGCTCCTCGGAGCGGCCGTGCCAGGCGAGGACCCGCGTGTGCACCGGGCGTTCACCCCCGACACACTCGTCGAGATCCTCCAGGACGAGACCGACCTGCCGGTCGACGCCGACGGTGTGCCGGGACGGCTGGTCGTCACCAGTCTGTGCCGTCGGCTCATGCCGGTCCTGCGCTACCCGGCGGGCGACCGGGCCGAGTGGGTGGACCGGGCGGCCGGTGTCTTCCGTATCCTCGGGCGCGCCGAGGAGGGGGTGCGGGTCGGTCCCGTCTCCCTGTACACCGAGGACGTCCACGACGTCGTCGCGGCCGCCGACACCTCGGGCGAGGTGACCGGTGTCCAGCTCGTCGTGCGGCGCCGGGACGGCCGGGACGGTCTCGTGCTGCGGCTCGCGGTGCCCGAACCCGGCTCCGTAAGGGCGGAGTTGGAGGCGGCCGTCGTGGCGGCGGTCCTGGCCCAGCGCCCGTTCTACGCCGACGCCACCGCCGCCGGGCACGTGAACGCGCTCGCCGTCGAGTGGGTGCGGCACCGCGACCTGGCGGTCAACTCCCGCTCCGGCAAGCTCGTCCGGGTGCTCGACGAACGGCCGCACTCGTGAGCGCGGCACCCGCGCCCGCACGGCGCCTGCCACTCGTCCTGCGCAACCCCTCCTTCGCCAGGGTCTGGGCCGGTCAGCTCCTCACCCAGGCCGCCGGCCGGATGTTCCAGGTCGGGGCGGTCTGGTGGCTCGTGGGGTACGCGGGCGGCCGGCACCGCGGTCTCGACTCCGGCCTCTTCCTCATGGTGAGCACCCTGCCCGCGGTGGCGCTCGCCCCCGTGGTCGCGCGCGTCGTCGAGCGGCACGCGCACCGCACGGTGCTGGCCGCCGCGGCGGCCGTAGCGGGCACGGTGGCCGCGGCGGCCGCCGTCGTGGCCCATGCCGGCACGCTTCCCGTGGCCGCCGCCTACGCGGTCGGGCTGGCGCTCGCCGGGTGCCAGGCGGTGTTCGATCCGTGTCTGACCACGTCGGTGCCGGAACTCGTCGAGGACGCCGACATAGAGGCGGCCACCGGATTCGAGCTGTCCACGCAGTCCGTGGCCGGCCTGTGCGGAGGGCTGCTCGGTCCACTCGTCGTGGACGCCGGCTCGCTGGACGCGGTCGTCGCCGCCTGCGCCGCCGCGTACCTGCTCGCCGCCCTGCTGGTCGTCTCCGCCCGCTTCCCGGGCACCACGGCCGCCGCCGCGCCCGCGGACGGCCCCGCATCCGAGCGGCGCACGCTGCTCCGGATACTCGCCGGGCTGCCGTTCATCCGCCGCGTCCTGGTCTGCTTCGCCGCCGCCAACATCTTCACCACGGCCGTCTACGTGGTGATGCCGCTCTACACGCGACAGGTGCTGCACGCGAGCGGCTCGACCGTCGCCTCCCTGGAGGCTGCCCTCGGTGCGGGCACTCTGGTCGGGTCGTTCACGGGCGGACGTCTGCCGGGCCGCCCGGTCGCCGTCGGCAGCGTGTGCCTGACGGTGATGGCGGCGGCCCTCTCGCTGCCGGGCCTGTTCGCCCACCCCGCGGCGGCTCTCGGCTCGATGGCCGTCGCCGGCTGGTGCGTGGGGGTGATCGGCGTGCGGTTCGTGGCGCTGTTCCAGCGGCTGGTACCCGCCGACGACAAGCCGGGCTTCTTCGCCGTGATGCAGGCGCTGCTGGGAGCGACGTTCCCGGTGTCGTCGCTGGTGTTCGGCGCGCTGGGCGACCAGTTGACCGCCCGGACCCTGTGTCTGGCGCAGGGCGCGGGGCTCGTACCCGTGGCGCTGGCGCTGTGGTGGCTCGGTAACCGCGGTGACCGTGGTGACGCCGCCGCGCGTCGGACATCCACCGCGGCGGCGACGGTACCGGCGGGAGACGCGTCATGACCGTCGTCCTCTCCCCCGCGAACGTGCAGGACATCGCGGAGCTACGGCAGTTGTACTTCGAGGTGTACGGCCACGGCTATCCTGTGCCGCTCGGGAGCGACCCGGTCGTCATGCGCCGGCTGATCACGGGCGGCACCGCGCACTGGCTCACCGCCCGTGCGTGCGACGGCGCCCTCGTCGGCTCCGCAGTCGTCGTCACCGAGCCGGGCAGCCGTATCGGCAAGCTGGTCGGCCTCGCGGTGCACCCCGGCCACCGCGGCGGCGGACTCGCCTCCCGGCTGACCGGCGCCGTGTGCGAGGAGGCGTTCGGCACCGGCCGCCTGGACTCGGTGTACGCCACCGTCCGCGTGGTCACCGCGGGCCCTCAAGCCGTCGTCGTGCGCAACGGTTTCCGGCCGCTCGGCCTGCTGCCGAACGCCGTCGAGGTCGACGGGTGCGAGACGCTGGCGCTGTTCGCCCGTTACGCCGACGGCGTGCTGGACCGGCGCGCACCCGTGGCGGCCGTGCCGGAACGGCTGTCGGCGTTGCTCTCCGCCGCGTCGACCGGCGTGGGCATCGACTACGCCGGCACCCGGGACGCGGCGGGCGCGGTGGGCACGGCGGCCGCGGTGCGTGAGGCCTCCGGGGCCACCAGGACCGCCGGGACCGCCTGGACCACCGGGGCGGAGCCGATCGAGCTGATCGCGGCTCCCGGCTTCGTGCGGCGGCGCTTCCTGGAGCTCTTCCCGCAGGCCGACGACCGGTTCTTCCCGCTGCACACGCCCAACGCGGTGCTGGCCGCGGCCGACGGCAGTTTCGAGGCGTACGCCGACCTCGACCCGGTCGCGGGCAGCTGCGCCCTGGTCGCCGTCCACCCCCGCCCCGCCGCGGTGGCCGGGGCCCTCGAGGGGCTGATGGCCACGGTCACCCGAGCGGGCGCGGACTACGCCGAGGCGCTGCTGCCGCTGGCCGACACCGAGGCCCTGGAGGTCTTCCTCGCCTCGGGGTTCGTGCCCAGCGCGCTCTACCCGGCGATGCGGCGCGTCCACGACCGCCTGCACGACTACGTGGTGCTGTCACGCACCAGCCGTCAGATCGACTTCCGCACCACCGCCGTCAGCCCGCTGCTACGGCCCTACCTCGGCGCCTACCTGAGTGCCTGGACCTCCACCTACCTGCCCCTTCACGAGGTGTCCCGATGAAACCCCATCTCGCTCCCGTCGAGGTTCCCGACCCGGCGGCGCTCGGCCATGTGCAGCAGTTGTGCGACCTGGCGGAGCCGTACGCCCACGGCAGGGCCGCCGACGAGCTGTTCGCCGCGGCGATAGCCGAGACCAACGCCTGGCACGCCGGCCGCTCGTCCTTCTTCTCCGCCCTGCTCGACGACCCGGCCGAGGCCGCGGCGCCGACCGTGGGCGACGGGGTGCGCACTCCGCTGGTGCCCGCCGCGTTCTTCAAGCGCCATGAGGTGCTGTCGGTCCCGCGGGAGGACGTTTTCCTGCACCTGACCTCCTCGGGCACCACGGGCCAGAAGTCGCAGATGTTCTTCGACGAGTGGACGATCCGCTCGGCGCAGCGCATGGTGGCCCGGATCTTCGACCACTACGGCTGGATCACCCCCGACCAGCCGGCGAACTACCTCCTGTACAGCTACGAGCCGGCACCGGCGCTCAAGCTGGGCACCTCGTTCACCGACAACTACCTGTGCGACTTCGCCCCGGCCCGGCACACCACGCACGCGCTGCGGCACACCGGCTCCGGTCACGAGTTCGACGTGAACGGCTGCATCGCGGCGCTCCACCGTTACGCCGAGGACGACGTACCGGTGCGCATCCTGGGCTTCCCCGCGTTCCTGTACTTCACCCTGGAGCGGATGCGGGCGATGGGCCTGCCGCCGATGCGGCTGCCCGAGGGTTCCCTGGTGGTACTCGGCGGCGGCTGGAAGGGCCACGCCGACCGGCAGATCGCCAAGGGCACGTTCTACGCCGAGGTGAGCGAACGTCTCGGCATCCCGGGCGACCGGATCCGCGACACCTTCGGCTCGGTCGAACACTGCGTGCCCTATATCGAGTGCGCCGAGCACCGGCTGCACGTGCCCGTGTGGTCGCGCGCGGCGGTGCGGGACACCGGGACGCTGTACCCGCTGCCGTACGGCGAACGCGGGTTCCTGCACCTGGTCAGCCCGTACATCACCTCGGTGCCCGCCCACAGCGTGGTGATGGGCGACCTGGCGTCGCTGCATCCGGGCGAGGAGTGCCCGTGCCCGCTGTCCACCGACTGGTTCACCGTGCACGGCCGTGCCGGGGTGAGCCGCAACCGCAGCTGTGCCGTCGCCGCCGCCGAACTGATGAAGGGAATGTCGTGACCACCTCCGTACTCCACCTCTGGCAGGGCGAGTTCGTCGACGAGGCAGAGGCCGGCCGACGGCTCGACACACTGCCGGAGCTCGCCGGGCGGGTCCTGACCCGCCCCCTGCCCACCGACGTGGTGATCGGCGCCTGCGCCGAGGTCGCCCGCGACCTGGCCGACACCGCTTCCGTGCTGTACGAGCGGCTGGCCGCCCACCTGTCCGCCGGGGAGGTCCCGGCCGTCCTGGGCGAGCTGGCGGCCGCGCTGACCCGGGAGGCGCTCGAGCGCAAGCTGCGGCGAGAACTGGGCGGACTGCGCCCGGAACGGCTCACCCGGCCCGACGCCCGCGAGACGGTGTACGAGGCGTGGGCGCCGGTCGGTCTGCTGGTGCACATCGCACCGGGGAACGCCGCGGCCGTGGCGCCGCTGAGCGTCGTCGAGGGACTGCTGGCCGGCAACCTCAACGTGCTCAAGACCAGCAGCTCCGACTCGGGCCTCGCCCTGGACCTGCTCGCCGCCCTCGGCGCCGCCGACCCGTCCGGGCTGATCGCCGAACGCGTCGTCGCCCTGCGCTTCCCGTCCTCGCGCCGCGCCTGGCTGGAGGCACTGTGCGGGCAGGCCGACGCGATCGCGGTGTGGGGCGGCGAGGACGCGGTGCACGCGGCGGGCGAACTGGCCCCGCCCGGCTGCCAGGTGATCGCCTGGGGACACCGGATCTCCTTCGCCTACCTCACCGGGCGAGCCGCGTCCGGGGAGGACGTGCTCGACGCGCTCGCCGAGGACGTCTGCCGGCTGGAACAACAGGCCTGCTCCAGCCCGCAGGTGATCTATCTCGACACCGAGGACACCGGGGAACTGTTCGCGTTCGCGGGCCGGTTCGCCGAGCGGCTGTCGAAGATCTCCGGCACTCGCCCGGCGCCGCTGCCCGGCCCGGCGGAGCAGGCCGAGATCACCACTGTGCAGCAGCTCGCCCTGCTCGAACAACACCTGGGTCTCACCCGTGTGTTCGCCGCCGAGGACGGCTCCTGGCGGGTGCTGGCCGACACCCGGCCCGCACTCGACGCCTCCCCGCTCCACCGCAGCATCCGGGTCAAGCCGCTGCCCGGGCACGCGGTCACAGCGACGCTGCGGCCCATGCGCCGCTACCTGCAGACGGCGGCGGTCGCGGGCGACCGCGCGGAAGTGGCCACGCTCTCCCGGGCGATGTTCGCCGCGGGTGTCACCCGCATCACCCCGGTCGGCTCCATGCTGGAGAGCTACGACGGCGAACCGCACGACGGCGTCTACGCGTTGCAGCGCTACAGCCGCAGGGTGAGCCTGCGCACGGCGGACACGGACTTCGCGACCCTCGCCTGCCCCGACGACCTCATAGCGCCTCCGGTGCTGCCCCCCGCGGCCGTCGTACCGCTGCTGGGCAAGGAGGGTGTGCAGAGTGCCCTCGCCACCCTGGACGCGCGCCACGCACACCTGTACTTCCGCAGCGGCGGCTCCACGGGCGCTCCCGCGCTGTCGGTGTTCACCTGCGACGACTACGACAACCAGATGCGCGCCGCGGCGGACGGACTCCTCGCCGCCGGCTTCGACCCGGCCCGCGACCGAGCGGCCAACCTGTTCTACTGCGGCGGGATGTACGGGAGCTTCATCAGCTTCTTCTCCATCCTGGAGCGGCTGAACGCCACCCAGATCCCGATGGCCGCGGGCCCCGACCACGCCGTGGTCGCCGAGGCGCTGATCGCCCATGACGTGGACACCCTGTTCGGCATGCCGTCCTACCTGTGGCAGCTGCTGCACGCCGAAGGCGACCGGTTGCGGGCCCACGGCCGGATCCGGAAGGTGTTCTACGGCGGCGAGCACTTCACGGCCGAGCAACGCCGCGTACTCACAGAGGACTTCGGCGTTCAGGTGATCCGCTCCGCGGCCTACGGCAGCACCGACCTCGGCCCCCTGGGCTACCAGTGCGCCTCCTCCGAGGGCTCCGTCCACCATGTGCTGACCGACCTGCACACACTGGAGATCCTGGACCCCCACGAGGACCGGCCGGTGGCGCCGGGCGAGCCGGGCCGGCTGGTGTTCACCTCCCGGGCGCGGGCAGGCCAGCGGCTGGAACGCTACGAGATCGGTGACCTGGGCCGGGCCGTCGCGGGCCCGTGCGCGTGCGGCAGCCACGTGCCCCGACTGGAACTCCTCGGACGCTACGGCGACGTCGTACGGGTGGGCACGTACTTCATCAACTACCGGCGCATCGCCCAGGCGACGCAGGAGCAGCTCGCCTACCACGGCGAGGTGCAGATGGTCGTCGAGTCGGGCGCCGACCGGGAACGGCTGACCGTCCGCCTCGACGAGCAGTACGCCACCGACCCCGAAGCGGCCCGTGCGGCACTCGCTCGTGAGGTGGCGGAACTGGCCGCGGCCGAGGAAGAGGGACTGCTGGCGCTCGCCGTGCAGACCGTCCCCAGGGACGCGTTCGAGCGCACCCCGACCAGCGGCAAACTGCGCACGGTCATCGACCTGCGCCGCTGAGGCTGCCCGAGTGCCGGCTGCGCCGCGGGGCCACGCGTCGCAGCCCGGCGCGAAATCGCCCGAACATTCTCCGCTCGCCATGCATCACACCTGGAGAAGACCGAACCGCAGGCCGATGACCAAGGGGAGAAGGCTCATCATGACGAAGCAGCACCGCGACCACATGCCCCAGACCGCTCCGGGCACCCTCTCGGACGTGCGTGTCCACCCGCGCCTGGCGCGCGCGGCGCTCGCCGCGATGACCGCCGCCGGACTGAGCGTGACCGGCACCTCAGTCGCGCAGGCAGCCTCGGCCACCACGCCGACCTGCTCCGTCTCGGCCCTGACCGCCTCCTTCGGCAAGGGCCTGGCCGGCGGCATGAACCACCAGGGTGTGATCCTCAAGCTGAAGAACACCAGCGCCCACACCTGCCTGCTGCGGGGCTACCCCGGCCTGGGCCTGGAGAACGCCGCTCACCGAACGCTGCACTCCACCACCCACTGGGGCGACACCTGGTACGCCAAGAGCCCGGCCAAGTCCACCCTCACCCTCCGCAAGGGCCAGAGCGCCGAGGCGGTCATATCCTGGACGCACGCCAACACCGGCACCCCGGACGCCGTCCACGCCGCCTACCTCCAGGTCACCCCTCCCGCGGCCACCAGCCACAAGACGCTCAAGTTCCCGCAGTGGGTGGACCACGGCGACCTCCGGGTCACCGTCCTCGCCCACCGGATCCCGGTCAACGACTGAGCACGTCGAGACCACCGTCCGCGCGCACGGGTCCTGTCCAGAGCATGGCTGCCGCGTGAGTGACCGCCGCTTCGCAGGAGGCGGCGGTCTCTTCGTAACCGGAGGCGATGCCGTGGAAGACGGTCGCTCCCCTCGGGCGGCCAGGGCCTCAACCTCGGCATCGGCGACGCCGTCAACCTCGGCTGGAAGGGCGCCATGGGAAGGAGGTTGTGCTCGACTTCAGCCTCGGCCGTGCGCTGCAGGTCGCGAGCAAGGCGTGGGAGGGCCGGATCCGCTACGCGGGCGGCCCGGTGCGCGACGACCTCGGGCTGGGTGCGGTGCTGGTTCGGCCCGACGGCGTCGTGGCCCGGGCGAGCGCGCCCGCCCCGAATCGCGACACGTTCGAGCAGGCGGCCGCCCGGTGGTTCGGCCCGTCGCGGAACCAGGGTCCGTCTTCAAGGATGAACGGGGTCGACGGGTATGCGAGGGCTCACCCGTCGTAGGGCGTATCCCAGGGGCAAGGACCCGTGCCCAGATGCCACGCCGTGAGCGCCTCGGCATCCACGCACACGATCCCGCACTGCTCGGCGTACTCCAGGGCCGGTGCCGTGAAGTCGGCGGTGGTGACGAGGACGGCTATGTCGGCTTCATGGACGGTGAAGCAGGTACCGCCGAAACGCTGGAGGTCCTGCGAACCGACCCTGTTGCCCTCGCCGTACCGTTTGCACTGCACCACCAGACGGTGCCCGCTCGGGGCCACCGCGAGCACGTCGGCTCCCAAGTCACCCGCGCCGCCCACCACTTCGACGTCCGTGCACCCATCCCGGACACACAGCTCGGCTATCGCCCGCTCGAACTCCTCCGGATCCAGCACCGCATAGTCCATCACCTGCGGAACGACAGCGGCATCCAACAACAGAGTCTCCTCCGCATACGTGGCGCCCGGTGCAGGTGCCGTCGCCGTTGCTGTTGCCGTCGCCGTTGCCGTCGCCGTTGCCGTTGCTGCTGGCGTTGCCACCGGCGGCTCGGCCACCTCCACGGGGGCGGCGGCCACGGCCGGTTCCCGCAGCGCGTCGGCCGCCGTCTCCGCCGCCGCCTCAAGTGCTTCGGTCGCACGCCGCAGAGCTCTGCGGGCCGACCATCGGCGCCGACCCCGGTGACCGGCGATGACAGCGGCCGAGGCCAACAGCAGCAGGATCACCGCCCAGACAGGGCGTCGCTGTGCAGCCTGCGCGGCGGTGCGGGCGATCAGCCCGCCAAGACTCAGCAGCAGTGCGAGAAGAACGAAGAACCAAGTCGTCGTACGCAGGTCAAAGCGACGACGGCGCACGGGACGCAACGGGCGAGTAGGCACAGTCACGACGGACGTTCCTCCCAAGCAGACTTCCGATGAAGATCACTTGGGCTAGTGCCCCAGGAGGAACGATTCACCATGGCACCACCCCAGGCGATGCCGAGGAATCCGGCTCAGAACGCTGGGAGAAGGGCCTGGGCCCGGGCGGCCCCAGGGCTCGGCGGTGTGCGCCAGGATCGTTGCGAGGTGCGTGACGTGCTCGCTGGATGTCGCGGAGGCGGGCTCAAGAACGCGAGAGCGCGTAGCGCGGGGTGCGGGGTGCGGGGTGTGACGGGTGTCGAGAGTTGGTGGTACGGGCGCGCGTGCGGGGGCGGACGCCGTGCGGTGGGCCCGTCGGCCCACCGCCCGTACGCGGCGTCAGATACGGCCGCCGGTCAGCCGCGTGATCGGACCGTGGCTGTGACGGCCCGAACGGCGGCCCGCCGCATAGGAAGCGGCCGTCAACGCGGTCACACCCGCACCGACACCGGCGGCGATCAGCTTGCGGTGGGCGATCACCGCAAGAGCCGTCTTCGCCGTGGCGGCCACCTGCCCGGAGGCCGCCTTGGCCGTCGCCGCGACCTGCCCGGTCGCCGCCACCAGCGTCTGACGACCCGCCTCGGCCGCGCGGGCCATGCCCTGTGCCCTCGAAGCGACCGTCTCGGCCGAGCGCTCGGCCCCGGAGGCGGCCGCCGACTTCGCGGCCGACGCGGTGTCAGTCGCCTTGTCCGCCGCGCCCTTCGCAGCCCCGGCGGCGGGCGCGGTCGCCTTGTCCGCAGCGCGCCGCGCCTTGCCGGCAGCCGCACGAGAGGCGGTCTGCTTACTATTCGTTCCGGATTTCGCTTCAGTCATGGACTGCGCGTTGCCCCTCCCCCGGCCCGCAAACGCGTCCGGCCGCATCCCGTACGGGCTTTGCGGGCCCGCGTTGTCAGACGGGCCGCTTCTGTCACCGTTCGACGGCGGGCAGGAGAGGGACTGATCACACCTGGATGGTCATCCGGGCAGGGTGACCGGAACATCCGAACCAGGCATTGATGCCGCACCCGTCCGCAAGATGCCTTCGACGCCGCGCAGGAAGGTCTCACAGATCGGCTTCGGGTCGGACAGGCAGCCGGCCGCCATGGCGCCGTCCCGGAGCATGACGAAGTGCCGGCCCGCCGCGTCGGCGGGAGCGCAGCCGGCGTCTTCCAGGAGCTGCGTGGCGGTCTCCAGGAACCATTGCCGATGGGTCAGCACTGCCTGGTGGACGGGGTGATCCTGCTCGGGATACTCGGCCGCCGCGTTCAGGAAGGCGCACCCACGGAATCCTGAGGACTGGATGCCCTCGGCGATGGCCCGACTCACGGCGCGGACGGTGTCGGGCGCCGACAGGCCCTGCGCCCGGATGGCAGCCACCTGCCCCCGGATGGCGTGATCGGCCTGCTGGAGGTAGGAAAGGATCAACTCCTCCTTACCCTTGAAATGCCGGTACAGGGTCGCGCGAGTGACCTTGGCCTCCGCGATGATCCGGTCCACGCCGACGGAGTGGATCCCCTCGGCGTAGAAGATCCGGGTTGCCGTGTCGAGCAGCCGCGCTCGTGCCTCTGACATGCTCCCGCCCTCTGTGCCCGCACTCATGACATCACCGTACCAGCCGGTGAGGGAGAACGTTCGGTCTTGACAGCAGGAAAGGGAGGCCCCTTAGATGAGACAGGAAGAACGAACGTTCTCCCTCGCCTCCTGATCGC
Organism: Streptomyces sp. WI03-4A; assembly: GCF_033792105.1. NCBI lineage: Bacteria > Bacillati > Actinomycetota > Actinomycetes > Kitasatosporales > Streptomycetaceae > Streptomyces > Streptomyces sp. WI03-4A. The sequence goes on from NZ_JARAUO010000004.1 coordinate 264,778, forward strand.
GCCTTGGCCTGCGCTGCCGCCTTCGCCCAAAGGACCCCTCATGGACTCCTCCATCGCTGTCCCCGCCCCCGCCCCCACCGCAAGCGACACCGCAGCGCTACGACGCCTCTACCTCCTGCGCTTCGCGTTCGCCGCGGTATGGGCCGTCCTCCTGCTCGCCTCCGCCCACACCCTGAACCCCCTCAGCACGACGCTGCTGGTGATCTACCCCGCGTTCGACGTGGCCTGTGCGGTCGTCGACGCCAGGTCCGCCAAGGCCGAACGCGGACCCGTGCGCGGTCTCTACACGAACATCGCGCTCAGCTCCCTCACCGCCGCGGGACTGGTCGCAGCCGCCACCTCAGGCATCCCGGCAGTCCTGCGGGTCTGGGGCGCCTGGGCCGTCACCGCGGGTCTGGTGCAACTGATCGTCGGCGTTCTGCGACGTGGGATGGCAGGTCAGTGGCCGATGATCGCCAGCGGAGGCATCTCCACTCTCGCCGGAGCCTCCTTCATAGCTCAGGCCGGCAAGGGCAACGCCTCCCTGAGCAGCCTGGCCGGCTACGCCTTCCTGGGCGGGGTCTTCTTCCTCGTCTCCGCACTCCGCCTGGGGCAAGCCGCCAAGGCCTCCGGCCATTAGGTAACGACCGCAGTTCTGCCGGTAGTTCTGCATGGTCTGCCCCCGTATGCCCCTGATCAACCCGTCAGGGGCATACCGGGGGCTCTGGTTCACCTCGCTGCCCCGGCACGATCAGCTCCCTCCGGGGACCATGTGGGTTCCACGACGCCTCCAGGCCGCGCCGCGAGACGGGCGTCGCGCCGTCAGTGCCGGCTTGAGACGTAGTCCGTGCCCGTTGAAGCCGTCCGTTCAGCCGGCAGGATGGGTGAGGGACGACTCACCGCAGGAAGGACAAGGTCGTTGCCACGAACCGGTCCGCGTCGTCGAGCCACGGGAAGTGTCCGGCGCCGGGCTGGACGGCGAACTCGGCGCTCCGGAACAGTCCGGCGAACTCGGCTGTCGTGGGTGGAGGGGCGCCTGGATCGAGCTCCCCGGCCAGCAGGAGCACCGGTGAGTCGAATCGGGCGAGCGCCGCGCGGGTGGAGTCCGGGTCGAAGGCGCCGTCGGCGTTGAAGGCCGCCACGACCTCCATGTTCATCTGCCGGTCTTCCGTCGCTTTGTGGGCCTGGGCCACCTCGTCCCAGCGGCCGTACGAGAACGGAGCGACGGCCTGCCAGCAGTCGGCGCCCGCCCGGCCCGCGCCGATCGCCTCCAGGGCCGCGAAGGCCTCGGGGAACCAAGGTTCGTTCCGACGTGGCAGGACGGTCTCGCGCCGCAGTGCGTCGGTGATCTCGATCCCGACGGCCCGGACGCTCGGTGTGATGAGCGCGAGTCTGTCCACGTGTTCGGGATGGCGGCCCACGTACCGCACGGCCAGATTCGCGCCGCCGGAATGCGCGAGCAGGTCCATCCGTTCCAGGCCCAGACACTCACGAAGAGCCTCCACGTCGTCGACGAGCCGGTCGCAGCGGCACGAGGCGACGTCCGCGGGCATCGCGGACCGTCCGGTGCCGCGGAGGTCCAGCATGACCAACTGCCGGTGCGCTGACAGGCCACCGAGTTCGCCCAAGTAGGCCGAGTCCTGTGGTCCACCCGGCAGGCACACCACAGGCGGGCCGTCCCCGAACACGTGGTAGGCGAGCTCGGTCCCGTCGTGCGCGGTGAAGAGTTCCATGCCGGACAGCATGCGAGTGACGCCGGGTACCGGCCTATCGTTTAGCCAGAGCTACACGATGGGGCGGCGCGGATGGCAGTCGAGATCAGGTTCACCGCGGCGTCTGTCGCGAAGGTGCGGTTCGCCGTCTCGCCACTGGGCGAGACGGTGCTCGCGCTCCGGATCCTGTTGGGCTCCGCCGGGCATGCGGTGCATCAGCCATGGGTGCGCAGCGCGCGGCCGCTGCTGGCCGGCGAGCGCGAACTGCCGCTGCTGCGGGCGCTGATCGCCGGGGCGCTGCCGTCGTTCCTGTTCCCCGTGCCGGAGGAGCGGCTGCCCTCGATGGCTGCCGAGCTGGACCTGCTGCGGGCCACGGAAGAGGCCTTCTTCCGGCGGGAGTACGGCGCCGTTGTGCGCGTACCGGACGAGGAGGTCCCTGATTCGACGGCGGTGTTGCCGAGGCTCGCCGCAGCGCTCCACCGCTGCCACGAGCTGCTGATCGCTCCGCAGTGGGGCCGGATGCGCGCGCTCCTGGAGGCCGACGTCGGCAGGCGGGCGCTCACCCTGGTGGATGGCGGCGTCCATGCGCTGTTCGCCGAGCTGCATCAGGATGTCGCTTGGGACGGTGGCCAGTTGGTGGTGCACGGTCGGCGCACTCCGCAGACGGTCTGCACGGTGGACACCGGCGGGCACGGCCTGGTCCTGCTGCCCAGCGTCTTCAACTGGCCCAACGTGGGCGTCGACAAGTCCCCGGTCGCCGCCGCGTCGATCCGCTACCCGGCGGTGGGTGTCGGCCTGCTGTGGGAGCCCCCGCCTCAGGCGCTCACGGGTCTGGCCCCGGTGCTCGGCCAGACCAGGGCGGCGGTACTCGACGCCCTGGCCGAACCCCTGACCACCGGGGCTCTCGCCGGCCGGCTGGGCATCACCGCGAGCGCGGTCTCCCAACACCTGGGTGCGCTGCGCGGGGCCGGCCTGGTGTCGACGCGACGCACGGGCCGGACCGCGCTCCACCTGCGCACGGAACGAGCGAACCACCTGATGGGCGGATCCGCCCGTAAGGGCTGAGGAACGCGCTGAGCGTGGGCGCGTGCGACGGGGGGCCACTGATCCGGGTGATGCGGGCCAGGCAGCCGTCGGCGCGCGCACCGGAAGCTTGTTCACCCGCCCGGCCGGACCGGGCCGGGCCGGGCCGGGCCGGGCGGGGCGGGAGGACTCTGCCGGCCGATACCGTGATCGGTCCGGCGGCCCGGCCGGCGGTCGAACACCTGGTGTCCTCGGCGACGAAGACCGCGTCGTAGTCCCCGTACACCCTGTCCTCGCCGCCGCTCAGACCCATCCGCGCGAAAGGCAGCGCGGTGGTGCCGCCGCAGCCCTCAAGTACCGGCCCTGGCGGCACCAGCGGTGATCAGTTCGGCCCCGGCTGCCCTGAACTGGTGCATCGGGGGTACTCACGCCGTCACCGGAGGACGCCGACGCGTCTTCCGGCCGTGAGAAAGCAGCCGAGTGACGGGAGGTGATCGCCATGACGTCGGGTACACAGCCGCACCACGACACGAGCCGGCCGGCGCCGCAGGCACCGGCACAGGAGCCGGTGGGTGAGCTGGTGCAGCGTGCCTCGCAGCAGCTCAGTGAGCTGGTGCGCGGGGAACTGCGCCTGGCACAGGCGGAGATGAAGGAGAAGGGCAAGCGCTACGGCAAGGGCGGCGGACTGTTCGGCGGTGCCGGACTGGTCGGGTTCCTGATGCTGCAGGCCCTGGTGGCCACTGTCATCGCCGCGCTCGCGGAGGCACTGCCGCTGTGGGCCGCGGGCCTCATCGTGACCGCGGTCCTCGGCCTGGTCGCCGCGGTGATGGCGCTGACCGGGAAGAAGGAGGTCTCCCAGGCCGCCCCGCCCACGCCCGAGGAGACGATCGAGAACGTGAAGGCCGACGTGGCCGAGATCAAGGAGAGTGCCCACCGATGACGCAGCCGCCCCACGACGAGCCCACCGCCCAGAGCCCGGAGGAACTGCGCGAGCAGATCGAGCACACCCGTAACGAGCTCGGCGACACGGTCCAGGCGCTCGCGGCCAAGACCGACGTCAAGACCCGCGCGCAGGAGAAGGCCGCCGAGATCAAGGACCAGGCCGCCGCGAAGGCCGGAGAGCTGAAGGACCAAGCGGCGCTCAAGGCCGAACAGGTCAGGACCAAGGCTGCCGAAGCGGCGTCCCGGGTCCAGGACAAGCTGCCCGCCCCGGTCAAGGACCGAGCCGCCCGGGCCGCCGGGCAGGCCCGCGCCACCACGGCCCAGGGCCTGCACACGGCACGCGGCAACCGCCAACTGCTCGTCGCGGCCGCCGCCGCGGGCACGCTCGTGTGGCTGATCTGCCGGAAGAAGAGGTGACCGCGCGGAGGCGTCCAGCACCGCCCGCCTGCCGCCAGGTCCCGCTCTGAGCATCGTCGCGGTGCACGCCACCTGACCGCTGACCGACATCTGGTCCGGCTGACCGGAACAACAGGTGAACGGGGAGGGGGCCGGTACGAACACGGACACCGGCCCCCTCGGGCCCCCTCCCCCGCTGACCGCGTACGAGTCCGTGGACAACCCTCAGCCCCGGCCCGACAACGCGGGCCGGGGCTGAGGCCGGGGCCGGGGCCGAGGTCGCGTAAGGGGGCGGCGGTGCGTCTCCGCGCGTCAGGTCCCGCGTGCGACACCCGCCGCGTCCTCCGGTCAACGTGGTACCCCTGCCGCTCCGTCGTTCCGGTGGTTTGCCGTTCCCGGTCCCCGTGCCCGCCGTGAGCCGCCTCGGACACTGATCGGGGCGGCACCGGGCCGCTGGAGGGGGACGGCATGTCCGACGGCAAGATGCTGATCGCGGTGCGGGAGCACTCCCGCGAAGAGGGGGCCGCGCCCGAACAGCTGCGCGCGATCCGTGCGGCGGTCGAGGCGAAGGGATTCGAGGTCCGCTGGGCCGTGACCGTCGAGGACGCACAGGCGGTCCTGCGGACGGAAGCGGGACTGGCGGCGGCGCTGGTCGCCTGGGACCTGCCCGGTGAAACGGCCGCGGGCCCGCAGGACGGGGACGAGAGCGGCGGAGCCTCGGTGCTGCGGCACATCGGCCGACGGTTCCAGAACCTGCCGGCGTTCCTGGTGATGGCGGACGAGGGTGTGCGGAACCTGCCGCTGTGGGTGTCGGAGAGGGTCGTCGGCTACGTCTGGCCGCTGGAGGACACCGCCGGCTTCATCGCCGGCCGGATCTCGACGGCGGCGCGCGCCTATCAGGAAGGGTTGCTGCCGCCGTTCTTCCGGGCACTGCGCCGCTTCGACGACGCCCACGAGTACTCCTGGCACACACCGGCCCACGCGGGCGGCGTGGCGTTCCTGAAGTCACCGGCGGGCCGCGCCTTCCACGACTATTTCGGCGAGCGGCTGCTGCGCAGCGACCTGTCCATCTCGGTGGAGGAACTGGGCTCGCTGTTCGAGCACACCGGCCCGATCGGGGAGGCGGAGCGCAACGCCGCCCGCGTCTTCGGTGCCGACCTGACGTACTTCGTGCTCCACGGGGACTCCACCTGCAACCGCCTGGTGGGCCATTACAGCGTCACGCGGGACGAGTTGGCGCTGGTGGACCGCAACTGTCACAAGTCGGTACTGCACGGCCTGGTGGTGTCCGGGGCCCGCCCGGTCTATCTGGTCCCGACCCGCAACGGCTACGGCCTGGCCGGCCCGCTGCCGCCGGCCGAGCTGGCGCCGGAGGCAGTGGCGGCCCGGATCGCCGCGCACCCGCTGGCCGAGGGGGCGCTCTCGCCGGATCCCCGGTACGCGGTGTTCACCAACTCGACGTACGACGGCCTGTGTTACGACGCGGTCCCGACGGCGCGCGCACTGGCGGCGAGCAGCCCGCGGGTGCACTTCGACGAGGCGTGGTTCGCGTACGCCCGCTTCCATCCGCTGTACGCGGGCCGCTACGGCATGGCGGTGCACGAGTCGTCGTTCCCCGGACCCGACCGGCCGACGGTGTTCGCGACGCAGTCGACGCACAAGCTGCTCGCCGCGCTCTCTCAGTCGGCGATGGTGCACGTACGGCCCGCGCCTCGGGCGCCGGTGGAGCACGAGCGGTTCAACGAGGCGCTGATGATGCACGGCACCACCTCACCTCTGTACCCGATGATCGCCTCCCTGGACGTGGCGACCGCCATGATGGACGGGCCGCAGGGCGAGTGGCTGGTCGACGAGGCGGTCACCGAGGCGGTCCGGTTCCGTCAGGAGATGGTCCGGCTGCGCCGCCGCATCGAGGCCGCCGGGGACCGCCCGCCGTGGTTCTTCGGCGTGTGGCAGCCCCGGACGGTCACCGACCCGGCGACCGGCGCGGAGCTCCCCTTCGACAAGGCCCCGCCGGAGCTGCTGCGCACCGAGCCGTCCTGCTGGACGCTCGACCCCGGCGCAGACTGGCACGGCTTCCCGGGACTGACCGAGGGGCACTGCATGCTGGACCCCGTCAAGGTCACCCTCACCTGCCCCGGCATCACCGCCACCGGGGAGATGGAGGAGGAGGGGATCCCGGCGCGCGTACTGACGGCGTACCTGGCGACGAGGAACATCGTCGTGGAGAAGACGGACAGCTACACCACGCTCGTCCTGTTCTCCATGGGCATCACCAAGGGCAAGTGGGGCACCCTGCTGGACGCGCTGATGGACTTCAAGGCCCTCTACGACAGCGACGCGCCGCTGGAGCGGGTGCTCCCGCAGGCCGTGGCCGCCCACCCGCAGCGGTACGCGGCACTGACCCTGCGCGAGCTGTGCCGACAGATGCACGACCAGCTCCGCTCGGCACGGCTGGTGGAGCTGCTGGACACCGCGTTCCAGCAACTGCCGGAACCGGTGTTCCCGCCGCAGCACTGCTACCAGCGCCTGGTGCGGGGCGGCACCGAGCGGGTCCGCATCGCCCGGGCGGCCGGCCGGATCGCGGCGGCGATGGTCACCGTCACGCCCCCGGGCATCCCCGTGCTGATGCCCGGAGAGAGTGTCGGCGCTCCCGACGGTCCACTCCTCCGCTACCTCGCCGCACTCGAGTCCTTCGACCGCCGTTTCCCGGGCTTCCGCAGCGAGACCCACGGCGTCACGATCGACCCCGACACCGGCGACTACCAGATCGAGTGCCTGCGCCCGGACCAGGCCGAACCCCCCACCGCACCCCCGGCCCAGCGCCACGCCCCGCAGCCGCTGAACGCCCCGCAGCCCTGACATTGCTTTCGACCCAACTGCGTCCACCAGGCGATTGTTCGGTTACGGGCCGGACGCGAACATACGATCGGAGGCATGACGATCGAGTACGAGTGGCGGGGTGACTTCGACAACGCCTCGCTCAACGCCCTTCACGCCGATGGTTTCGGTCACCCGGTCGCTCAGACTGACTGGCGGGAACGACTGGAGCGCCACAGCCTCGGCTGGGTCTGCGCCTGGGACGACGGCACTCTGGTCGGTTTCGTCAACGTCGCCTGGGACGGCGGAGTTCATGCGTTCGTACTCGACACGGTGGTCGCGCTTCATCACCGTTCGAGAGGAGTCGGGGCCGCGCTCGTCGCGGCCGCGGCCGAAGAAGCTCGTCTAGCCAAGTGCGAGTGGCTCCACGTCGATTTCGAGGAACACCTGCGTTCGTTCTATTTCGACGGCTGCGGCTTCAGGGAGACGGCAGCCGGTCTGCTCGCCTTGCGGCCCGGGGCGGCCAGGACTCTTTAGGGGGCGCCGACCCTCGCAGCGATGAGTTCCCAGACCTCCGTAAGTCTGTCCTCAGGACAGGGCGAGACACCGCATCCCGCCACGCCTGTTCGGAAGAGGTCCGCTGATGAGCGATCTGCACGAGACCCTGCGACGGTACGTCGACCGGGGGGCGGTACCCGGGGCCGTGGCGTTGGTGGCCCGGGGGGACGACGTCGAGGTGGTCGCCGTCGGGTCGCTGGACGTCGACGGCTCCGCCCCGATGACTCGGGACTCCATCTTCCGCATCGCCTCGATCACCAAGCCGATCGTCGCCGCCGCGCTGCTGGCACTCGTGGAGGACGGCACCGTCGGTCTTGACGATCCGGCGGCCGAGTGGCTGCCCGAGCTGGAGAAGCCGGTGGTGGTGCGCACGCCCGCCGGACCGGTCGACGACGTGGTCCCGGCCGTACGGCCGATCACCGTCGAGGACCTGCTGAGCTCGCGGCCGGGCTGGGGCTTCCCCGCCGACTTCACGCTTCCCGCCGTCCGCTCGCTCTTCGAGGTGCAGCAGGACGGTCGCTTCCCGCAGTCCCTGCCCGACCTGGACACCTGGCTGGCGGTCATGTCCCGGATTCCGCTGCTGCACCAGCCGGGCGAGGCCTGGCTGTACAACACCGCCTCCGACCTGCAGGGTGCGCTGATCGCGCGGGCCTCGGGCCGTACTCTGCCCGACTTCCTGGCCGAACGGCTGCTGGAGCCGCTGGGGATGAAGGACACCGGCTTCGAGGTGCCGCCGGAGAAGCGGGACCGCTTCACGTCCGCCTACCGCCTAGACGGCGCGGGTATGCCGGTGCGGACGGACACCCCGGACGGCGCGTTCGCGAGCGCCCCGCGGTTCGCCTCCGGTGCCGGCGGGCTGGTGTCCACGGCGGACGACTGGCTGGCGTTCGCCCGGCTGCTGCTGAACGGCGGGGAGGCGAACGGCCGCCGCCTGCTCAGGCCCGCTTCGGTGAGCCGGATGACCACCAACCACCTCACCACGGCCCAGCGCGACGCGGGCGCGCTCTTCTTGGAGGGCCAGGGCTGGGGGTACGGCGGCCAGGTCGACGTGACGCCCGCCGATCCGTGGAACGTGCCCGGCCGCTACGGCTGGGTCGGCGGCTCCGGCACGGCGGCCCACCTGGTCCCGTCCACCGGGACGGTGACGATCCTGCTGACCCAGGTGGCGATGGAGGACCCCACCCCTCCCCCGCTGATGCGGGATTTCTGGCGCTGCGTGGCGCGAGTCTGACCACCGGTGCGGCCGTCGTAACGTCACCCCGCCGGGCGGAGGGCACGCGTCCGGGGACGGGCATCGGGCGCGAGCGATGAGTTCGGGCGGCGGATCGGGTCTGATCCGGCATGACTCGTATCGTCGCTGACATCTCCGTCTCGCTCGACGGCTTCGTCACCGGCCCCGACCCCGGCCCGGACAACGGTCTGGGCACCGGCGGCGGGGCCCTGCACACCTGGGCGTTCTCCGACCACCCCGACGACCGCCGGCTGCTGCGTGAGGGGACCGCCCGCTCCGGCGCCGTCGTCCTGGGGCGCCGGCTCTTCGACGTGGTCGACGGACCGTACGGCTGGGACGACACCACCGGCTACGGCGCCCGCGAGGTCGGCAGGCCCGCGTTCATCGTCGTGACGAGCACACCACCCGAAGCGGTGCGGCTCACCGGCCTGGACTGGACCTTCGTCACCACCGGCCTGCCCGACGCCGTCACCGTCGCACGCCTTCGCGCCGAAGCGGCGTCGTCAGCAGCCGGCCGGGACCTCGACGTCGTCCTCATGGGCGGCGGTGCCACCGTCGGCACGGCGCTGGACGCCGGCCTGGTCGACGTACTGTCGCTGCACCTCGCGCCCGTCCTGCTGGGGCATGGGACACCGCTGTTCACCGGCGGAGCGCCACGCGCCTTGGTGCAGCGGCAGGTGACGTCGACACCGAACGCGACGCACTTGATGTACCACGTCGGGTGACCCGTGGCCCGTCGCGCGCAGGTGGGCGGCAGCGAGGCAACGGCGTCCATGAACGCAACACCCGCAAGATCGAGGCACAGCATGCGGTCACGGACGTTCACCCTGTCCGTGACCTCGCTGACCTGCGGGCAGGCTCGAAGTCGAGGTCGCCGACCACCGCCCTTTCCGTCCGTCCACAGCAAGGAGGGGCGCGGGGGCGACACCGGACCAGGCTGGTTCCCTTCGAGCGCGTCACACAGCGCCTGCCGGCGCCATGCCTGCCCGGCCCTGGTTGCGGCCCCGCTCACCGCCTTGTGGCTCCGTCGGGCTGGAAGAACGCGAGCATCTCCTGGGCGGCGTCCGGCGACATCAGCAGTTCCTGCATGTCAGCGGACATCCGGGCGGCGGCACCGGTGCGTTCGAACATCGCGTGTTCGTACTCCTCGACGGCGGCGGGATGGTCGTCCGGGTGCGCGGCCAGCGCGAGGCCGAGCAGGGCGCCGTCGAGCATCGCCATGTTGGCGCCCTGTCCCACCGGCGGCATCAGGTGCGCGGCATCGCCGACCAGTGTGACGCCGGACGTCGACGGCCAGGTCAGACCGGTGGGGAGAGCGGTGATCGACCGGGGCACGACGGTGTCGTCGCAGGCCGCGATCAGCGCGGTGATCCGTGGGTCCCAGCCGGGCAGCATGTCGATCAGCCGCGCCCGGGCCGCGGCCGGGTCGTCGAACGGGATCCCACTGTTGGCGATCCAGTCCTCGGCGGTGTTGTAGAAGCTGAGGCCGATGCGAACGCGGCCGTCGCCGTTGCGCTGCGCCGCCAGGGACAGTCCGTCCCCGAGCACCCAGTAGTTGCCGCGCCCGACCATCGTCGCGAGGTCAGGGTGCGTGCGGTCGATGTCGGGGATGCCGATCTCGACGACGTTCTGGCCGATGTGCGCCGGGCGGGCGTCGGTGAGCAGCGGGCGGACCCGGGACTGTGCGCCGTCCGCGCCGACCAGCAGGTCACATGGCGCACTGCTGCCGTCGGAGAAGTGCAGCAGGCCGTCGGCGGCGGAGGTGAACGCGTGCCCCCAGCGCACCGTGTCCTGGGGCAGGGAATCCAGCAGCAGGTTCCGCAGATCGGCGCGGTCGACCTCGGGGCGCTCCAGCGGGGCGTCGTCGGGCGTGTCCTCCTGGAGCAGCAGAGTTCCGTCCGGTTCCAGGAGACGCATGTCCTGTCCCGCTCCGCGGGCGATCGCGTAGAACTGGTCGATCAGTCCGGCCTCGCGCAGCGCGCGCTGGCCGGAGTGGATGTCGAGCATGCCGCCCTGATCGCGAGCAGTGCGGGACGGTTCGCGTTCGTACACGACGGCGTCTATGCCGTGCACGTGCAGCACCCGGGCGAGTGCCAGGCCGCCCAGGCCGGCTCCGATGATGGCGATGGCCATGTGACTCCTCCTCGATACACCGTACTGATCGATACACTGTATCGATCGATGCGTTGTACCGTGGGCGGCATGTTGGTGTGGGAGAGGCCGGAGCCGCCGAATCGACCCGTTCCGGCCCCGTTGAGCAGAGAGCGGATCGTGCGAGCGGCGATCCGGCTGGCCGACGTGGACGGCCTGGAAGCGGTGTCGCTGCGCAAGGTCGCCGCCGAGTTGGAGGTCCGTCCGATGCGGCTGTACGGCTACATCGCGAGCAAGGAGGAGTTGCTCGATCTGATGGTGGACGCCGTCCACGCCGAGATCCGGCCGGTCGGCGACGGCTGGCGGGAGGTCCTCCGGTCCCATGCCGAGGCCACGCGGCGCGCCGCTCACGAGCACGAATGGCTCGCCGATCTGCTCGGGGGCCGCCCGCAACTCGGACCGCATGCGCTGGCCAGCGGGGAGACCCTGGTGGCCGCACTGGACGGTGTCGACCTGGACGCCGTCATGCCGGTGATCGCCGCGGTCAACGCCTACGTCATCGGGGCGGTGCGCCGGGAGACCGCCGAGCGACGTGCCGAGCGGGCCACCGGGATGGACGAGAAGCACTGGCAGGCGGCGCTGGGGCCCTATCTGCAACGAACCTTCGCCTCCGGCCGGTTCCCCGCACTGGCCACGGTGGTGCGCGACGCCGCCCATCTGGACGCCGACCAGACCTTCCGGCTGGGCCTCGACTGCCTGCTCGACGGCATCGAAGCCCGTATCTCGAAGTAGGAGTCGAGCCTTCCCGGTCGCCGTCGGCGCAAGCCCCGTCCGCCGCCATCGGCCGGTGGACGCGGCCAGGCGCTTGCGGGACCACTCCGGCGGAACTCTCAACCGGCGGGAACTCTCAGCCGGCGATGGTGGCCAGTCCGGCGATGCCGATGAGGTGGATGACCACCGCCGTGATGCTGTCGATGCCGATGCGGGCGTACTGGCGGTGTGGCCGGGCGGAGCCTCACATGCGGTCGAACGGGCGTATACGCACGGTTATGTGGCTAGTCGATTCGACGGCCACGCGCCCGGCGGACAGGGAACCGTTTGCCGTTCACGCCGGCGGGGACCCGGCTCGTCATGAGTACAGCACCCCCTCGTCGCCGGACAGGTCAGAACCGGGTCTTGTGGCTCCTGGACCGCCTGGAGCGTGAACCGCGTGCGGACGCGGCGATCGACACGCTCAGTAGCGGCGTCAGGTCCCTGCCGCTGGGCCGAGGCCGCGACCTGTTGCACGGCAGGTGGCTGGGCCACCCGCTGCATCCGCTGATGGTCCAGGTGCCGATCGGCGCCTGGTTCTCGGCCGCACTGCTCGACCTGTGTCCCGGCCGGTCACGGGAGGCCGGCCTGTTGATCGGAGTCGGGTTGGCCGCGACCGCCCCCGCTGCGGTGACAGGGGCGGTCGACTGGGCGGAACTGCATCCCCAGCAGCAGCGTGTCGGCCTGGCGCACTCCCTGGCCAACACCGTGGCCGCCGGGCTCTACGCCACCTCACTCGCCTGCCGCCTCAAGGGACACACCGCACGGGGCCGTGCCCTCGGCTTCCTCGGGCTGACAGCGGTCGGAATCGGGGGCATGCTGGGCGGCCACCTGGCCTACCGGCAGGCGTCCGGCGCCAATCACGCGGAAGAGGTTCCCCACGTCGTCTCGGAGGGCTGGCACCGTGTCGGGGCCGTGGCCGAGTTCGCGGAAGGCCGGCCGGAACGGCGCAGCGTGGACGACGTGCCGGTGCTCGTGGTCCGCGAATCCGACGGGGTCGTACACGCCTTGGCCGAACGGTGCAGTCATCTGTCGGGGCCGCTGTCCGAGGGCGTCGTCGCCGACGGATGTGTCGAGTGCCCCTGGCACGGAAGCGTCTTCCGGCTGTCGGACGGCTGGAACGTACGCGGCCCGGCAACCGCCCCGCAGCCCGCCTTCGACACCCGGGTCGTCGACGGCCAGGTGGAGGTGCGGCTACGCGACCACTAGTACGGGCAGACAGGCCGAGAGACAGGACGGAGACCGATCGCGGCGGAGCAGGCAAAAGGCGCTCACCGCCGTCCAGTTGTCCTGCTCGCGAACGGTCCGTCTCCCCATGGGTGCGCTCGCGGCGCCGGCCGGAGTGGACCGATCACGTGCACCCATCACCCGAGTGGCGCAAGCGATCGAAGGGGGCCAGCCTGTGAAGAGCGGCGCGCGTCGACGCTGTGTTGCCGTTGAAGCGTTTCCCTCGCCCCCTCGCTCCGGGGAGGAGCACCATGCCCGTACCGATACGACGCCTGGTCGTGGCGTCCATCCTGTGCTGCGCCTTGCTGGCGGGTTCGACGGCCTATGCCGTCCCCCAGCACACCGTGCGGAACGCGACCACCGCTGCCGTCAGCGATCCCACACCCAGCCCGAGCACGACGGCGGAGAAGCGCAGGTTCGCCAAGACGCGCTTCGTCGCGGACGCAGCGTTGGCCGCCGGCGCGACCTACCAGTGGATCGTCAAGCCGTACAAGGCGGGCAAGTTCAAGAAGGGCGCCCACGGCCGCAGGCTCGCTCTCATCAAAGGCGCCCTCGCCGGCGCGTTCACGTACAACCGGCTCAAGGCTGCTGTCCGCAACGCCAAGGCCGACCCCACCCTCTCCAAGGCCCTCGCGCCACTCACTGCGGGCATCGAGTCCCTGAAGCAGCTGCCGGCAAAGCTGCGCAAGGGCAACACCGATGACACCGTCAGCAGCTTCAACGACGTCATCAACAAGGTGAAGGACGCCGGGAAGAGCGCGGGCGCCGAGGTCAAGGACAAGGTGCCCAACGCCTCGCAACTGACCGGCTCCTGAGGCTCGGTCAAACCCGCGGTATCGATCGGGCAGCGCCAACTCCATGTGCGGGCGCCGACAGTCCGGCATCCTGTCTTCCAACATCAAGGCCGCGTACTCCCTGGAGCCCCGTTGTCCCCCACGCCACCGTCCGCCCGCGCCCGCGTCGGGCTGGCGGCGGCCCTGGTCCTGCCGGCCGCCTTTCTCGGCGCGTGTTCCGTGGTCGGCGGCGCCGACGGCTGCCGCGGTACAGCTGGCGATCTCAAGCGCCTGGCCACGCAGTCCGTGCTCGGCTCGGCGCCCGCCGGCGCCACCGCCCCCTCCAACTACCGCGGCGTGGGCGTGACCACCGGTTGCGACGACGACAGCAGCGGCAAGCCATGGCTGCACGCGGATCGCCTCTACGCCTTCCCGGGCAAGCGCGTCGACGTCATCGCCCACTACACCGCAACGGCTGCCGCCGCCGGCTGGCGCCCCGAGTACGACCCCGGACCCGGGGCCCCGGACGCCACGGTCGAGGGCGCCTGCTGGACCCGGACCGCCAAGGGCCGTCATCTGCTGCTCACCGTCGACTTCCGCACCGGCGGCTACTCCCCCGCTCCCAAGGTCAGCAAGGGCATCGCCTACGAGGTCTCGGTGGGCACCACCTCGGACGGCAGCGGCGGCGGTGAGGCGTCCTGCTGGCACTAGTGCTGTGACCGGCAACGTTCACTGCCCGGGGCCCGGGGCATCCACCGGATTGTGTGACGCGGAGGGTTTGCTCGTTCCGTTAGGGTGCGCCGAATGGACGACAGCACCTCATGGCAGCACTCAACGGCGACTCAGACGCTGTACTTCCATCCTGACTATCTCGATGCAGTACGCGCCGAACAGAAAACGACCACGGTACGTTTCCGTGACTCGGTGGAGACGGGCCCGGTGAGCCTGGTGTTCGAGTTGGACGACGAGGTGGCACTACCGGGTGTCGTCACGCAGGTCACTGCCAAGACGATTGCCCAGCTGAGCGAGTCGGACGCCCGAGCGGACGGTTTCCGTGATCTCACCGAGCTTCACGACAGACTGCGGTTTCACTACCCCCACATCGAGCCGACCGACACCGTCGCCATCGTGCACTTCAGGTTGGCGAAATGAGTGTCGGACTCCCAGCCGGCACAGCGAGCAACCCGGTGAACCAATGCGGTCACAGCACTAGCCGACGGGCGCCGCCCGTGACCGGATCGATCGCGAACACCGCACCCGCCCGGACCGCCGGCTGAGGTGCGTACGCAGGTCTGTTTTCTGAGAGCCTGGTCACGAGGAGTGGTAGCCCATGACCTGTTCGGACGGTGAGCGGACCCCTGGCTTCGCGGCGGGTGATGTCCTGCGTGACCTGGGTGCCGGTGTCTTCACCCTGGACCCGTCCGGGCTGATCACGTACGTCAACCCGTGGGCGGAACGCCTGCTCGGCCGCACGGCCGCTCAGATGCTGGGGCACGACGCGCATGATCTGCTCCACCGCAGCCCCGACGGAGGACGCGTCCCGCGTGAGCGGTGCCTGATGCGCACGCCCTTGGCCGGCAGCCGGGACGCCGTGGAGGGAAGCGAGGAGTACTTCCTGCGCGGCGACGGTGTCCTGCTGCCGATCATCTGGTCGGCGACGGCACTCTCGCCGGAAGGAACGCCCGACGGAGTGGTGATCGTCTTCAGCGACTTCAGCCTGCACCGGCACGCCGAGGAGCGGGCGATCGCCCATACCGCCGCCCTGGAGGCGCTCACCAACCGGTTGAATCTGCTGGCCGAGGTCTCCTCGGTGCTGATGTCCAACATGGACGCCACCGCGGCAGCGCGCAAGCTGCTCCCCCTCCTCGTGCCGGAACTCGGGCACTGGGCCGCCGTAGACCTCGTCGACGCGCACTCCGGCATCCCGCAGCGGGTCGCGGTGCGCAGCCTCGCTCGTCCGGACCGCGCCAGGGACCTGACGGGACCGCTGCCCGGAGCGCAGCAGCGGCCGGAGGCCATCCGCGGCGACGAGCCGGTCCTGCTGGATGCCGGCGACCTGGTGGACGCGGGGACGCCGATGGCGGCCGGCCATCGCATCCTGTTCGACCGGCTCGGCGGCCGCTGGGCCACCGCGGTGCCGATCCGTTCCCGTCGGCGCTACTACGGCGTCCTGACCGTGGCACGGACCGAGGTCTCCGGTCCGCCGGCCGAAGGCGAGATGCGGCTGCTCGCGGACATCGGGCGCCGGCTCGCGCTGGTGCTGGACAACACCCGGCTCTACGAGGAGCAGCGCAACGTCGCCGAGACCATGCAACGCCAGCTGCTGGCCCCCCTGCCGCAGGTCGACCGGCTGCGGATGGCCGCCCGCTATCTGCCGGCACAGCGCGCCATGGAGATCGGAGGAGACTGGTACGACGCCTTCCTCCTCGCCGACGGGGTCATGGCCCTGGTGATCGGGGACGTGGTGGGCCACGATCTGCAGGCCGCTGTCCACATGGCCGAGGTGCGCAACATGCTGCGCGCGCTGGCCTGGACCCACGTGGAGCCGCCCAGCATGATCATGCGGCGGCTGGACGAGGCGGTGACCCACACCAGCGACGCACCCATGGCCACACTGATCTTCGCCCGTGTCGAAGGCCCCGAAGGAGGGCCGTGGCAGCTCCACTGGGTCAACGCCGGCCACCCCCCGCCGCTGCTGATCACACCTGAGGGGGACACCCGCTTCCTGACCCGTGGGCACGGGCCGCTGATCGGCATGAGCGCCACCATGCACCTGGGCTTGAGCTGGCCCGACGCACACGAGGACCTTCCCGCACGATCCACCGTGCTGTTCTACACCGACGGCCTCGTCGAGAGCCGGGAACGTCCCATCGACGCCGGCCTCGCCCGACTGCGCCACCATGCCTCCGTCCTGGCCCGGCAACCGCACACCCGGACCGTCGACGACTTCTGCGACCAGCTTCTGCAGCGCCTCGATCCCCACGGTGACGACACCGCCCTGCTGGCCCTTCGCCTCCCTTCCGCCGGAGCCGGCACCCCCGACGACCACAGCCCGCCACCACCGCCCCAGAGCGCCCATAGCCCGGCCGCCCCGGAGAGAGCCGCCCCCGGCTCGCTGCAGGAACGATCTCCTGTGCAAGACCTCACCCGCGCCACCCGGGAAGCGCTGGACCCCTCGCACAGCCCGGAGGACCAGGCGACGTGGCGGCGGGCGCGCTGCACCGCCCGGTCCGGCGGAAGCTTTCGGCGCAGGCTGCGAACAACCCTCTCGGACTCACTGTAGGCTGTCGTCGAATGGATGACAGACTCCATGGGTCATCCAGGCGATGACGAAGTCGAGGAGGCGCGAGGAGGGGCCATGACGACAGCGGACCGACCCGACCGACCGGACACCGACCCCACCGACTCCCGGGGCCCGGCGTCGTTCTTCGCTGCAGCGGCGGCCCTGGAGGCCATAGACGACGCCGTGCGGACCGCCCAGCGGCAAGCGCCCGGCGCTTTCGCCGCGTCCGGCACTTCCGCCGCCTCCGCTGTCGGCCCGGAGCAGGCCCTGGCTTCCTTGCTGCTGCTGCGCCATGTCCGTGAGCAGCTCGCCGGCTGGGAGACCGGTCTGATCGAGACCGCCCGCGACGCGGGTGCCAGCTGGGCCGACCTCGCCCAGCCGCTCGGCGTCGCCAGCCGTCAGGCCGCCGAACGCCGTTACCTGCGCAACCGGCCCGGCCCCGCCGGAACCACCGGCGAACAGCGCGTCCAGGCGACCCGCGAACACCGGGCCGCCCAGCGCAGCACCAGCGCCTGGGCCCGGAACAACGCGGCCGACCTGCGCCGCATCGCCGGCCAGATCACCGCGCTCACCGACCTCCCCGCCGGCGCCCACCACCCGGTGCGCGAACTCGACGCGGCCCTCGGCCAGGACGATCCCGCCGCGCTCGTCGGCCCCCTGAACGCCGCCCGCCCCCACCTGGGGGCCCACCCCGACCTCGCCGCCCGACTCGACGCCCTCTCGACGCCGGGAGCCGACCCCGGCTAGCCGACGGCGGTACGGCGCCCGTCGAGGCGACCACCCAGATCTTCATGTCCGACGTTGTTTTCAGTGACTGAGCCAGTTGTCCGGTTGTCCGATGACAGGACTTGTGAGGTATACGCGAACATGCCAGCCGAAACTTTCGAGTTCCAGGTGGAGGCCCGTCAGCTGCTGCAGCTGATGATCCACTCCGTCTACTCGAACAAGGACGTCTTCCTCCGCGAGCTCGTCTCCAACGCCTCCGACGCGCTGGACAAGCTCCGCCTCGAGAAACTGCGGGACGACTCGCTCGACGCCGACGTGTCCGACCTGCACATCGAGCTCGATGCCGACAAGGACGCCCGCACCCTCACCGTGCGCGACAACGGCATCGGCATGTCGTACGACGAGGTCGGGCAGCTCATCGGCACGATCGCCCACTCGGGCACCGCACAGTTCCTGCAGGAACTGCGGGAGGCCAAGGAAGAGGCGAAGGAAGGAGCCGAGGAGGGCCTCATCGGCCAGTTCGGCGTCGGCTTCTACTCCGGTTTCATGGTGGCGGACGCGGTGACCCTGGTGACGCGGCGCGCCGGGGAGAGCGAGGGCACCCGCTGGACGTCACGCGGTGAGGGCACGTACACGCTGGAGAAGGTCGCCGACGCACCGCAGGGCACCTCGGTCACCCTCCACCTCAAGCCGGCCGACCCGGACAACCAACTGCACGACTACACCTCCCCGTTCAAGATCCGGGAGATCATCAAGCGGTACTCGGACTTCATCACCTGGCCCATCCGGATGGTGCCCGGGGGCACGGGCCCGGACGGCGAGGGCTCGGAGGACCAGGGCGAGGCGGCGCCCGCGCCGGAGACGCTGAACTCCATGAAGGCCCTGTGGGCGCGCTCCCGGGACGAGGTGTCCGAGGAGGAGTACCACGAGCTGTACAAGCACGTCGGGCACGACTGGCGCGACCCGCTGGAGACGATCCGGCTCCAGGCGGAGGGCACCTTCGAGTACCAGGCGCTGCTCTTCCTGCCCGCCCACGCCCCGTTCGACCTGTTCAACCGTGACTACCGGCGGGGGCTGCAGCTCTACGTCCGGCGTGTGCTCATCATGGAGGACTGCGAGGCGCTGCTGCCGCCGTACCTCCGCTTCGTCAAGGGCGTCGTCGACGCGGCGGACCTCTCGCTCAACGTCTCCCGCGAGATCCTCCAGCAGGACCGTCACATCGACATGATGCGCCGTCGCCTGACGAAGAAGGTCATCTCCACCGTCAAGGACATGATGGCCAAGAACCCGGACCGCTACGCCGCGTTCTGGCGGGAGTTCGGCACCGTCCTGAAGGAGGGGCTGGTCACCGACGCGGAGAACCGCGACGCCCTCCTCGCCGTGGCGTCCTTCGGGAGCACCCACCACGAGAGCGAGCAGACGACGCTCAAGCAGTACCTGGAGCGGATGAAGGACGGGCAGGAGGACATCTACTACCTGACCGGCGAGTCCCGGCAGAGCATCGAGAACTCCCCCCACATGGAGGCGTTCCGGGACCGCGGCATCGAGGTGCTGCTGCTCACCGACCCCGTCGACGAGGTCTGGGCCGACGCCGTCGGCACGTTCGAGGGGAAGAACCTGCGGTCCGTCGCCAAGGGCCGCATCGACCTCGACGCCGAGGACACCGACGCGTCCGAGGACGAGCAGAAGCAGCGGAGCGAGGAGTACGCGGCGCTCCTCGGCTGGATGACGGAGCAGTTGGGCGAGGACGTCAAGGAGGTGCGTCTGTCGTCGCGGCTGACCGTCTCCCCGGCCTGCGTGGTGTCCGACGCCGACGATCTGACCCCGGCGCTGGAGAACATGTACCGCGCGATGGGCCAGGAGGTGCCCCGCGCCAAGCGGATCCTGGAACTCAACGCCCAGCACCAGCTCGTGAAGGGCCTCAACCAGGCCTACGCGGAGCGTGAGGACCGCACGGCGCTCGCGGAGACCGCAGAGCTCCTGTACGGCCTGGCCGTACTCGCCGAGGGCGGTCAGCCGAAGGAGCCGGCACGGTTCGTCAAACTGATGGCGGACCGTCTGCAGCGCGCGCTGTAGCCGGGTACGCCGGCGTCCGTGATGGCGCACGGATGGCGCCCAGGTCGGCGAGCTCGCGGCCGGGCGCCGTCACGTCCGCCCGGGCACCGGCGGCTCCGTCCAGCCGTGGCGTACGGCGTGCCCGCCCAGTTGCATCCGGGTGCGGACGCCGGCGATGTCCATGAGCCGGCGCAGCCGCCGGTGCAGCGTCCGTGGGGACAGACCGAGCTGCAGCGCCGCCGTCGCGTCGGTCACGCCGGCCAGCAGCAGCGCGAGGATGCGCCGGTCGAGGTCGGTCGGACCGTCCGCCCCGGGCGTGACGACGGGTTCGGCCTCCGGGCCGGGGCCCGGCAGCTCGAACGGATGGGCCGTGCGCCAC
Organism: Streptomyces sp. WI03-4A; assembly: GCF_033792105.1. Classification (NCBI taxonomy): domain Bacteria; kingdom Bacillati; phylum Actinomycetota; class Actinomycetes; order Kitasatosporales; family Streptomycetaceae; genus Streptomyces; species Streptomyces sp. WI03-4A. The sequence goes on from NZ_JARAUO010000004.1 coordinate 284,783, forward strand.
ACCGTCTCGAACAGCGCGTCCATCGCGTCCAGCAGGCCGCTGCGGTGCAGCAGCACCGCGCCCGGGTCTCCGGCGGGTGTGGTGGCGAGCGGGACGAGGCCGAGTTCGGCATCGGCCAGGATGAGTTTCATGGGCAGCTGGTCGGCGACGCGGAGCTGCACGCCGTTGCGCAGGGCGTCGGCCGCGTCGTGGACGATGCCCGGCTCGGCCAGCACACCCCGGTCGAGAACCGCCCGGAAGCGCACACCGCGGCCGATGACCACGGGTTCGGCCGTGTTCTCCGCCGGCGGCAGCGCGACGAACGGAGCGGTGATGAAGGTGCGGACCTGCGTACGGGCGGCCTGCTGCACCTGGAGGTACCGGTGGCGGATGGCGTCGACGCCGGTGACGACCTCGATCAGATCGACGATGCTGCTCCCGGTCATCGCCGCCCGGTGTTCCTCGGCGAACGCCACCAGGGCGTGCTCGGCCGCACGCAGCCCGTCCCGTCGCTGGCTGATGAGGGCACCGAGCGCCATGGTCGGCGGGGCCGCGGTGAACTCGCCGTCCGCCGACCGGATTGCCAACCCCCACTCGACCAGCCGGCACAGGGCCGTGTCGACGGGATCCTGTGCCAGGCCGCAGGCGTCCGACAGCAGGGGCGCGGTGGACCCGGGCCGTCCGAGCAGCGCCCGGTACACGCGTTCGTCATCGGCCTCGAGGCCCAGCACATCCAGCATCGGCGACCGCCTCCCCCCACCTAGCCACGGCGCAGGCAGTATGCGCCACGGCCGCGGATCTTGAGAAGTCCCTGGTGAGGGCGGGTCCGGGGTGGGCCCCGAGAAGTCGCCTTCCCGGGGCCCGACGCCTTGCCTCATCGCAGTCCGTACGCCCGGATGATGTCGTTCCTGACGGCGAAGCCGTTGTTCGTCGTGGCGCTCGCGCGGACCGAGACGAAGCCGGCGCGCTTCTTCGGGGTCCTGAACGAGCCTCGCCAGGAACCGTCGGCGCCCTTGGCCAGGGTCACCTTCCGCCAGGTGACGCCGTCGTCGTACGAGACGTCCAGCTTCACCGCGCTGATCCGGCCCGGCAGCGAAGTGCCGCCCAGCGGCACCGGCTTGAGCGCGATCTTCTGGTTCGCGTCGGCCTTGACGTCGCCGTGCAGGTCGGACTCCAGTGCGTAGTCCAGGTTCAGCACGGAGAACGGCTCGAAGGAGTCCCCTTCGACGGTGTCCGACGTGAACGTCCACTCCGTGTGGGTGCGCGTCGACAGCCGGAAGACGTCACCGGGGCGCTCCGCGTCCAGGACGGCCCGGTAGGGCCGGTTGCCTGCGGGCACCTCCTGCCACTGCATGTCGCCGCCGGCCGGGTTGTCGTAGATCTCCTTGTCTCCCTGGAGGACCCGCAGGCGGGTCGGCGTCTCACCCCAGGGCAGGTAGCCGCCGAGCCGCATGGTGGCGCTGGCGGAGGCCCACGGCTGCACGTTCCAGGTCATGTAGTTCTGCCAGCGGCTGTTGTACACGCCGAAGGATTCGTTCTGGCTCGGCCGTGTCACCGGGGCGAACCAGTCCAGCCGGGTGGTGCTGCCCCTGGCGTACCGGTTGTCGCCCGACACCATCGACCACGGCAGGGCCGTGTCGAGGCCCTGCGTGTGGAACTCTCGCCAGACCTGCCCGGGAGTGACCCACTCGGTGCGCGTACCCGGGTGCCACTCGCGCTCGGGAAGGTTGAACGACGGGCTCAGGGTGAAGTCGGAGCGGTAGCCCTCCGCCGTACCGCCGCCCGTGGCCTGGTAGTAGCGGGCGTCGATCCGGGCGAGGTCGGCCTTGGCGGGCCGGTAGACGAGGGCGCGGTCCGGCACCCGGCCGGGGTAGTCGCGGGTGAGGTCGTAGACGTACGGCGTGTACTCGGTCTGCTTCACGGTGAGTTCGGCGGTGCCGGACCTGGCCAGCGCGATGAGGGCCCTGCCCGCGTCCCGGTGCACGCTCGCCACCGGGACGGCCGACTCGCCGACGTACTCCGCCAGCGCACCGGCACCGTCGTTGACCACGATCAGTGCCTTCGCGCCGGCCGCGGCCGCGGCCGCGGCGCGCTCCTGCGGCGACACCTCGTCACTGCGCCGCACGACGACGACCTTGCCCCTGGCCTTGATCGTCGCGTACGCGGAGGCCGATCCATGGCCCGCGTAGACCACGTGCCGGCGGTCGGTGGCGGTGCCCAGGGCGCTGCCCGGCTGCACCAGGGCGTCGAAGCGGAGACGGCCGCCCCGCGCGCTCAGAGCGAGCTGTGGCTCTCCCTTGCGCCAGCGGGTGGTCAGCGTGAACTCGCCGTGCTTCATGGGCTTCGTCGGGGAGACGTAGACGTCGTCGTAGGTCTGCGGGAGCACGTACGCGCTGCGGTAGTCCGTGTACGGGTCCTGGCCGTCGTAATGGACGTTGAAGTCGACCTTGCGCTGGCGGTCCTCGGTGCGCTGCGGGGCCTCGGTGCGCAGCAGCCGGGCCTTGCTCGCGTCCAGCACCACGTCCACCGGGCCGTCCTCGACCACGGCTTCGGGATCGACGAGTACGGCCAGCCCCGAGCGGTCGGCCTTCTCGCCCGCCACGTCGATGTTCCCCGCCACGGTGTACCGGCCGGGCGCCATGCGCAGGGTGGTGGAGCCGTCGACGTAGACCGACCAGGGCCAGACGTCGCCGGCCAGGTTGACGCCGACCCAGCCGGCGGCGGGCTTGCCGTCCCTGCCGATCAGCTTGATGTTCAGGTCGTAGCGCTCGTCCTCCTTGAGCAGCGCCAGGGAGGTGCGGGTCACCGGCTTGCCCGTGCCCGCGTCGGTGGCCGTCACGTAGCCGACGTGCCGGCCCGCCGCGGTGGACCGCGGGTCGCCGGTCACCGGGACGGCGGCCGTCCCGCCCGCGGGGACGGTCACCTCGGTGGCACCGAGGGAGAACGGGCCGCTGTCGGCAGTGAGCGCCAGGTCCAGCGTGACGTCCTGGGCTCCGGTGTTGGTGAAGGTCAGGTCCTTCGTGACGGCGACGTCGTCCGGTCCCATGGGCCAGGTGTGGTTGCCGAAGAAGAGCGACCCGGTGCCGCGGACCGTGGTGCGCACGGCGGCGGCCACGTCGACCCGGCCGGTGCCGACCTCGTACGGCGAGTACCCGCTGTCCAGGCCCTTCGCGGTGCTCATCAGCTGTTCCTTGAGCTGCGCGCCGGTCCAGTCCGGGTGCCGCTGGGCGAGGATCGCCGCCGCGCCGGCCACGTGCGGGGTGGCCATGGAGGTGCCGCTGAGCGTCCGGTACATGCCCTCGCCCCCGTCCGTCATCTCCTGTGACCGGGCCGAGGTGATGTCCACTCCGGGTGCGGCGATGTCCGGCTTCATGCCGCCCGATCCGGCCAGCGGGCCGGTGCTGGAGAAGGACGCCAACCGGTCCTGCTTGTCCGTGGCGGCCACGGTCAGCGCGGAGGCGGCCGCGCCCGGGGCGGAGATGCTCTCCGGGCCCGCGTTGCCGGCGGCGATGACGAACAGGGTGCCGTAGCGCTCGGACAGCGCGTCGACCGTCTGTGACAGCGGGTCGCTGCCGTCCGTGGGGTAGGTGTCGCCCAGGCTCATGCTGACGACGTCGGCGCCGGACTCGGCGGCCCACTGCATGCCGGCCATGACCCAGGAGTCCTGGCCGTAGCCCTCCTTGCCGCCGAGCACCTTGCCGACGTACAGCTCCGCGTCGGGGGCGACTCCCTTGTAGGCGCCGTCGGATGCGGCGCCCGAGCCGACGATGGTGCCGGCCACGTGCGTGCCGTGACCGTTGACGTCGGTGATGTCCTCGTCCGGCACGAAGCTGGCCGTACGGTCGATCGACCCCGCGAGGTCGGGGTGGTTGACGTCGACGCCGGTGTCGAGCACGGCGACCTTGACCCCCTTGCCGGTGTAGCCGGCCGCCCACGCTTCGGGCGCGCCGATCAGCGGCACGCTCTCCTTGAGGTCGGCCTTCACACGGGCGTCGAGCCACAGCTTGGCCATGCCCGCGCCCAACTTGGCGGAGCCGCGCGGCGCGACACCTTGCCAGAACGTGCGAGTCCGCCGCTTGTCGGTACGCAGCATGGCGGCATTGACGCTCTTGAGTCTGCCGGTGAGCTTGCTGCCCCGCGGGGCGTCCGGTGCGGCAGCGGTGTGCGCCTTCGGCTTGCCGTACGTCGCGATCAGTGGGACCGCGTCCGAACCGGCGTCGTCGTAGCCCATCTTGACCAGTGCGGTGACGTCGAACAGCCGCCGGTCCAGCTTGCCGGCGCCCAGCAGCGGGGCCGCCTCGTCGGGGACGACGTACAGATCACCGTTGATCTGCTGCATCTTGACGCCGCCGACGGCGCTGTCCGGCCGGTCGACGTCGGCCGTCTGCTTGCCGTCGGCCATCGTGGTGACCGTGACGACGTCGCCGGTGACCAGGGTGACCTTGTGTGTGGCGGCCGAGGGCTCGGCGGGGGCAGCCGGTCTGTTCAGGGCGGCCTGCGCGGACGCCTGCGCGCCCGCGAGCCCGGACAGCAGCAGCGACACCGCGGTGGCGGCCGAGACGAACTGCCAGCGTCTCAACCGCAAGTCGGAGGTCGAAGAGGACGAAGAGAGGAAGGACAGGGAGGACATGTGCTGGGTCTATCGGCCGGTTCACGCCGGTGTGAAGAACGGGTCATGGCAAGTCCTCGCCGTGGCAAGGACTTGCCGACAGCACATCACCCGCATGCGGACAGAGGGGCGTTTTCCCCCGCGCGATCAGGGCTCATGGGCTGCCCGGGGGATCACGCGTCCACGGCGCTCCAGCGCTCCGCCAGGACGTCGTTGCACGACGCGACCCTGACGCCGCCTCGGCTGACGAAGGGGGTCGCCGTTCACGGCGTGGGCGGGCGCGGCGGTGAAAGGAACGGTCGCGAGTGTCTGCGGACGGTTGTCTCTGCTCCACGTTCAAGCCTTCAGGTGAGTTGGCCAGTGCGAAGGGGACGGTGAGGTTCGCACACGCATGCGGGGTCCGGCGATCCGGCGCCGCGACCGGTCGCGACCCCCGCCGTGCTCCCACCCGTTCCGATCAGAGCCCGGTCGCCAGCCAGGCGGTGACGGCCGCGGTGGTGAGGAGGCCGATGTTGAGTGCGACCCGGCGGTCCTCGCCCGTGAGGTGGACGGCGACGGCACCGGTCTGCAGGAGGACGAAGCCGATGGCCGCGACCGGCGCCGACGCGGGCGCGATGCCCGTCAGGGGCGGCAGGATCAGACCGGTCGCGCCGAGCACTTCGACCGTTCCCAGCGCTCTGACAGCGGGCAGGGGCACACGGTCGACCCAGGCCATCATCGGCCTGAGTCGGTCACGGCCGCGGATCAGCTTCAGCGTTCCGGCGTAGAGGTAGAAGAGGGTGAGAAGTCCCGCGACGATCCAGTAGGCGATGTTCATCGTTCCCGTTCCTGCTCCCGTCGGCTTCAGGCGAGGCCGGGGGTGGCGGGCTCGGTCGCGTAGCGGCTCATCGCGTCGGCATTGGCCTGTGGCGTCAACGGCCGGCCCTCGGCGAGCACTTTCTGGAGGTCGCGGAAGTACTGCACGTACAGGTCGGGGGTGAAGGTGCTGAGCATGACGGCGGGTTCGTCGGACGGGTTGGCGAAGGTGTGAGGGGTACCGGGCGGGACCATCACGAGCGTGCCCGTGGAGGCGTCGTACTCCTCGTTCCCGACGGTGAACCGTACGGTGCCGGAAAGGATGTAGAAGCCCTCGTCGTGCCGGGCGTGGCGGTGCTGCGGCGGCCCCTGGGTGTGCGGCGCGAGGACTGACTCGGCGATCGCGAGACGGTGCCCGGTGTGGCTGCCGTCCTCCAGGACGCGCATACGTGTGGAACCCAGAATGATCGACTCGCCGCCGCCGGGGCCCACCACCGACACGCCGGAGATGAACTGCGACTCGTGCGTCTGCGGCTCGCCGGCCTTCGGTTCGCGGGTCTTCGACTCGCCGGTCTTCGCTTCTTCGGTCATGTTCACGAGTCCACCGCCAGGGCCCCACGGCTGTCCAAGACCTGTTACGCGAGGCCGATACCCGCCGGGTATCGTTGCAGGGTGGAGCTACGGACCTTGCGCTACTTCGTGGCCGTCGCCGAGGAACTCCACTTCGGCCGGGCCGCCACTCGGCTGCACATGAGCCAGCCGCCGCTGAGCCGGGCGATCAAGCGGCTGGAGGCCGACATCGGGGCGCTGCTCCTCGACCGCACGCCCACCGGCGTCACGCTCACGCCGGTGGGAGCCGTGCTCCTCGACGAGGCGCGGGCGCTGCTCGACCGAGCCGAGCGGGTCCGGGTACGCGTCAGCGCCGCGGCCGGCAACGCGAGCATCACGGTAGGCATCCTGGGCGACGGCACCGACCCTGGCGTGTCCAGGCTGGCCGCCGCCTACCGCCGTGACCACCCGGGCATCGACATCCGCGTCCGCGACACCGACCTGACCGACCCGACGTGCGGGCTGCGCGCCGGACTGGTCGACCTCGCCCTGACCCGCGCGCCGTTCGACGAGACGGCGCTTACGGTGCGTACGCTGCGGGCCGATCCGGTCGGCGTCGTCCTGCGCGCCGACGACCCGCTCGCCGGCCGCGACCGGCTGCGGCTGGCCGAGCTGAGGGACCGGCGCTGGTTCCAGTTCCCGGAGGGCACCGATCCCGTGTGGCAGGCGTACTGGAACGGCGGAACCCGGCGCGAGGGCCCGGTGGTGCGCGCCGTCCAGGAATGCCTGCAGGCCGTCCTGTGGAACGGCACGGTGGGCCTCGCCCCGCTCGGCCACGACCTGCCCGACGAGCTGGCCGTCGTACCGCTGACCGACATGGCCCCGAGTCGAGTGGTGGCGGTGTGGAACGAGGGTGACACCGACCCGCTGATCCGGTCCCTCGTCGAGATCGCGACGGCGGCGTACCGGCGCTGAGCACTCACCACCGGTGCTCGTGCGCTAGCCCGTGTCACCTGTCCGGGCCGCTCGGGGCATCTTCCAGCACACCCCGGTGGTGATCGGGGCGGGAACATTCACCGGCTCAGTCTCCGTCACCACTCGTCCGGTTCCGCGTTGCGCCGTCCGACCGCGCGACGGAGACTGGCCGCAACGGCGAGGTCGAAGGACGGTGAAGGCCGGCGGGGTGACAGTCCGGAGAGGGGGCTGGGCCATGGGCGACTACGTGGAGCTTCCCGGCGTCAGGACCTGGTACGAGACCGAGGGAAGCGGCGATCCCCTCCTCCTCCTGCACGGCGGCTTCTGCACCATCGAGACATGGGGCGCGCAGCGAGCCGACCTCGCCGCCGCGTACCGGCTGTTCCTTCCCGAACGTCGTGCGCACGGGCGCACCCCGGACGTCGCCGGCCCATTGACGTACGAGGACATGGCCGCTGACACGGGCGACTTCCTGGAGGCGGTCGTGCGGGCGCCGGCCCATCTGGTGGGCTGGAGCGACGGGGGCGTCGTCGCGTTGCTCGTGGCCGCCGCCCGGCCGGACCTGGTGCGCAAAGTGGTGGTGATCGGGGCCGGTTTCCGTCCCGCCGACGAGGCGTTCGTCGAACCGTCGATGCTCGACGCCCTGGCCCACGGCAGCGACGAGCTGGACTTCTTCCGTGCGATGTACGAACCGGTGACCCCGGACGGTGCCGGGCACTGGCCGGTCGTCGCCCGTAAGGTCCTCGACATGTGGCGGGGTCAGCCGACCCTGACCACCGAGGACCTGGGGCGGATCACGGCACCGACACTGGTGATGGTCGGCGACGACGACATGGTGACGCTGGAGCACACGATCGCGCTCTACCGGGCCGTCCCCGGCTCGCAACTGGCCGTCGTCCCCGGCGCCTCGCACCTCGTACCGCTGGAGAAGCCGGCTCTCGTGAACCGGATGATCCTCGATCACCTCGGGCAGGACGCGACGGAGACGATGATGCCCATCCGGCGGGCGGGACGACCGGCCGTCTCCTGAGAGAACCGGTTGCGCGGTCGTGCGTCGGGATCAGCCGCGATCGGAACGTCAGGTGGCGGTGGGCCAGGTTCGCAGCAGGGCGGCGATCCTGCCGACGGTGCAGGCGGGGTCCAGGAGGAGATCCTTGAGGGCGATGGCGTGCTCGCGGGCGGGCTTGACGGAGATCCCGGCCGCTTCCAGGTACATCACGCCGGTGGCGGCGGCGACGGCGAGGTTGGAGCGTTCCAACCAGCGGCACCGGCCCAGGGTGTGGACCAGGGCGGCGGCTTTGGCGTAGGGGCCGTCGTAGACGGGCTGCTCGAACAGCTCGGCCCTGTGGCGCGCGACCGCCGACACGGGGACGCCGTAGTCGTCGGGGGCCGGATCGTCCGCCCCGGCGGCCTCGGCGACCTGCAGGATCCAGGGAACGTCGATGTGCAGTTCCATCAGGCGGCGTTCGCTCCCCGCGGCGTCTGCTCAGCCTGTTCCGCCTCGTCGAAGACCGCCTGGTGCTCGGCCAGGAAGCGGGCAGCCGCGTCCACCGCACGGGCGCGCAGGCCGCTGGCATCGTCCTGCACCAGCCTGGCCAGGTAGTCCCCGATGCTCAGTCCCAGGTCGGCGGCGCGCCTCTTCGCGAGTTCCGCCACGTCCTGATCCACACGCGCACCCAGTTGTGTCTTCGCCATACCGGCATGGTAACAGCTGTTACCATGCCGGGTCAGGAGAATGTTCCCGGTGGCCCGGTACAACCATCGGTGCCGGTGGAGAGTCTGTTTCTGTGACCGGCAGCCTCATGGCCGTCTCGGCCGACCCTGCCGCAGCCTCCCCGGCCAAGCTGGCGGACGACTTCAACGGTGACGGTTACCGGGACCTCGCCATCGGCATGCCCGAGAAGACGATCAACGGCAAGGAGGACGCCGGCGCTGTTCTCGTCACGTTCGGCTCCGCCCACGGCCTGACCAGCAAGCACGTCTACCGATCTGGACCGCGACGGGTACGCGAGGGGGACACTACCTCCGCCACGCCGGAAAACGTTCACCCGTACCAAGGCTCCCACCGGGATCGACGTGACGGGCCAGGATCCCAGCGGCAGCTGGAACATCACGGCAGGCGACTTCGACGGCGACGGCAAGGACGAACTGGCCGTCGTCCGGCCGGACGCCACTCTCGTCTACGGCCAGGAACCCGGCACCGCCGACGCCGCCTCCTTCGCCGTTCGGGCCCGGCTCGGCGGCGGCGACCGCGTGGCGGCCGGAGACCTCAACGGCGACGGCCGCGACGACCTCGCCGTCGCCCTGGCCGACCCGCGCCTCCACGCCAACGGAGTGGCCGACCCCAGCCACGGCGCCGGTTACGTCACCGTCCGCTACGGCGCCCCCGGCATCGACGGCGGTCTGGCCCCCACAGGCCACGTCTACCACCAGGACACCGCCGGCATACCCGGCTCCGACGAGAGCGACGACAACTTCGGCGCGTCCCTGTCCATCGCCGACATCACCGGCGACCACCGCGCCGAACTCGCGATCGGCGTCCCCTACGAGTCCTTCGGACGGACCAGGAGGGCCGGTGACGTCCTCGTGCTGCGCGGTGGTGCCCACGGCCTGACCACCACCGGCGCGGCACGCTACTCACAGGCCACTTCCGGCGTCCCCGGCAGCACCGAGAACAACGACGTGTTCGGCTCCCAGGTCCGTCTCGCCGACCTCAACGGCGACGGCAAGGCGGACCTCGCCGCCTCAGCCCCCGATGAGGACTCCTACCACAACCAGGGCAGCGGTGCCGTCTGGCAGCTGCGGGGCACCAGCACCGGACTGAGCACCCGCGACGTCAGCGTGTTCGGCCCCAAGGACTACGGCGTCGCGCCCGGTTCCGGGATCGGCGAGACCCTGCTCGGCTGAGGACTGGTCGCCAGCGGGATTGCGGCGCGGCCGAGTTCGGCGGCCGCGCCGTGCGGCTGCTCCTCGGGCATCCACGACCGACTGCCGTTCCCGGCTCGCCGCCGGCGTGGTTCATTAGGAGCGAATGTGCGTGTGGGCCTGCTCGATCCACCCCAGCACGGTCTTGGCATCGCAGCTCTCGGCGACCGACTGGGCCTCGTCGAGGTGGCGGGACGCCGTTGCGGGGTCACCCGTTTCGGCCGCGAGGTAGGCCAGCGCCACCAGGCCGGCCGCTTCCCCGGGCCCGAAACCGAGCTCGCGGCGCAGGGTCACCGATTCGGCCAACCGGTCGCGGGCCTGCTCGAAGTCGCCCGCGTTCTTGTCGGCGAAGCCCAGGTGGCGGACCGCATAGGACATCGTCATGCGGTCGTCGACGGATTTCGCCAGCGCGTACGACCGCTCGAAGCATGGCCTGCCGACGGCGTCGTCGCCCTTGACCACCTGGTGCCAGCAGCCGACCCAGAACAACGCGTCCGCCTCACCCGACGCGTCTCCCAGACGCTGGTACAACTCGGCCGCGCGCTCGAACAGCACCAGTTCCTGGCTGTCCTCCACGTGGTCGTTCAGGAAGCGCACGTGCAGTACCTTGCCTCGCGCCATGGAGAGCGGCGCCTCGACCGCGTCCAGCATGTCATCGGACCTGTCCAGCGCGGACGCGTCCCCGCGGAACATCGCCGCTTCGAACAGCTCATCCGCACGTTCGGTCCAGTCCTGCCCCTGCATACTCGAGCCCCTCCCCCGTTGGCCGATGGCAACGCCGAGGCTATCGGCCCCGTACCCCGTGCGCGACGCGCCCGCACTGCTCCATCCGAGTGCATCCGTCATGCGATCGGCCGCGCCCGGACCGCTCAGCGCCCCTCGTCCGGCCCTCGCACCGCGAGGATGGCCGGTGACCGGCGCGACGGCGCGAGCGGAACGCATACCTCTCGGGAGACGGACCACCTGTGAGCATCCTCAACGAACCTCAGGGCTCCGCGCCAGCCGAGGACACCTACGCCGACGAGCTACCCCTCAGGCGCAAGCAGCCCGGCAACGTCGTGGTGAAGTGGCTGACGACCACCGACCACAAGACGATCGGCACGCTGTATCTGACGACGTCGTTCATCTTCTTCCTGGTCGGCGGCGTGATGGCGCTGCTGATCCGCGCCGAGCTCGCTCGCCCCGGCCTGCAGATCGTCTCCAAGGAGCAGTACAACCAGCTGTTCACGATGCACGGCACGATCATGCTGCTGATGTTCGCCACCCCGCTCTTCGCCGGCTTCACCAACTGGATCATGCCGCTGCAGATCGGCGCCCCCGACGTCGCGTTTCCCCGGCTGAACATGTTGGCCTACTGGTTCTACTTGTTCGGTTCGCTGATCGCGGTGGGCGGCTTCATCACGCCGCAAGGTGCGGCGGACTTCGGCTGGTTCGCGTACACCCCCTTGTCGGACGCTGTACGGTCGCCTGGCTTCGGGCCGAACATGTGGATCCTGGGGTTGGCCTTCTCGGGCTTCGGCACCATCCTCGGTGCGGTCAACTTCATCACCACGATCATCTGCATGCGCGCACCGGGCATGACGATGTTCCGCATGCCGATCTTCACCTGGAACGTGCTGCTGACCGCGGTCCTGGTCCTGTTCGCTTTCCCGGTGCTGGCCGCCGCACTGTTCGCCCTGGCAGCGGATCGCATCCTCGGCGCCCACGTGTACGACGCGGCCAACGGCGGAGCGATCTTGTGGCAGCACCTCTTCTGGTTCTTCGGCCATCCAGAGGTGTACATCATCGCGCTGCCGTTCTTCGGAATCGTCACCGAGGTCATCCCGGTCTTCTCCCGCAAGCCGATCTTCGGATACATGGGCCTCGTCGCGGCGACCATCTCGATCGCCGGATTGTCCGTGACGGTGTGGGCGCATCACATGTTCGTGACCGGTGCCGTGCTGCTGCCGTTCTTCTCCTTCATGACGTTCCTCATCGCCGTACCCACCGGCGTGAAGTTCTTCAACTGGATCGGCACCATGTGGCAGGGCTCCTTGTCCTTCGAGACACCCATGCTGTGGGCCGCAGGCTTTCTCGTCACCTTCCTGTTCGGCGGCCTGACCGGTGTCATCCTGGCTTCGCCGCCGCTGGACTTCCACGTCTCCGACTCGTACTTCGTGGTGGCGCACTTCCATTACGTCGTCTTCGGGACCGTCGTGTTCGCGATGTTCTCCGGCTTCCACTTCTGGTGGCCGAAGATGACCGGCAAGATGCTCGACGAACGACTCGGCAAGATGACCTTCTGGACGCTGTTCGTCGGCTTCCACGGCACGTTCCTGGTCCAGCACTGGCTCGGCGCCGAAGGCATGCCCCGCCGTTACGCCGACTATCTCGCCGCAGACGGCTTCACCACGCTGAACACCATCTCCACCATCAGCTCCTTCCTCCTCGGCCTGTCGATGCTCCCCTTCCTCTACAACGTGTGGAAGACGGCCAAGTACGGCAAGCCGGTCGGCGTGGACGACCCGTGGGGCTACGGCCGTTCGCTGGAGTGGGCGACCTCCTGCCCGCCGCCGCGCCACAACTTCCTCACCCTGCCCCGCGTCCGCAGCGAATCCCCCGCCTTCGACCTCCACCACCCCGACATCGCGATGAACGAACACGAGGGCCACCTTCCGGCCGGCGCCCAGAACTCCGGCCCCGGACTCCGATGAACGGCCGAAACCCCCATCCCGGCCACCACCCGTCGGAGCCCGGCCCCGAGAAGGCCGGCCCACCCCATCCGAACGCGGGAAAAGTCCTCAGCAACCAGGTCGAGGGCTATCTCCTCTGGCAGGCCAGGATCACGGAATCCGAGCAGCGGGCACGTGAGTTCACGGCGCCTCTGGACTGGCTTACCACATCCCAACGGGTCGCCATCGAACAGGCCTACACCGCCGACAGCCTCCAACGTGCCCGCACCGACCTCGAACACATCGCCGGCCGCTGCATCCAGATCCGCGCCGAGTACGAGCACCGCTACCGGCAACTGCGCCGCCGCTGCCTCGCCTGGACCCTCGGCATCGGCACCGCCCTCACGACGGTCACCACCGCCCTCGCTCTCCTCCGCACCCACTGAGGTCTTGGCCACGGGGCGATCCGTGGCGGGCGCCGAGCCGGTCAGCGCGCCACGCGGTGGCGGAGGTAGGCGACTCCGGAACCGAAAGCGCGGGTTTCGACGAGTTCGAGGTCCACTCGGCGCTCGTGCCGTGGGAAGAACGGGATACCGCCGCCGACCAGCACCGGGTAGACCCTGGCCCGGTACTCGTCGATCAGCCCCGCCGCGGCCACCTCGGCGGCGAGAGTCGCGCCGCCGATCGCGATGTCACCCTCTCCCGGCTCGGCTCGCAATCGCTCGATCTCCTCCGCCAGGCCGCCGGAGGCCAGCCGTGCGTTGCCCTGGACCGCCGGCAAGGTGGTGGAGAACACCACCTTGGGGAGTGACTTCCAGATCGTGGCGAACTCGCGCGTCGAGAAGTCCATCGCGGGGTCCTCGTCGGCGGTCTCCCAGTACAGCATCGTCTCGTACAGCCGTCGTCCCAGCAGGTGGACACCGAGCTGTCGCACCTCGTCCGTGGCGAGGCGGAAGACCTCCTCGTCGGGCACCGACCAGTTGAAGCCGCCGTCCGGTCCGACGATGTAGCCGTCGAGTGAGACGCTCATCGAATAGGTCACGCTGCGCATCGCGAGTCCCCTTTGGTGACGGGTACGGGTTCGACAGTACGACCGCCGGACACCGCGGGACTCATCGCGGCGCGCGGAACCTCGTGTGCGCCGCTCGGGTGAACTGCGGAAGCGACGCGAACCCGTGCGACACGTCCGAGCGTCGTGAGGTGCATGGAAGTGATCAACGAGGTTCACGTGCCGGAGCCGGGCCTGATCGTTGTCGACATCACGGCCGCCGACGACCAGACGGCGTTCGCCTTCGTCGCCGCGCTCGCCGCGATGTGGGCGACGACCGCCGTGGAACGCACCAACCGCGCTCCCGGACAGTTGGGCGTCCGGCTGCGCTGCAGTCTGGACATGCGCCAGCGCCCCTAGGCCGCACGTCCGCATCCTCAGCCATGAGCCCTGTCCCTGTGCGGCCAGTCGCTGACCGCGGCAGGCACAGGGCTCGACCGGTGACGGGCCGGGGCGACGCCGTCGCCTGCTACGCCAGGGGGCCCAGCGGGATGTCGACGTAGGACTCGGCGCCCTGCGGCGAGGAGATCTCGATGGTGGACGGCGTGGTGTTGGCGTCGGCGAACAACCGGTCGTGCGAGCCGATGATCAGCTGGAGCTGGCGGCCCTGGCGCAGCACGTAGTGGGCGGGCTGCAGCGGGAAGGTCACCGTGGTGGCCTTGTCGGCCTGCCGGCCGGTGAGGGTGTACGGGGCGTGGGTGATGATGGCGGCGTTGCCGGTCGCCGGGTCGCAGTCCATCAGGTAGGCCACGATGGTGGCGTTCCTTGCCGTGGGCTTGACGGTCACCCGGAGCTCCAGTTCGCCCTGGACACGCATCGGTTGGTCCAGGGGCGTCGAGGTCCAGATCAGGACCTGGTCACGGTCGATGCCGGCGGTCCGGTAGAGGTGGGGCATGCCCATGCGCTCCGCCATACCCGTCTTGATCAGCTGCGGGGCGGCGACGGCTTCGGTTTCCTGGCCGGTGGTCTGCAGGGAGCGGGTCCAGCCGGGCTGCGGTTGCCCCTGGGACATGGGCGCGTCGGGTCGGCCCGAGGGCGCGGCGGCGAGGTGGAACCGCTTGCGGGGCAGGAGGTAGGCCTCCCACTTGGGATGGGACACGTCGGAGAGGAGGTTGTGCATGTACTCCGAGCGCACTCCGAACTGCGGCTTGGCTCCGTCGCCCGCACTGCCACCGAGGTGGTGGTCCATCCAGCGGTAGGTCATCTCGGTCGGCTTGGAGATCAGGCCCAGCATCCCGGCCAGTTCGCCGTTTCCGTGGTCACCGATCTGGACGAGCAGCGACTTCGGGCCCTGCAGGTGGTTGAAGAAGTCCACGACCGCCGGCACCGAGAAGATGGTCTCGTGCCAGTAGGTCGTCATCAGGATCGGCAAGTCCGCGCCGTACTCCTTCAGGTGGTGCCTCGGTGAGCGGACCCGGGCGAACTCCTTGACCTCGTCGTCGATGACGTTGCTGCGGATCTTGTCGATGATCTTGCGGAACTCCTTCGAGCACCGCTCCTCGTTGAAGAGTTTCACCAGCGCCTCGAAGGCCTGGATGTGCCGGGTGTCGTTCTGGTACAGCGAGGCCAGCAGGTCTCCCCAGGCGCTGGCGCCGGCCACGGCCTTGACCCGCTTGTCCTCGGCAGCCAGCAGCAGGCTGGTTCCGGCGCCGTAGGACGCGCCGAAGCAGCCGATCCGGTCGGCGTCGACACCTTGCGTCCCGGCCAGCCACTCGAGGATCTCGACGCCGTCGGCGACGTCCCGGGGGCCGGCGACCTGGATGTCGCCCCCGGACTCGGCCAGGCCCCGCTGACTGTAGGCCAGGACGGCGTAGCCGCCCAGGGCCCAGCGCGGGAACATCCCGAGATAGGCTCTGCGGCCGATGTCGACGAGCGGGGCGGGCATGAGGATCGTGGGACAGCCCTGGCCGGGTGCGAGGTGGCGGGGGACGCTGAGCGCCGCGTCGATCTGCGTCCCGTCCGACATGGTGATCGGGAGCTCCCGGTACTCGGCGATCTCCGCGTACACCTCGTAGGTGTCGGCCAGGCCCCACTGGTCGAGCTTTCCGATGCGCCGCGGCGACGGGTCGAGCATCGCGTCGCGCATCGCGTCCAGTTTGGCGAGGCTTTCCGGGTCGAGCGTGAACGGGGCGGCCGAGTGGTCGTCAACAGGCATGACGGAACCTGCCTTCCTTTGTGGGGGGCTGCGCATGAACGCGCAAGCGCGAAGAGGAGCACGCCCCGGTCTCAGCGGGACGGGAAGAGGGCGGTGGTCTTCGTTCCAGACGCACCGAACACAATGCGTAGCCTAGCAAGTGCGTAGAGTTATGCCACTTGGAACAGCCCTTGGCATATGCGCAGCATTCCGACCGGCAGCCGGGCTTCGTCGCACGTGTGGACGTGGACGCGGGCTCCTGACGGGGTCAGGCGGGCCGGAACCAGGGTGAGACGGTCTCGCGGTAGTTGTGTGCCCAAGGCGATGGCCCGCTCGTGGTAGGCGTGCTCGCTCAGACCCGCCCGGCTGGTCCAGCTCTCGGGGATCAGCAGGCCGATGACGTGGCCGATGACGGACCGTGTCGTGGCTCCAGCGGTCGCGGTAGAAGACGTCACCCTCGCGGCCCCCTCCAGGAAGACCGCCCGCTGGCCGGGCGACACCTGGCGCCTCGTGAAGAAGCGGCCCGCCCTCAGCAGGGCGTCCGCGGGGGACGACGGCTCGGGGATCGCGGTCACACATGGCAGTAATCCACCTCGGCTGCGGGACGGCGAGCCTTCCGGGCATTCGGAGCATTCGGGTGGGCGGTGCCGTGTGCCTCGGCGACCGCGGTGCGGCGCCCGCCTCAGTGGTGCGGGGACACCAAGGGGACATGCGCCGGCGGTCGGGCGCGCAGGGCCGCGCCGCTCCTTCGGCCATATGTGTTCCACCAGATACGCAGCCGGTCGCGAATCATCATCTGTCTCCTTCGCCTCGGGACATTCGGCATTCGGGGAGGTGCCCCGGTGTGCCTCGGTGTCTTCAGACTCCGGAAAGCACCGCGGCTCCCGCATCGCCCGATCGGCCCACCGGCCGGAGGACGCCGGCGTTCGGCCGGCGGCCCCGCGAATTCGGGGTTCCCGCGCGTGTGTCATCCCGAAAATCACTCGGTACGCTCAGCTACTTTGAGGCCATGGGAAAGTCCGACCGTCCATGCTCTGGCCGGGTGCGTCGGCGGCTGGTCGTCCTTTTGCTCTCCACCGTCGCGCTGACGGCCCTTTCGGGACTGTCGGTCTCCCCGGCCGCAGCCGCGCCCACCTGCCGCGTCGGCGCGTATGTCACCGACCTCTACGGCCTGGACGTCTCCCCGCGGACCATCAACGCCGACTTCTGGCTGTGGAGCGTGTGTCCGAGCGCCACGCTCGACGCCACCCGCCGTCTGGAGTTCGTCAACGCCACGACGGTCACCCAGAGCGACAGGTCCGTGGAGAAGGTCGGCAACGAGTACTGGTCCCAGGTGAAGGTCTCCGGCACGTTCCGCCAGCAGTTCGACCTCAGCGAATATCCGTTCGACCGCCAGGACGTCCGGATCCAGGTGGAGGACTCGGAATTCAATTCCGCCCAGTTCGGCTACACCGCCGACACCGCGGACTCAGGCTATGACCACGCCATCAACCTCGAAGGGTTCAAGATCAAGGACTTTGGCGTCCGAGTGGTCACCCACACCTACCAGACCTCTTTCGGCGACCCACGTATCACGCACGGCAAGAACAGCGAGTACAGCCAGTTCGTCATCGCCCTCAAGCTCGAACGCGACGACCTGGCCGGCTTCATCCGACAGGCCTGGCCCGCCTACGTCGGTTTTCTGATCTCCTTCATCTCCTACTGGATCTGGGCCCCCGAATTCCTCACCGTCCTCGGCGCGCGTTTCGGCATTCTCGGCGCCTCCCTCTTCAGCGTCGTCGTCAGCATGCGGGCCGTCAGCCTCACCGGCACCTCCTTCGGCGTCACCCTGGTCGACCAGATCCACCTGGCCACCCTCCTGTACACGCTGGTCGGCGTGGGCTGCACGACGTACATCCTGTGGAGCTGGTCCAAGACCGAGAGGAGAGCCCTGGTCCGGCGCACCAACACGGTCGTGGCCATCACCACCACCGTGATCTACCTCGTCGCCAACGCGGTCAGCATCGGGTTCGCCGTCACCTGAGCGCCTGGGCGCACACCCGGCAGGACAGAGGGCAGTCGCTTCGGCGGGCTGCCGCGTCAGGCGTCCGCCGAGGCGGCCACCCTGACCGTGCCCAGGCTCGGGTCGGTGGCGTCGGGCAGGTTCATGCCCGCCTCCCTGCCGGTGGTCAGGTAGCGCAGTACCGGTTCGGTGAGGCGTTCGCCGGGCAGGACGGCGGGGATGCCGGGCGGGTACGGGGTGATCATTTCTGCCGCGACACGGCCCACCGCCTCGTCCACCGGTACGTGCTCCGCCGGCCCGAAGAACGCGTCCCGGGGCAGCCGGGCCTGCTCCATCCGCAGGTCGCCCGGCGGGGGCACGTCCACCCGCGGGCCGGGTGCCATGCCGACGGCGGCCTGCGCCAGTGCCTTCAGGGCGCCGACCAGTTCGGCGGCCGTCTCGGGGTCGTCCCCATGAGTGATCTGGGCGCTGATACGGCGGTGGTCCACCAGGTGCGCGTCGAGCCCGCGATGGGCGCGCAGCCAGTCGGCGGCCTGGTACCCGGTGATGTCCAGGGCCGATACGTCCATGATCACCGGTAGCGGATCGAAGTCGTCCGCTCGCCCTGGTCCGCAGAAGTCGTCGCGGTCGTTGACGTGCAGGCCGTCGATCTCTTCGATGGCCGACCGGGCCTCTGCCGCGAGGTCGATCGCGGTGCCCATGAGCTCGGGGCCGCGCAGGGCCATCTGACGGCGCCAGCCGTCCAGTCCCGCGTAGATCAGGACGGAGGGGCTGGTGGTGCTGAGCAGGTCGGACCGCGTCTTCAGCAGCTCCGGCGGCACGAGGTCACCCTGGAGGTGGAAGACGGAACCCTGCTCCAGGCCGCTGCCCATCTTGTGGATGCTGGTGACGCAGATGTCGGCGCCCGCGTCCATCGCCCACGACGGCAGGGCCGGATGGAAGGGCAGATGGGCGCCCCATGCCTCGTCGACGATGAGCGGCAGACCGCGCCGGTGGCAGACGTCGGCGACCGACCGCAGGTCGGCGCAGGCGCCGTACGGAGTAGGACTGGTGATCAGCGCGCCCTTCGCCTCCGGGTGGGCCCGGAAGGCCGCCTCGAAGTCGGCGGCCGCCGGCGGGTGGGCGAGGGACCGCTCCGCGTCCCAGCGAGGTTCGACCCAGACGGGCTCGATTCCGGCCAGCACCAACCCGGACACGACCGACTTGTGGGCGTCCCTGCCGATCAGCAGTTTCTCGTGCGGTCCGGCGACCGCCAGCATCGCCGCCTTGACCGACAGCGAGCTGCCGCACGTCGTGAAGAACGTGTGCTCGGCGTGGACGGCGTCCGCCATCAACCGCTCGGCCCGTTCCAGCACTTTCCCACGGGTGAGCCGGTCGTCGAGGCCGCCCGAGGCCAGCACGTCGCCGAGGAACACGGCGTCCCCCAGCACGTCCCGCACCGCCGGATCGGCGCCGTGGGCCTGCTTGTGCCCGGGCGGGGTGAAGGACAGCTGCCCGCTGCGACGGTACTCGACGAGTGCTTCCAGAACGGGGGCTCGGGTGTGGTCAACAGCCATGGCGGCACTGGTTCCCGTCTGCGGTGGCTTCAAGCAGCGCCCCGGCGGAACGCCTCACCGGAGCCCAACCCGGGCCCTTCCCCGCGCCACGCCGTCCGCTGAGGCGGACAGGCCGCGGCGCCTCGGGTAGAACGATGTCGGCTCCTGCTGCAAACGGAGCCGGAGCGGGCCCGAGGCAAGGGGCGCTCCCGGCATGAGCGAAGGATCGATCGATGGCCAGCGGCACCGTGAAGTGGTTCAACTCCGAGAAGGGATACGGCTTCATCGCCCAGGACGGAGGTGGCCCGGACGTCTTCGCGCACTACTCCGAGATCCAGGGCAGCGGATACCGGGAGCTCACCGAGGGCGAGCACGTCACCTTCGAGATCGGACAGGGGCAGAGGGGACCGCAGGCTCAGAACATCGTGCGCGGCTGAGCGTCCGAGCATCCCCGCGGGGGCGTGCCGCCGTGCGGCCGCCCCCGCGGGTGCGTCGATGCCGGGATGCGTCGATGCCGCGGCCCAGGCGCTCTGTACGGGTGACACCGTCCGTGTCGGAGTGGTTTTGGAGTGCGATGTTGCGACATTTTGGACCGCAAGGAATTCGTATCTCCTATTCACCGCACGAAAGGACTGTCCGTGAAACGAGCCGGCGTCTACACCATTCTGTCTTTCGCCGCCGCCATGACGCTGACCGGCACCGCAGCAGGCCAGGCGTCCGCACATTCCCACCGCGATACCGCGCTCCCCGTCGCGGGCACCGTTATCATTAACAACGGCTTTTACGGGGATATCACCAACGAGGGGAAGGGCAACACCAATAATATTCATATTGGAAATGGCCCGGGCGGAACGCAGGGCGGGGCCGGGATCACCCAGGGCGGCACCGGCAACGTGAACAGCGCCATGCTGGGCGGCACCAAGAACACCCAGGGCGGCGCGCAGGGCGGCACCGGCAACGTCCAGGGCGGGACCCAGGGCGGTGCCCACAACACGGACACCCAGGGCGGGACGCAGGGTGGCACCAACAACACCCAGGGCGGCACGCAGAGCGGGACCCGCAACACGCAGGGCGGAACCCAGAGCGGCACGGGCAACACGCAGGGCGCCGTCACGGGCGCGACGCAGACCGGCGCCAAGCAAGCCGCGGAGGACATCGCCTACACGGCGGACCGCATCATCGCCGACACGTTCAAGACGGTCAACGAGCAGATGATGACGCCACTGCCGTAATCCACGCACACCCCCAGGGGCCGCCGGAGCGCATGCTTCCGGCGGCCCCCGCCGTATCTCAGGCGATGAGCGGCGGTCCACCACCGGCGGAGGTGCGGGTCAGCCGGTCGTTGGCCCGTCGGAGAGAACAGGCCCACTTCAACGCCCGCACTACCTGAGGCGCATCACGCCCGTACGACCTGAGGCGCATCACCCGCCCGGCACCGTATGGCGGTCAGGCCCGGGCGAGTTGTTCCAGACGCTCGTGCAGGCGCTCCACGTAGGTCTCGGATTCCGGCTTCATCAGGACGCTGCGCAGGATGCGTGCTCCGTCGGCGTCCGTGACGACCTTGGGGTGCAGGGCGGCGAAGCGGTCGGCGTCGACGCGAAGTGTGCTGAGGAAGACCGGGTCCTGGCCGTCGTTCATGCCTTCCTGCAGGATGCGATTGCTGGCGGCGTCGATCTCCGAGAGAGCCGTCCGGCCGGCCTTCGGGAAGTAGCTGACGATGTCGAGCTGCGGGGCCTGGTAGAGCTCCAGGTGCTCGGACCGCTCGATCAGCTCGGCCCAGTGCAGGGCGGCACGCCGGCCGGCCGCCAGTACCCGCCCCAGTCCGTCGCGGGTGGGCGGCAGCAACTGGAAGGTGAGCCACAGTGCGGCGGCGGCCGCGCCGGCACGGGAGCACTCCAGGCTGATCTCGCCCAGGTGCAGCTCGTCGGAGGTGAAGTACGTGTACGGCGAATCGTGCAGGTAGAAGCGGCCGACGGTGGGGTCGCGGAAGAGGACGGCGCCGCAGCCGTAGGGCTGAAGACCGTGCTTGTGCGGGTCCACCACTATGGAATCGGCCTGGGCCACGGCTCGCCAGGGTTCGGCCGGCAGCCCCTCGGGGCCCTCCGCCCCGGCCAGCAGGGTGAAGAACCCGCCGTAGGCGGCGTCGACGTGGATCCGGACGCCGTGGCGTTCGCGCAGGGCGAGGGCTTCGTGGACCGGTTCGACGGCGCCGAGGCCGGTGGTTCCTGCGGTGAGCACGACGGTGCCGACCCTGCCGCCGCGCAGCAGTTCCTCCAGCGCGGCGAGGTCCATGCGGCCGAGGTCGTCGGTGGGTACGGGGAACCCCTCCACGCCCAGGACCCCGCACATCCGGCCGTGGGTGTAGTGGGCCTCGGTGCTGTAGGCGACGCCCTTCCCCGGGTGCAGCTCGCGGGCGACGAACAGGGCTTCCAGGTTGGCGATCGTGCCGCTGGTGGTGAGATGGCCGAGGTGGGTGTCGTAGCCGAACATCGCGGCCAGTTGCTGGACGGCCTCACGCTCCATCGCAGCGGTGGCGGGGCCGCCGTCCAGGGCGTGGTTGTTCGGGTTGATCAGCATCGCGGTGAGGTAGCCCACGACGGCCGCGGGGTGGGGCGGCTTGAGCATCTGGCCCGCGTAACGGGGGTGGAAGAAGGGGTAGTTGTCCTTCAGTCGCCCGGTGAACTCCTCGAAGACCGTGGCGAATCGGTCGTCGTCCACCTGTAGTGCCGGGTGAGGCTGGTAGGGGCCGAAGGTCCCGGCCCAGTCCTGTATCGCGTGCGTGGCCCGGCCCAGCCAGTGCTGCAGCTCCACGGCTTGCTCCTCTCCCTCTGCTTCGTCGGCGCGTGACCCCACCCTAGGGATTAGCTGACTACTCAGCAATTGACTGCTCAGAGATTGAGACAGCAGTAGATGAGGTGGCAGTAAACTCAGCGACGATGAACGCCACGCCTCAGCACGACGACCTCGCGGCCCGAGCCGCCAACAGCCGGCTCGTCCAGGACTTCGGCCTGCTGATCAAGTCCGCCACCCGACTGGAACAGCGGATCGACACAGCCCTGCGGCAGGAGTGCGGGATCAGCCACACCATGCTGGAGGTGCTCATCCGGCTCTGCCGGCGTCCCGACGAGGAGGTCTCCCAGCGGCAGCTCGCCGACGACCTCACCCTCACCAGCAGCGGCACCACCCGCTTGATCGACCGCATGGAGGACGCCGGCCTGGTGCAGCGCCTCGCCTCGCCCGGAGACCGGAGGGTCGCGTTCGTCCAGCCGACCGCCGAGGGCCGTGCGGCCTTCCTGCGTGCCGCGGCCGTCCACAGCCGCGTGGTGGAGGAGTACTTCGTCAAGCCGCTGGCCGCCGAGGACTACGCGCACCTGACCAGCGCGCTGGGACAGATCGACAAGGCGCTGCGTGACGGTGATCAGTGAGGATCGCCGAGGGTCGCTGACGGTCTCCTGCCCCCCCGAGGGTTGCGCCGGCCCTGCCCCCCCGTCAGCGGTCGATCGCCGGCAGGCAGCACGCTACCGGCGGGCGGTGGTGCCGCCCGGGCTAGCGGACCTGAGCGTCGGCCCCACTCGACGAGTGCCCGGGCGGGGTTCGGTGGGGCCGGGCAACTCTCGCAGGAGTCGGCTACGTTGGCCGCCATGACTGAACTGGGACGCGTCGCCTGGCCGCCTGCCCCGATACGGACCGAACGGCTCGTGCTTCGTGAGTCCGAGGTCCGGGACCGGGCGGGGTTCGTCGAGTTGTTCGCGTCACCGGAGGTGGGCGCCTACACCGGTGGCTCTCGACCGCGCGATGAACTCGAACGCCTGGTGCCCGAGGTGCCCGGCCGGCGTCGCGGCCTCTTCGTGATCGAGCTCGGCGGGACGATGATCGGCGTGATCGAGCTCAACCGGCGTGACGCGGAGCGTCGGAGCAAGGTCCGTCCCGACGCCGGGGAGGCCGAACTCGGCTACCTGCTCCTGCCGGAGGCATGGGGACATGGGTACGCCGCCGAGGCGTGTGCGGCGGCGCTCGGCTGGTTCGCCGACGCGCTTCCCGGTGAGCCGGTCGAGCTCGCCACCCGGACCGCCAACGAACGCTCGATGCGCCTCGCGGCGAAGCTGGGGTTCAGCGAGGTGCGACGTTACGTGGAGTACGGCGCCGAGCAGTGGTTCGGCGTGTGGTCGTCGGTCCCTCCGCGCTGATCGAGGCCACCTGCGGGGTCAGGACCGGTCTGTGGGTGCGTGCTGCGCTGCCGCCTCCCGGGAGGGCTCAGCCGTCGCCGGGTACCAGGCCGGGGGTCAGGCGGCGGGTGAGCGTCAGGACGGCCAGGCCGAGGGCGAAGCCGTAACAGGCCACGAGGCCGTGGCCGTTGTCCTGCGCGAGCCACATGGCGAGGCCGGCCGCGGGGACACTCGCCGCGAGCAGGCGGTCCTTGGTGGCGGTGCTGGTCAGGATGACGCCTGCCGCGAGGGTGGCGGCGAGGAAGTAGGTCGCGCCGGAACTGCCGGCGAAATCGCGCGGGTCGGTGCTGCGGGCGGTCTCCCCGAAGAGGGCGTCGATGTGCTGGGGCAGCAGGATGCCGGCGGCGAACAGCGCGAGCATCAGCGGCCAGTGCCAGAACCACTGGGCCAGTGCCGCGATCGCGGCGAGGGTGAGGATGTTCCAGGCGCCCCCGAGGACGCCGCCGTTCTGCATGAACACCGACGTCACCACGCGCCACCAGCCGGTCCTGCGGGGATCGCTGTCCAGTGCGTCCATCGCACCCGACCACACCACCTGGAGCAGCACCGCTCCGACCGCCACGGCGGTGAGAGCGGCGGCCGCCCAGGGAAAGGGCCGCCGTCGGATCGTCTCCTCGCCCACGAGCAGTACGCCGGCCTTGAACATCAGCACCAGCAGTGCCGCTGTGGTGACGTTGAACAGAATCGTGCTCACGCCGCTCGACCCCCATATGAAAAATGTTGATCAGGTCGATGAGCACCCTAGCCCTCTCGGGCGCTGCCTGTCCGGGCCGCCCCGGTCGGACGAGTCGGCAGGTCAGGCCGCGTACCGGGCGGCCTGTTCCGGATCGGTGACGTCCTTGCGTGTCACGGCCAGGTAGACCACCAGGGCAAGGATGACGGTGAGGAACAGGGCGCTGGTGACCACGGTGCCCAGGCCGACGCCACCGTCGCCCGTCGGCTGCGAGAGGTAGTCGCCGATGGACGCGCCGAGGGGGCGGGTGAGGACGTAGGCGATCCAGAAGCTCCACACCGCGTTCAGGCCGAGGGCGAAGTGTGCGACGGCCACGGCGGCGATGGCCGCCGCGAACAGCACGGCGGACAGCCAGTACCCGAGGTCCATGCGTTCGGAGACGAGGTCACCGGCGGCGGTGCCCAGGGCGAAGGTGAACAGCACCGCGAGCCAGTAGAAGGACTCGCGGCTCGTGGTGTCGATGTGGTGGATGGACAGGGTGCGTTCGCGCCGGTACCAGACGGCGAACACGACGGCCAGGAAGACGGCGAAGACCGTCGTGCTGGTCTCCAGCGGCACGCCCAAGTTGTCGGTGAGGTTGTCGCTGATCAGGGTGCCTACGACGCTGATCAGAGCCACGGCGAGCCAGTACACGCCCGGCCGGTACGTCCTCGTGCGGAACTGCACCACGAGGACCACCGCCAGCAGCGCGCTCATGAGCACCGACACACCGGTCAGGCCGAGGCCGGCCTTCTCGTTCAGCAGGTCGGCAGCGGTCTCGCCGACCGTGGTGCACAGCACCTTGATGATCCAGAAGTAGGCGGTGACTTCCGGCACCTTGTTCCAGCGCGGGCGGCGCGCGGCGGGAGTGGCGGGCTCGCCGCTCCCGGGGATCGCGGATGGCTTGGACATCTCGAAGGTCATGGTCAGCGACCGTGCCACCGGACCCCTGAACGCATCCTGACCGCCGGCCGGCAGGCGCGCCGGCGGTCGTCTGGCGCCCTTCGGTGAGGGACCCCGGCTCACGCGGGCCGGCCGACGGGACGGCGGCCGGCGGCGGACGGGCTCGTCCGGTCACGGTCGCCCCGTACCAGCGTCCGTATGATTCCCGCTCCGGTCAGTCAGTACGGCCGTGGCGTGCAGGGCCACGGCCGACGTTCTCCGGGTAGACGACGTCGCTCTGGTGCGCCAGCGCGACGTACACAGTGGCCGGCAGCCGCCAGCCCCTCCAGGCGAACATGGAGCCCGAACCCAGCCAGCCGAGCGCGAGCAGGAGTGCATAGGGAAGCCGCGTCGCCCGGCGCCTGACGAGAGCCGCTGCAGCGGCGGCTGTGACCAGGGCCCGGCAGGCGCTGACCCCGACGATGATGTGCCAGCCGGCCGGACGCTCGTCGCGGGCGGGTGATACCCAGGGGGCCGCCGGCCGCCCAGTAGAGCCAGGCCAGGCCGGTCACCGCCGCGGTCATGGCGGGCCAGAGCGTTCCTGAGGCATTGCGGGCTCCGGGGCGCTCCGGTCGGCGCAGTGCGGGGGGCCGGCGGCGCCGCGGCTCGGCTCGGCTACGACGGGATCCGGAGGGCGAGCAGGGCGACGTCGTCGTGGCCGGGTGGGTGGACGCGTTCGAGGAGCTGGTCGGTGAAGGACGACAGCGGGCGGTGGGCCAGGGCGGCGGCGTGCTGCCGCAGGCGGTTCAGGCCGTCGTCGAGCGTGCGGCCGGGGACCTCCACGAGGCCGTCGGTGTACAGCAGGACGGTGCTGCCCGGTGGCAGCGGCACCGTCGCGTCGCGCCGGGTGGTGTGGACCCCGGTGCCCAGCAGCAGACCGTGGCCTTCGGTGAGGTATTCGGCCAGTCCGTCGCGGGTGACGAGCAGGGGCGGCGGGTGGCCCGCGTTGGTCCAGGTCAGTCGCCACTGCCCGTCGTCGCGGGTGATGCGGGCCAGGATGAGCGTGGCCATGGCGACGTCGGTGATGGGCATGATCGCCTCGTCGAGGCGCTCGACGATCCGGCTGGGGGGCTCGTGGTGGCCCCAGGCGTAGGCGCGCAGCATGTTCCGCAGCTGGGCCATGCCGGCGGCGGCCTCCAGGTCGTGGCCGACGACGTCCCCGACGGCCAGGGCGGTGGCGCCGTCGGACAGCGTGAAGGCGTCGTACCAGTCACCGCCGACCTGCGAGGCGTCGGGGGCGGGCAGGTAGCGGACGGTCATGTGCAGTCCGGGTACCCGCGGCATCTGCGGCAGCAGGTGGTTCTGCATCGTCTCGGCGACCTTGCGCTGGCGCTGGTAGAGGCGGGCGTTGTCCAGCGCGAGTCCGGCCCGGCGCGCGATGTCCTCGAACAGCGGCAGGTCGGCGACGGTGTAGTTCCCCGGCTTCCGGGTACGGCCCAGGGTCATCGCCCCCAGCACCTCCCGGGCGCCTCTGATGGGCGCGATGGCGGCGGAATGCATACCGGAGGCGTCGAAGAGGTGGCGCTGCTCGACCGCGATGCCGGAATCCGGGGCGACCTGATAGGTCTCGGGTCCGGCCAGGGTGGAGGCGACGCCGCGCAAGGCCCGTGACAGGGGCCGCGGAGACGTCTCGGGGACCGGGGGCATCGGCCCCTCCAGCTCCGCGTGGTGCACGAACCGGTCGCCGTCGGCCTCGACCACGGAGGCACGCCACACCTCGTCGCGTTCGGTGATCAGGTCGATGACGACCCAGTCCGCCAGTCTGGGCAGGACGAGGGAGACCAGCCGGCGCAGCGCCTCGTCGACGTCCAGGGTCGAGGTCAGCTGAGTCGTGGTCTCCGCCAGCAGCGCAAGTCGCTCCAGCTCACTCAGCTCGGCCGCGCCGCCCGGTCCCGGCCCGGCGGCCGGGCGCTCCACGGGGTGGAACACGACGAGGGTGTGGGACGGGCGGTCGCCGGGGCCGTACGGGGTGACGAGCCACGAGATGGGCAGCAGCGAGCCGTCGGCGCGGACGAAGTAGTCCTCGTTGCCCTGCGCCGGACGTCCGGCGTGGAAGGCCTGCCGCATGTTGCACCGTGTCGCCGGCAGGGACTGGCCGAGCGGCCCCCGGTGCAGGAGGTCGTGGGCGTCCTTGCCGACGAGTTCGTCCGCGGTGCGGCCCAGCAGGCGCTCGGCCCGCTCGTTGGCCACGACGATGCGACCCTGTTCGTCCACGACGTACGCACCGGCCCCAATGGCCTCCAGTGCCATATCCGGCCCTGTCATGCCTCGCCTCCTGCGGTCGACTGCTACGGCTCCGTCTGCCGCTTCGCTGTACCCGCGTACGGCGACCTCACCGGCACCTGTGCTCCTCCGTGCCCCGCCGGGCCCGATGATCTCGCACCATTGTCGGTCCCCCACGTCCGAGGGGCCTGGCATGGGGAACAGCCGGGTACGTACGTACCGTCGGCCGGCAGGACCATCGCGGCCGGTGGTGTTCAATCACCGTATGAGCAACGCAGACCGTCACGCGCTGATCGCGCAGGCCGTCAGGGAGTCGGGCAGTGTCACGGTCCAGGAACTCGCCGAGCTGACCGGCGCCTCCGAGATGACCATCCGGCGCGACCTCGACGGGCTGGCCGCGCAGGGGGTCCTGGAACGTGTCCGCGGTGGGGCTCGCACGCTGCTGCTCAGGGGCGAGGAGCCGCCCTTCGCCTTCCGGTCCCGTGAGGCCGTCGACGCCAAGCGCAGGATCGCGGCCGAGGTGGCCTCGATCGTCGCCGACGGCGAGACCGTCGTCCTGGACAGCGGTACCACCTGCGTGGAGGTGGCCCGGCTGCTGCGGCAACGGCCCGTGACCGTCATGCCCCTGTCCTTGCAGGCCATCCATGTGCTCAGCGACCCCCCGGGCCCGGCCGCGCTGATGGTGCCCGGCGGCCGGCCCCGCGCCGCCGAGGGGGCCCTGACCGGCCCGCTCACCCTCGCCTCACTGGCCGCGCTGCGCTTCGACACCGCGATCGTCGGCTGCTGCGGGCTGAGCGCGGCCGAGGGCCTGACCGCGTACGACCTCGACGACGCGGCGGTGAAGAAGGCGATCATCGCCTCCGCCCGCCGCATCGTCGTCGCGACGGACAGCAGCAAGCTCGGCCGCACCGCCCATGCCTACGTCGGCCCCTCTGCGCTCCTGCACACCCTCGTCACCGACACCGCGGCACCGGCCGACGCGGTGGCCGCGCTCGAAGGTGCAGGCACGGTCGTCAAGAGCGTCTGACGTCCGCGAGCAGGCTGGTGCCCCGCGGAGTGTGTCTCCGCGGGGCGCCGATCCTTCAGTGATGAGCTGATCAGCCCTGGGTGCCGCCCTGGGTGTTCCCGGAGCCGCCGCCCTGGGTGCCGCCCTGGGTGTTGCCGTTGCCGGCACCCTGGGTGCCGCCCTGGGTGTTGCCGTTACCGGCACCCTGGGTGCCGCCCTGGGTGTTGCCGTTACCGGCACCCTGGGTGCCGCCCTGGGTG